>CAZAZT010000074.1:8976-19850 GCA_964489645.1 uncultured Chthoniobacteraceae bacterium | reverse complement strand
AACGCATTTGGCGTGCCGAAACCAGCCCGCGAGCGCGGAAAGAAACAAAACCTCAGGAAGAAAAAACCTTGAAAGGAACCACTCGGTCCCACCCAGAGTTCGAATGCCGTGCAAGAAATCTGACCAGCGCCCCGCCGCTGGACCGCAGCACCGGTTCAGTGCCCCCCAGAACCACTCCCCTGCGACATCCCGCGGACGTCCATCAACGACATGATGGAAACCAGCGCCGAAACGCCGAACTTCATCAGGGCAAACACCAAAGGCGACTTGCCCTGCGAATATTCCACCAACCCTTGAGCCGTCAGGACCCAGCTCGATAGACTCAAAATCCCCACCCACAACACCACATTCGTCCGATTGACCCCCTCCGAAAACGACAGGCATCCCACACACGCAAACCCGTGCAGGACCACCAAAAGCCCCAAGATGAGGGGCAACAACTCGCCCGATTCCAATCCGACAAATCCCTGTCCCAGCACGTACGAGACAGCCAATAGATAGCTCAATCCGGAGATCAAATGTTTCATGTTCAAAGGGTTTTCATCACCCGTTGGAACATCATCCATGCCAAACATCTCCCTCCTCTCGACTTGCTCCCATCATCACCGCCCAATCGCCTGTCCCAATGCGCTTTGAGACTTCCGTTCGCCAAACGCCGCAACTCCGAGACCTTCCCGGGGTTCTCTCTCACATGAACCCGCAACCCGCAACCCTCCCTCTCCTCTCCACCCTCCTCTCCGTCGGCATCTCCTACGGCATGGCCTTCGCCGCCCCAGAACCTCCCACAACCTTGCTCGCCCAACCAAAACAGATCGCTTTCCAAGACGACCTCTCCGCATCCGCCGAAGGCAAAACCGACCCGAAATGGCGTCAGGCAAAAGGCAAATGGACCCGCTCCCAGTCCGGGGTCACCGTCGCAGAACTCGAAGCCGATAAACACGGAGCCGTCGGACGCGTCCCTCTCAAACTCAACAACTTCGTGCTCTCCGTCGACGTCCGCCTCGACGGAGCGAAGTCCGCAACCATCACCATCAACGACGAAAAAGAGCACGTCGCACGCGTCGGCATCAGTCCCTCAGGATTTTACGTCAGAAAAGACGATCACGATCACGACGGCCCGGACCGCCCCGTGATGTTCTTCAACCACACCGAAAAGCTCGAGGCCGGCCAGTGGCACACCGTCACCCTCGAAATGGTCGGGGACACCATGGTGGCAACCCTCAACGGCAAGATCTCGGGCTGGGGCTCCGACGCCCTCTTCAAAGCGCAAAAAGCGAACCCTGGCCTCACCGTCGCAGGAGAATCCGCCTCCTTCCGTAACTTCACCATCTGGGAGGCCGCCGACGAACCGAAGTCCGACTGGACCACCAAGCGAACCCAACTGCCGACGCCCAACCTCAAACCGCAGGACCTTCCTCCACAGAAAAAGAAGGCCGCCCGCTGACCGTCAGTTGCTGCATCCCCGATTGCCTCCCCAAACAGATTCCGCCACTCTCCCACCGTCTATGAGACGCTTAAAAACACTCCCCCTCATCGCGTTGCTTCTCGCAGGTAACGTGTTCGCCCAGAACGCAGCCCCAACCCAGCAAACCGCTCCCGCTCCGTTGCCCGTCCAAAAGGCGGATGTCGCTGCCCCAAAGATGGATGCCAAAACCGGCGCTCCTCAAGAAGGCTTCACGAAATCCCACGACTCCTTCGTCGCCATCGCGAAAGAAGGAAAAGCCCAACTCGTGTTCCTCGGCGACTCCATCACCGCAGGTTGGAGAGGCCAAGGCGCAATCTGGGAGGCTTCCTTCGGAAAATACTCCCCAGCCAACTTCGGGATTGGCGGCGACCGAACCCAACATGTCCTCTGGCGCGTCGAGAACGGTGAGTTCGACGGCATCAAACCCAAGGTCGTCGTGCTCATGATCGGCACCAACAACAGCAGCACCAAGGAGAACTCCCCAGAAGAGGTCGCCAACGGGATCCGTAACATCATCAGCGCCATCCACAAGCGCTCGCAGGATACCAAAGTCCTCCTCCTCGGCATCTTCCCCCGCGGAGCAGGTGACGCAAATAACCCGCAACGCGACAAGAACAAGGCCGTGAACGCCATCATCGCCAAGTTCCACGACGGGAAATCCATCCACTACCTCGACTTCGGCGCGAAATTCCTCGAAGCGGACGGCACCCTCTCCAAAGAGATCATGCCCGACCTGCTCCATCTCAACGCCAAAAGCTACCAGATCTGGGCCGATGCCATCGCCCCAAGCCTCGCAACACTCATGAAGTAAGCGCGGACCGCTCCGCCTGTGAACAAGGGATTCCCCTCGCGTAGGGGAATCCCTTTTCCTTGAATCACCCCCATGAACCACGCGGCCCCTCTCCAACCCCCGCTCTTCCCGTTCACAGCAATCGTCGGCCTCCACAAAGCCAAACGGAGTCTGATCCTTCACGCCGTCGATCCGCAAATCGGGGGCGTCCTCCTCTCCGGTCCACGAGGCGCCGCAAAATCCACGCTCGCCCGAGCCTTCGGCCGCCTCCTCAATCTCCTCGACCAAACCCATCGCCCATGGATCGAGATCCCCCTCGGCGCCTCCGCAGAACGCCTCACCGGAGGCACCGAAATCCGGTCCCTCGTCGAATCCGGGCAATGGAAAGAACAACCCGGATTGATCGAGTCCGCCCACAACGGCGCCCTCTACGTCGATGAGATCAACCTCCTCCCAGATCATCTCGCAGACCTCCTCCTCGACCCTGCTTCCTCCGGCTTCCAGCGGACCGAACGTGACGGAAGCAGTCGCTCCGCCAATGCCCGTTTCATCCTCATCGGCAGCATGAATCCTGAGGAAGGAGAACTTCGCCCCCAACTCTCCGACCGATTCGCACACGGAATCGAAACCCTTCCGCCAACCGATGTGAAAGATCGCGCGGAAGCCAGCAAACGCCGCCTCGCATTCGATGATGATCCCTCCGCGTTTCTCGCGCAGTGGTCCGCCCACGAATCAGCCCTCGTCGCCGAGATCAACACCGCGCGTGCCACCCTCCAGAACGTGACCATCCCCGATTCGGTCCACACCCAAAACGCCGAGATCGCCGCATCACTCGGCATGGAAAGCCTGCGAGCCGAGATCGCCGCCCTCCGCTCCGCACGCGCCCTCGCCGCCCTCGAACACGCCACAGAAATCACCCGAGAACACCTCGAGGAAGCATGGACCCTGTGCGCATCCCACCGCAGCGTCCCAAACACCACTCACCCACCTCAACCTCCGCCTCCACAGGATCGATCCACCCCCTCGCAGCGAACCGCTCCCGCCGCACGCCCCGCCACCCCTCCGTTGCCGCCCATCCCCCAACCGCCACCCCTTCCCGCCGCTCGCAAGCCTCTCACCATCTTGCCTTTCCGACCGACACATCGCTCGAATCAAGGCCTCGGATCGACCCCCTCCGATGCGATCGCATGGCTCCCAAGCGTCCTCCATTCCCTCGCAAACTCGTGGCGCCCAGGCTCCCCAGGAATCCACCTGCGCACCCAACCGATCCCGCGCCACCACGAACCCCATGTGCTCCTCGACGCCAGTCGCTCGTCAGCCTCCCGCGGGTTCCTCAAGAACTGTATCGCCGACCTTCTCAGCCGCTTGGACAACCCCGCGATCAAACGCGTGACACTCCACCTGCTCACCCACGGAGAAGTGAGGAGTTTCCTGAGAATGACCCGAAACCACGCGCTCCGCGTGCTCAACCATCTCGACGCCGCACAAGGTGCCAGCGCAATCACCCAAGGTCTGACGCAACTCCGGATCCGCGCAGCACGAAGCTCGTCCACCACCCCTCTGACGTGGGTCTACTCCGACGGCATCGCTTCACCCACCGGGAGCGAGACCCCGCTTCACGCCATGGAGAACATGCTCAAAGCCGTGCAGCGCATGCGCCAAGCCGGACTCCGTTTGCTGTGGTTCACTCCGAAAGGGACGCCAGGTTCGCAACCCCACCTTGCGCGACTTCGGGACATTCCAGGCATCCAGGTCGCCCACTTGAATCCATAAATCGATGGAAGCAAAAGATCTCCAACGACTGCTCGGCCCCATCCTCGCATCGGTCTCCCGCTCGTTTTACCTCTCCATCCGGCTCCTTCCCGAAAGCGTTCGCCCCGCCATCTCCCTAGCCTACCTGCTCGCTCGAACCTCCGACACCGTTGCCGATGCGCCCGCAATCCATTCGCGCTCGGACATCGAGCTTCTTTCCTCCTACCGAGAGGACATCGCCTCCGGAACCCTTCGCCCGCGCACCAACGATCTCCTCCTCTCAACCCGAACAGATCACGCCGGAGAACGCGCCCTTCTGGAGTTCGCGCCCCTCACCTTCGACCTTCTCCAACGCCTCCCAGACGACGAGCGCAACCACGTGGTCGAAGTCCTCGAAAAGATCATCGCCGGTCAGATCCTCGACCGGACGCGCTTCCCTGACCCTCAACGCTTGTTCTTCCTGAAAGACTCCCTCGAACTCGAGGAATACACCTACCTCGTGGCCGGTTGCGTCGGCGAGTTCTGGACCGACATCGTCCACCTCCGACACGCACACCGGCCCGCCACGCCCGAACGCAGACTCCAAGCGCGCCGTTTCGGTCAGGCCCTGCAACTCATCAACATCGTCCGAGATGTCGCCGCAGATCTGCGCATCGGCCGCTGCTACTTCCCAGAGTCCGAACTGCGAACGGCCCAGATCGGTGTCGATGCCGACTTCATCAACCATCCGTCGTTCCGGACAATCCACCGGCAATGGTCTCAGAAAGCCCGCGAGTGGTTGGCCGCTGCAACCCCTTACGTGAACGCCACCCCCTCCTACCGGCTCCGACTCGCCGCCTGGCTCCCAGCAGCGCTCGGACACTGCACCCTGGATCTCCTCGCCTCCCACGGCACCGTCCCCTCCACGAAACTAAAAGTATCCCGCGCAACGGTTTATAAACAACTCGTCGCAGGCATCGTGCGATGCATCTAGCACATGATCGCCGAACTCGTCGAATACCTCCTCACTCCGGTCGCCCCACCCCTCCGCGAGGCACTCCGCTCCAGCATCGGCATCCGATCCCGACACCGACGCCTCTCCGCCGAATGGGCGCCGCACCTCGCGCAAACGCGCCAGTTCCTGTCCCAAACCATGAACCGATGCACGGGCTCCGGTCTCGCCATCCTTTTGGGAGCCGGACTCCATCACGATATCCCCGTCACCGCCCTCTCGAAACGTTTCCGCGAAGTGCTCCTTGTCGACATCGTACACCCCGCCTTCTCCGCGATCCCACTCCTCGCGCGCCCGAACGTTCACCGCATCCATCTCGACCTGAACGGCTTCATCCACCTCGACCCGACCACCGGAGCGCTCCGATCCGTCGCAGCCCTCTCCTCCCCAAACTCGATCGCCTCGTTACCCGCCTGTGATTTCATCGCCTCGGTCAACGTGGCCTCGCAACTGGCACTGGCGACCCCACCCACCGCCTCAGATCCCTCGACCAATCCCCTCACCCTCATCCAACGCCACCTCAACGAACTGCGCGAACATCCCAGCGAGATCAAAGCGCTGATCTCCGATCGCTGGATCCGAAGATCCCACTTCGGCAATGATCAAACCCCTGCAACCAATGATGATGCATTACACGGGGTCAATCTCCGTGCGCCGGATCATCACTGGATCTGGAACCTCGCTCCCCAAGGCGAGATCAGTCAGGAGGTCAGCGTAGAATGTGAAGTGCACGCCTGGGCGCAGTCGTTCTGACCACCTCCCAGATCGACCTCAGAGCGTGTCGAGGATCCGGAGAAACAGGTCCTCCCCACGGTGCTTGTTCTGCTCCCATTCACCCGCAGAGTCGCTGTCCGCCGCATCGGACACATATTTGAAACAACGGAATCTCACGCCCGCTCTGCGACAGGCCTTCGCGATCGCATACGCTTCCATCTCCACAACATCCACAGGCACCGCGAGATTGGGATTCGTCACGAACTGGTCCCCTGAACCGCACACCAATCCGTCCCCGGAGAAAACCAGTTCCAACCCCTCCTCAAACGGGGTGTGCCCCACAGCAAATCCAAGCGGCGAACAATCCATATCGCGCTGGATGAATCGCGTGCACTCGTGCAGTCCCTTCCCCACCGTGATCCCCCCTGCCGTGCCGAAGTTCCATACCTCATCCGGCGCGTGCCGCTCGATCAGTGAGGCCGCAGCGATCGCCGCATTCACCTTGCCCACACCAAAAAAATGCACGCCCTCACGCCCCTTCAACCGAGGAGCCTCATCCTCCAATGCGATAAGGATCAATCGCTTCATCACGAACACATCAATGAACACACCTTCGTCCCCTCGCGCTCAAGCCGCGTGCGCCCCGCCAACCCGCCAATCTCCAGAACCACCGCCAGAACCACGTCGGACACTCCAAACTCCCCACGCAACAGCCCTTCCAACGCCTTCAGAGTGCCACCCGTCGCCAACACATCGTCCACCACCATGACCCGTTTACCCAGCAACGGAGCGCCCCGTTGCACACACACCGATCCCGAAGCGTACTCGTACTCGTACGACGCGCACACCGGCTCGCCAGGCAACTTGCCGGGCTTCCGCGCCAAGACCACCGGAAGCCCGATCTCCGCCGCAACCGCACCCCCCCAAAGGAAACCGCGAGCGTCCACCGCTAGCAACGCCTCCACCCCCTCCCGTCGCGCGATCGCCGATAGACCGGAAACCGTCCAGCGGAACAGTTCCGGCGACTCCGTCAGACTGCCCACATCCAAGAACCGCACCCCCGGCTTCGGCCAATCAGGGAAAACCCGCACCCGCGCAAGCACCTCCGCAGCTTCCATATGCGTCAACTCACTTCGAATCCCTCAACGTGGTAAGGTACTCAACCAGATCCACGAGATCCTGCTGCGTGAGCGCTTGGTTCAAACCGCTTGGCATCATGGACACCGGCAGTTTCTTGATCTGCTGAACATCCGTCCGCGGAACCTTCTGCAAAGCCCCGCCCGGCAGCACCAACACCACCTCATCCTGCGTCTCACTCCGCACAATCCCCATCGCGATCCCCCCGCTACGAAGACGGACTTCCGATGTCTCAAAACCCATCGAGATCCCCGCATTCGGATTGATGATGGCATCGTACAAGGCCTCCTTCGGCAACTTCGCTCCGATCGCCCCTAAGCCAGGCCCAAAATCCACTCCCTTGGACCCGACCTTGTGACAGGTCACACACGATGAAGCGGCTCGCTCGAAAACCTCCCGCCCGTGCACCGCATCTCCCTTGGCTTTCACCAACTCCGCGATCGGCGGCAACGGCTTCCCTCCCAACGCACCCGCTTGCGGGAACAACCGTCCGATGTCCTCCTTCAATGAAGCGTACTGAACCAACGCAAGCGCCGAAGCCCCCACCCCTCGCAACTCCGCAGGGAAACTGCCATCCTTCGCCATCCCAACCAATGCCTCAGCTCCCGATTGCGTGCGAGCCAGCGCGCGGATCGCCGCAGAACGCCGCTCCGGCGCACCGTCCGCCTTCACCTCGCGCCCCAACAGTTCAACCGCCTTCTGGAGCCCGCTATCCCCCAACATCCCGAAAAGCGCCTCCATCTCCGCGCCCTTGGCCCCCTTCACCGCCGATTGGATCTGCGCAAACCCGCCCCCGTCCTTCACCAACATCCGCACCGCATCCATCGCCTCAGGCGCAGGCCTCAACCGCAACGCCGCCTCCAAAAGGTCCGCCGCACGCCCTCCCACCCCAACCGCAGCCACCATATCCACATAGGCAGCCTGCCCCTTCGTCCGAGACAGCGCCGCCTCAAGTGCCGACGCCACAGCCCCAGTGTCTTTCGCAGACGTTCTCACCAACCGCTGCAACGATTCCACCACCACCGTCACGTCCTTCGACTCTTTCGCCAACAACAGCAGCGCCTCCGTGCGCTCCGGCGCATCCGAGATGAAATCGAACGCCCGCATGTAACGCTGCTCCTCCGGACTCCGTAGCAACAACTGCGCAAGCAACGGCGCCGCCTTCGCCGTCCGTAAACGCCAAACAATGTCGTGCCCAGCCGCCGTGTCCCACTTCCCCTTCACCTCCGCAAACCAAGCATCAAAACAGGTGTCATCAATCCCGCGCGCCCCAATCCCCAACGCCTCCAAATACCAACGATCACTGCCGTCATGCTGCGCCGCTAACTTCGCCCACATCGGCTCGACCTTCTTGGCATGATGCAACGACACCGCCAACTGACGCCGAACCGCAGGGTCCGGATGCCCCACCAATCTCCCCACCAACCCCGGCATGTTCTCCAACGCCGTCGTGTCAAGTTCCCCAGCCGTCGCCAACATCGTCGCAAGCCGGATCCCCGCAATCACAAGATCCGTATCCGTATCACGCAACGCAGAAGCCAACGCCGCATTCGCCTCCTTCGGAACCCGCGCCAACAATGCAAGCGCGCGCGCACGCATCCGCGCCGACCCACCCTCAAACAATCCCTTCAGAGCCGGCACCGCCTTCTCCCCCATCCCCGCCAGCGCTCGATACGCCACATGCTGCGTCGCCTTGTTCGGCGAACGTAACGCGCTCACCGCACCCTCAGGCGTCGATAGATCCAACCGCGGAACACTCACCCGCATCCCCTTCGGCGACACGCGGTAAATACGACCTCGCAACGTGTTCACCTCGTTGTCCGCCATCGCATGCCCACCCACCCCTGCATCATACCAATCCGCCACAAACAACGACCCATCCGGGTGGATCGCCACGTCCGACGGACGATACCAACTGTCCGACGAAGTCAGGATGTCCACCATCTCCGCACTGAACCCCGCGCCCTGCTTGCGAACCGGATACGACCGCACCACCCGCGGCCCCGCATCACAATGGATGATCTGATTCTCAAAGCGTTTCCCCAGCGTCGCCCCCTCATTCACCAACAATCCCGTCGGAGAGCCCGCCCCCGTCTGAAGAAGATTGGGTATCGTCCCCGGATCGTTCTGATGCCAATGCCGTAACGGGATCTCCTTCTCGATGTTCGGCCGCTTCGCCTGCCACGCAGCACCCGTCAACTCATCAGAATACCCAAAACTCCCGTGCTCCATCACGTAGTTGATGCGCACCCCCTTGTTCCCATCGTCGTCATTGTCGCTCTGCCAAATGTTCCCAAAGGAGTCAGGCGCCGCCTCAAAGTTGTTGCGGAAGTTGTTCCCCAACGTCTCGAAATTCGTCAACTGTCCCCCTCGATACTCCGCTCGAAAAACCATCCCCTGCTGATACGGCTTCCGCGTCGCCTCAATCACGTTCCCCGTCAAATCCGTGATCGGCTCGCTGTTCTCCTTCACATCGTCCAACGAAATCGCGCCGTGCAACGGGATGTTCAACAACTTCCCCGTCGGACGCCGAAAATGGGACCCCGTGTTCCCGAAATTAAAATACAGCCTCCCATCCGTGCCGTGAACGAACGAATGAAACGAATGGTCATGCTGCCTGCCAGCCGTGCCCGTCAGCAACAAACGACGCTGATCCGCCTTCCCATCCCCATCCGTGTCCCGCAACACGAACACGTTCGGCGCAACCGAAACCACCACCTCATCCCCAAACACCGCAATCCCCAACGCCGAATCCATGCTCGGGTCCTGATAAAAAACCGTCGCCTTGTCCGCACGCCCGTCGCCATCCGTGTCCTCAATCGTCATCACCCGATCCCCCTCAGGCCGGATCGGTGGATTCGACCACTTCCGGTAGTTCGCCGCCTCCGTAACCCACACCCGCCCTCTCGCATCCACATCCATCGCCGTCGGATTCTGGACCATCGGCTCCGCCGCAAACAACGAAACCTCCAAACCCTCCGCCACCGTCATCTTGGAAATCGATTGGAGCGCCGCCTCCAACCCGTAGTTCTCAGGACCTTTGCCCTTCTCCTGCGCCACACACAACGAGGCCAACGCCAAAGCGCCCAACCCCACACTCAACACGTTTGATCTGTTCATATCTAGGACTCCAAAAAAAAGAGCGGCTCCACCAGGAGGCCGCTCGTTGATTCAACTCATGACGCAATCACCAAAAACCCTCACTTCTTCGGCTGCCCCTTCGGATCAAGGTTCGCCTGCATGTCCGCCTCCGAGACACTCGAAACCACCCCCGACGCAGGCACATCCCCCTTCGCCGTCCACACAATCGCGTTGCACACCAGCTTCCGCTGATCGTCATTCGCCCAACCCGCATGGAAATGCCCCCCCGTGAAACCGAACCCGCGCCCCCCATCCTCACGCTCCACCACCCACGCCACATGCTGCGGTTGCTTCAACTCCAACACCGCTCGCGCCTGATCCGGATTGCCCGCATGCGGCCCCACGCCCCGCTTCGTCGTCGATTCCGGCGGAAGATCGCTCAACACCGGAGTCACCCCCTTCATCCCATCACGAAAACGCATGTGGTAATACCACTCGTCATTCGTGCTGAACGGCTTCACCCCATTCGAAACCGCATGCTTCGGAAGACTCTTGAAATCCGCCGTCCAATGCGGGTTCACCGACCAGTACTGCTCAAAATATCCGCCCAACCATTGCTTGAACTCCTCCGCACCACGCCCCTTCGACCCGCGAACCGTCGGGACCTCCTGCTTGACCGGCTTCCCATCCGACCCCGTCTGCGGCTCAGGCCATCCCACCTTCTCGTAAGCCGGCTCCACCGCATAGTGAAGACAAACAAACCCGCACCCGCGCTTCATCTGCACATCCAACTGAGCCAACCGTTCCCCCTGCACCGCCGGATGCCCCCCACCCCCCCCCCGACAGAACAAAACCAAGCCCCCCCTCCCCCCCTCCCCCCCCGCCCCCCCCCCCCCCCTCCACCCCCCAACCACCCCCCCCCAACCCCCCCCCCCCCCCCCCCA
>CAZAZT010000074.1:0-8966 GCA_964489645.1 uncultured Chthoniobacteraceae bacterium | reverse complement strand
CACCGCCGGATGCCCCCCACCCCCATCCGAATAGATCAAGACCGTGTCCGCCTTCCCCAACTCCTCGTCCGACGGCCACTCCCCGTTCAACTTGAAACTCACCTCCACCAAATCCCCCGCCCCCTGCTGCAAACTCTTCGTCAATAACTGCACCCCCGCATTGTGCTCGTGCTGACCCGGCCCATGGGACGGACGCCCCGCAATCATCAACACCTTCTTCTTCGCCGCCGCAGCCCGCGCGTCCGGACCCGAAAACAGCACTGAAACTCCCGCGGCAAGTGCCGCACCGGCAAACATCACTCTCTTCATTTTTGAATCACTGGGGTTGAACGGAAAAAGCCGCCCGACTCCGAAGAGTGGGCGGCTCAGAAGGTAGCAGACACCGTTCCGCGAAGCGCCGCGAAACACGCGTCCAGAACGCTACCGCAACCTCACTTGAGAGGCTTCAGGACGATGTCCTTGTATTGCACGGCCATCGGTGGCCCCCCATGGATCTGCAACGCGAGAATCCCGCTCTTCGCAGCCTTCGCCTCGTGCTCATCCACCAGATCGATCGTCTGCTTGCCATTGATGAACTGCTGGATGTGGTTCCCTTTGGCGATGATCAGGTAATCGTTCCACTCACCCTTCGGCTTGATGGCCGCCTTGATCTCCGCGTCCTCCCCCACCGAACCCGCCACCTCGATCTTCGCTTTGTTCGGATCCGATGCGTCCGCCTTGATCACCGACTTCGACCCGCGCTTCGCCAAAATCCCGCGCCCACGCTCTTCGTAGTTGATGCCCGTATACCCGTTGCCTGCATCGCAATCCGCTTGGTAACCCGACACGATCGGACCATCCACACCATCCTCAACGTGCTTGCTCCGGAACTGGATCCCCGAGTTCCCGCCATCCGAGATGAAGCGGTACTTCAGGCGCAACTCAAAATCCCCCACCTCGCCGCCCGTCCAAACAAGGAAACTGTTGTGCTTCAAAAGCCCACGCTTCGGGTTCTCCGGATCAGGCAACGTCTCGCCGTGAATCGCGCCGTCCTTGACCGACCACAGGCGCTCCAGCCCTTTCCAGCCTGTCAGATCCTTGCCGTTGAATAGGTTCTGCTCCTGGGCACCAGCGGAAACCGCCATCCCGAGAGACAGAGCCATGAGGAATGATTTCATCGTTGTTCTCATTAGTTCTGGGTTGTGTGTTCAAACGTTGTCTTCCCGAAGCCTCACCGGCCCCGGTGGCCCCTCCCGAGGACGAGCCATCATCTTTCGTCACCGAAAGCGCCCAAGATTCTTAGCCACTCCACCCCGCGCGCAAGCGTTTGCGCAAAGTTTCAGCCGCACAACGCTCCCAAAGGATCGCCTCCATGGACCCATGCACCTCCCGTCGACGGCTGTGCAGCTTGCCTCAGAAGATCGACCGCAGACTCGGCACCCATCATGCGTCCTCCACCCCCTCAACCCACCCCTGCAGACTCGTGCCCCACATGAACCCTCCGCCCCTCGCTCACTCCATCCTCGACGCGATAGGGAACACACCTCTCCTCGAACTCCACAAACTCCGACGCTCACTGGCTTTCCAAGGGAGAATCCTCCTCAAACTGGAGTATCTTTCCCCAGGCGGCTCAAAAAAAGACCGCATCGCAAAGGAGATCCTCTTGGACGCGATCTCCGCGAAGCGTCTCTTGCCCGGTCAACCAGTCGTAGAACTCACCAGCGGCAATACCGGCACCGGACTCGCAATCGCTTGCGCCGCTCTCGGACACCCTTTCATCGCGGTCATGTCCCGAGGCAACTCCGTCGAGCGAGCCCGCATGATGGAATCTCTCGGCGCAGAAGTGGTCCTCGTCGATCAAGCAACCAACTTCGCCCCAGGCCAGGTCTCCGGCGCGGACCTCGCCCTCGTGGAAACTGAGACCACGCGGATCTGCAGCGAACGTCGTGCGTTCCGCGCGGACCAGTTCCACAACCTGGCGAACCGCCTCGCACATGAACGCCACACCGGCCCCGAGATATGGGAACAATCGTCCGGTGACATCGATGCATTCGTCGATTTTGCCGGAACCGCAGGTTCCTTCACCGGGGTCTCGCGCGCCCTCAAACAGCGCAACCCCTCCATCCGCTGCTACCTCGCAGAACCCACCGGCGCTGCCACACTTTCGGGCCAAACAGCCTCAGAACCTCGCCACCCCATCCAAGGAGGAGGGTACGCGATGCAAGATCTCCCCCTCCTGGATCGCTCCCTCATCTCCAACTTCGTGCAGGTCTCCGGCGATGACTCCCGCGATGCGATGCGACGTCTCGCACGGACCGAAGGCGTGTTCGGGGGATTCTCGACCGGAGCGAACCTCGCCGCCGCCCTCCAACTGCTCCATTCCCACGAGAAAGGATCCACCATCGTCATCATCGCTTGTGACAGCGGCATGAAATACCTCTCCACAGACCTGTTCTGAAGCCCTCTCGATCGAAGAACGGCACGCCCCCTGCACCGACGAATCCAAACCCACCGAACCACATGCCCCGTCAGTCACCTCTCCTCCTCGCCCTCCTCCTCCTCCCGTTGGCATCAGCACTTGCCGAACCCGCCCCAACGCTCCCGCCAACCGCCAAATCGCTCTTCGACGGAAAATCCACCGCAGGATGGGACATCCTCCCCGACTCGGTCTGGCGCCTACAAGACGGCGTCCTGACCGGTGGCGATGGCACAAAAAAGATCCCCTACAACGACTTCATCTGCACCACCTCCACCCACGCCAACTTCGTCCTCCATCTCAAAATCAAACTCTCCGGCGACCCCGCCACCGGTCTCATCAACTCCGGCGTTCAGATCCGCTCCAAACGCGTCCCCGGTAGCCACGAAGTCTCAGGATACCAATGCGACTTCGGCGAACCCAACTGGTACGGAGCCATCTACGACGAAAGCCGGAGGAACCGGGTCGTCTCCAAATCCGACATCGACGCTTTACGACCCACCCTCAAACCCCAGGACTGGAACGACTACCTCATCAAAGCAGACGGCCCCCGCATCCAAACGTGGATCAACGGCGTGCAAGCCACCGACTACACCGAACCCGAAAAGGACATCGCTTCCGATGGCGTCATCGGAGTGCAAGTCCATAGCGGCGGACACGCCATCGTCCAAATCAAGGACCTCTCCATCGTCGACCTGCCCGCCACCCCAAATGCCCCAACGTGGGATTCTCTCGGCGGAGTGGAAGGTCAGCGCGCAAAACTGAACCTCCCGCCCCCAAGACCCCGAAAACCCGCCGAATCCGGCGCGCCCGTCCTCAAACCCGGATCCGTCTCCATCCCCCCAAAAAGCGCGCAAGGCAAACCACTCAACCTCGGTTTCGAAAAAGGCACCCTCGAAGACTGGACGGCCGAAGGCGCTGCGTGGACCGGACAACCCATCAAGGGAGACACCGTGCAGAAACGGAAGCCCTCCGAACGGAGCAACCACGTCGGAGAATACTGGATCGGCGGTTATGAGCACTCCGGCGATGCCCCAACCGGTACCCTGACCTCCGTCCCCTTTCCCGCAACCCACCCATGGGCAAGCTTTCTCGTCGGCGGCGGAAGCGATCCCGCTCGAACTCGGGTGGAAATCCTCGAGGAAACCTCAGGAAAAATCATCCGCACCGCCGTCGGTGTGACCCGTGAAGAAATGCGCCGCGAGGTGCTCGACCTTCGCCCGCACCTCGGAAAAAATATCCAGATCCGCTTGGTCGACGCCTTCACCGGCGGTTGGGGGCACCTGAACTTCGACGACTTCGTCTTCCACGAGACCCAGCCTGAGCTGACCCCAGACACCACCCCAGCCGCTGGAAAACCAATCGTGCAAGGGGCCGCCGCAAACACCGATCGCGCCGCTCGTCAAAAAGAGAGCCCAGTGCTCAAACACCTCGCGCCGAACCCCGCAAAGCCCACCGCCATCGCGAACGAAGATGCGCAAAGCGTCGTCCGCTCCATGATGCTCACCCCAGGATTCCAAGCCGAACTGCTCGCCGCAGAACCCGATGTCAAACAACCCGTCGCCTTCGCCATCGACGAACGTGGTCGCCTCTGGATCGCTGAAGCGTACAGCTACCCCAATAAACGCAAGGACGGCCGCAACGAGGATCGCATCCTCATCCTCGAAGACACCGATGGCGACGGTTCCTTCGATAAACGCTCCGTGTTCATCGACGGACTCAACCTCGTCAGCGGGATCGAGGTCGGCTTCGGCGGCGTCTGGGTCGGCGCTGCCCCAGAACTCCTGTTCATCCCAAAAGACGCAAACGATCGCGCCGGCACTCCGCAAGTTCTCCTCGATGGATGGGGCTATCAGGACACCCATGAAACCCTCAACAGCTTCTCTTGGGGCCCCGATGGCTGGCTCTACGGTAACCAAGGGGTCTTCACCCGCTCACAGGTCGGTAAGCCAGGAACCCCCGACGACCAACGCACCGACTTCCGCTCAGGAGTCTGGCGTTACCACCCAACACGACACGAATTCGAACTGTTCGCACACGGGGGAAGCAATCAATGGGGACTCGATTTCAATAGCAACGGACACCTGTTCATGACCCATTGCCGCAGCTTCTGGGGCGGCGGAGGAACCACCTACGTGATCCGTAACGGCCACTTCTGGAACCAAGCCAATAACAACTACGCCCCCTTCCTCTCCAACAGCGGACCCGATTTCGCGCCGCACCTCAAAAACTACCTGCCCGCCGCAGCCCAATACGACAGCGGCGCAGGCGGTGCCGGAAAACCCGGCAGCGACGCAATCTACGGCGGACATAGCCACGTCGGCACCATGATCTATCTCGGAGACAACTGGCCCGACTCCTACCGAGACCACCTCTTCACCAACAACCTCTTCGGCCACCAACTCAATCACCAAGTCAACGAGCGCCGCGGTTCCGCCTACGAAACCCTCCATGCAGGACACGACCTCCTCCTCGCGCCAAACCCCCGCTACATGGCCGTAGACCTCCAAACCGGTCCAGACGGAGCCGTCTACCTCATCGATTGGTGCGATCTCCAACACTGCCACACCCCCTCCGACGAAAAATGGGACCGCACCAACGGTCGCGTCTACCGCGTGTCTTGGAGCCCCTCGTTCAAACCGGTCAAAGTGGATCTCGCAAAAGCGTCCGACACCGAACTCGCACAACTGCACTCCCACAAAAACGACTGGTACTCCCGCCAAGCCAGAAACCAACTCCAACATCGAAGCGCCTCCAGACCCATCGCCCCCGAAGCGATCTCCCTCCTCATCACCCAATCCAAAAGCCAAGACCGCCCGCTCGCCCTCCGCGCCATCTGGACCCTTCACGCAACCCAACACCTCGCCGACTCCCAACTGGCAGACCTCGCGAAAAATCCCGACGAAATCCTGCGCGCCTGGTCCATCCAACTCGCCACCGAGCAAGCCAGCAAAACGCGACTCCCCGCACCCACCCTCGTCCACCTCGCAAAAACCGATCCCTCCGCCGCCGTCCGCCTCGCCCTCGCCTCTGCCATGCCTCAGGTGAACAAAGAAACCGCTTGGGAAATCGGCTCCGCCCTCGCCGCCCATCCACAGGATGCCGACGACCGATTCCTGCCAAAAATGATCTGGTGCGGACTCGGCCGCATCGCCCCCGACAATCTGAACCGCGCCCTGGAAATCGCGAAAACAACGCCTCTCCCCTCGCTCTCCGACTCCATCCACTGGTTCGCATCGCGCACGCAAAAAGGACGCGACCTCCTCCTTCAATCCCTGACCAAAGGGGATGACGCCACCGCATCGAAAGCCCTGCGCATCATGGCCTTCGCCCTAAAGGATGACGCCGCAAGCCCCATGCCGAACGGCTGGCCCGAAGCGCGCCAACGCCTTCTCGCATCAAAAAACGCCCCCCTCGCCGATGTCGCCGACAGCCTGTCCGCTCTCTTCGGAGACCAAGCCGTGCTCGAAAAACTGCGCGCCCTTCTCGCTGACACCACCCAACCCGCCGAACGCAGGCAATTCGCATTCGACCAACTGAAACGCGCCAACGACCCAGCGTCGTTGCCAGTCTTTGCATCACTCCTCGATAACGCGTCACTCCAAAGCGCCGTCATCCCCCTCCTCGCCCGATCCAACGACCCCTCCGTCGCCGAGGCCCTGATCAGCAAGTTCAACGCGCTCAAACCCGAGGACCAAAGCGCCGCACTCAACGCACTCACCAGTCGACACCAACTCGCAACCCCCTTACTGCGCGCGATGAAAGAGGGTCGCTTCAACCGGAACAACGTCTCTTCCCTCCACGTTCGCCAGATGCGTAACCTCAAGAACTCCCAAATCGATCGACTCCTCGATGAATCGTGGGGCAAGGTCAACGAATCTTCCGCCACAGCTAAAGACACCATCGCCCGCCTCAAAAAAGGTTATTCCTCAGCCCCGCTCTGGGCCTACGACGCCAAAGCCGGCGCAGAAACCTTCAAGCAACTCTGCGGAATATGCCACGCCATGAACGGACAAGGCGGAAATCTCGGCCCCGATCTCGGCGGCTCCTGGCGGCACGGCGTCGATTACTTCCTCGAGAACATCGTCGACCCCAACGCCGTCATCGGTGAGAACTTCCAACTCCACGTGATCACACGCAAAGATGGCGCCGTCAGCTCAGGTCTCCTCGACCAAGAATCTCCCTCCGCCGTCACCCTGCGCACCACCGGGCAACCCGTCGTGATACCAAAATCGGACATCGCCAAACACGAGCGTTCCCCCCAATCCCTCATGCCCCCCGGCCTCCTCGAAGCCCTTCCAGAAAAAAAGGCGTTCGAACTGCTCAAATACCTCACCAGCAAACCCTAATCCCCGCCCCGCATTCCGGGCGGAGCACCCCTCCCGCTGCCGCCCGTTCCGCTGCCACCCACCTTCCCCGCGCCGCGTCCCCATCACCCCCACCTCGCGAGTCTGGTGATTCGTGAACCCCTCAACTAACCTACCCACCCTTCAGAACTCCAATCCTCCGCGCCCAATGCCTCCAGGCAACTCCATCACCGTCTCGCAACTCAACGAACGCGTCCTCCAAACCCTCGAAAAACAGGTCGGACAAGTCCTCGTCAGCGGTGAAGTCAGCGGCATCAAATCCCAACCCCGCGCATCCTATTTCACCCTCAAAGACGCGCACGCCGCCGTCAGTTGCGTGTGGTTCCGCCCCAACATCCCCCTCTCCGAAGGCATGGCCGTCGAGGTCAATGGCACCGTCTCCCTCTACCAACCCCGAGGCACCTACCAACTCCGCGTCCAAAGTGTCAGCGCCGGAGGACAAGGCCTCCTCTTCGCAAAGTTCGAAGCCCTCAAACGCCGACTCGAAACAGAAGGCCTCTTCGCCCGCGAACGCAAACGCCCCATCCGGACCATCCCTTCCACCGTCGGCCTCATCACCTCCCCCAGCGGCGCCGTCATCCAGGACATGCTCAACATCCTGTCCCGCCGCGCCCCCTACGTCCGCATCCTCCTCTTCCCCTGCAAAGTCCAAGGCGACGGCGCCGCCGAAGACATCGCCGCCGCCATCCAACACTCCAACGCCGTCTCAGGCTCCACCACCCTCCCCATCGATACCCTCATCGTCGGTCGAGGCGGCGGCAGCCTCGAAGACCTCTGGGCGTTCAACGAGGAAATCGTCGCCCGCGCCATCGCTTCCTCAAAGATCCCCGTCATCTCCGCCGTCGGACATGAAACCGATACCACCATCGCCGACTTCGTCGCAGACCTCCGAGCCCCCACTCCCAGCGCCGCCGCCGAACGCGTCGCCCGTGAACATTCCGAGATCGAATCCTTCCTCTCCGGCGCATCCCAATGGATGCGGCAACGCGTCACCAGCCAGTTCGACCGACTGAAAGATCAGGTCAAAATCCTCGGACTCAGCCGCCTCTTCGACATGCCACGCCAACGCATCCAAGAAGAGCAACAACGCCTCGACCTCATCAACACCACCCTTTCCCAAACCCTCTCCCAATCCCTTCGCACAAAAATCCAACGCATCGAACTGCTCCGCGAAACCGTCGCGCGCCATCGCCCCGATCAACAGATCGCCGTGCGCCGCCAACACATCCAGAACAATCACGAAAGCCTGCGCCGTTCCGCCCTCCATCGCCTCGAAACCCTTCAGCACCACCTGAATACAAAAGCCGCCCTCCTCAAGGTCCTGTCTCCAGACTCCACCATGGAACGCGGCTTCAGCATCACCCTCGGCGAAAATGGCAAAGTCGTCCGCACCACCGAAGACGCCCCAACCGGTTCCACCCTCAGAACCGTCCTCCGATCCGGCGAACTCCGCTCCATCGTCCTCCCCCAAACCCCTCCCCTCGAACCCCTCGCTGCCCCCTAAAAGGCAGCTTCCGCGCGTCACTCCGAAAGCGCCGAAGGCAGCCTCAGGAACTTCACCTTCTCCTTGGTCTTCACAATCTCCTCAGGGACCGACATGGACCGCATCGCCTCCTCCAAAACATCCGCTCCCTCCGCCACACCCGCAGCCACAAGAGCGTCAATCGCCGCACCGCGCACATCCGGATCCGCCGAGAAAACGTACTTCCGGATCTTCTGCACCGCCGCCTGATCATAAGTGGTCGCCCATTCCGCCAAATCCTCGATCAACTTCTCCTTCTCCGGTCCACGCACAATCAACTGCTTCAACTCCTCCCGCTCCGCTGACTGCGCCAAAACCGGGCTCGACCCCGTCACAGGCCCCAACTTCGTGACCGGAACAGCCGACTCCGTCACCTTCTCCTCCTCTTTCACACCGGTCCTGACAGGAACGCTCCCCGGCCAGGTCAAGTGAACCAACTCCACCAAAATCACCAAGGACGTAGCCGCAATCGCGTATGTGATGCCCTTTTTCATAATAAAAACGCCCGCCGAAGCGGGCGTTTGAGAGATTCAAGATCGACCGACGTATTAGTCGTTCACCGTGACCACCATCTTCGAAGCGCCAAAAGCGATCGTGCCCGTGAAACGCGCATTCGACGCTG
>CAZAZT010000073.1:11729-19921 GCA_964489645.1 uncultured Chthoniobacteraceae bacterium | reverse complement strand
AATAGCACGCCTCCCTCAACCCGATCGTCAACGGACGGGAAACCCGCTCCCCACACCCGATTCCCCTCGAATCAATCGCCCCGCCTGCCCACTCAACCATAAGTAATGGTCGCTCGGAACATCGGAAACATCTACGAACGGACTCGCCCCCTGAGGAACCTCGGCGGAGCACTTCATCACGGCGGTTCCCTCGTCAACTTCATCAAACATCGCAACGTACAGACTGCGCGCGCCCACTCGCTTTGCCTCGGTTACCTGCTTCCAGAAGAAGCGCCCACCCCGCCGGGGAATCACATCTAACCGAGACTCAACGCCTCGAACCTTGGAGAGATTATGCCAACTGAAACCAGGGAAAATCACCGGAAGATACCCCTTCCCCGCATCCGCACACCAACCAAGATCCTTTTGCCAAACATGTTCTGCAATGCTTTCCACATCAACATCCTTCGCCATCCGCCCAACCGTCCAGGGGCTGATGACGTCCGCCTCGTGGAGGAGTCGATGAAACGCCTTGTTAGGCGATGCATCCCCCTTCGCTTCCCGCCAATGCGTTGGCACACCCAACATGACAGCCGCTCCAGTGCGCTTGAACACATCGATGAGCGCCGCCCACTCGGAAACCGCCTCGGGTTGACCCACAAACCCTAACCCATAGATGGCAACCAGCGGCCGCCCCCCGTACCTCTGAGTGCACGCATTCGCAGTCCATCCCGTTGCCAAAATGCCTTTCCAATCCTCCGCAATCGCAGGGAACCCCGCGGGAGGAGTGTTCGTCAGGTCGTACATGATCGCCAAAGTGCGCCCCTCAGAAACCGCAGACTCCACGCAGTGGCGGAGCACCCGATCCGCAGACGGTCGTTCGCGAGGGGACAAAACCACCGTCCCGAACCGCTGAACAAACGCCCCATCAATCCCATACTCACGCATCCATCGGAAATGACGTCTCACCGTCTCGGGATGATCGCTGGTGAAAAGATCCGCAGCTCGCCCATTCGCGAACCGGAACGACGTCTTGAACCGCTCCGACGCCCCAAACTCCGAGAGGTCAGGCCAAAGGTCAAAGGTGCAATGCCCCGGAGCAAACCGATTCCCCTGCCCAAAGTGCACCCAACCCAAGCCACTCGTATCCCCCTCCGCTCGAAACCACCCTTGGTATCCGCAAACGACCTTCCCCTCGAGAGAGCTGGGATCAACCGATGCAGCTGAAATCGACCCCAGAAGGATCCAAAACCATTGCCAAAGGAAAATACCCCTCATCTCCCAACGGTAACCGAAAGGAGAAGACAACGACAACGTACTTCCCCCGCCCAAAAGACTTTCGTCAGAGAAGATTCTCCTCGAAAACCCTACTCCGCCACCATCACACAAGCGGGTCTGTCACCGCCCCCAGAGAAGCGCTAGTGACCGTCCGCGCGTACTTGGCAAGAACGCCCTTGCGATAGACCGGCTTCGGCGCCTTCCACTTCTCCTTGCGCTTAGCCAACTCCGCTGCCGGAACATCCACATTCAACTGGTTCTTCGATGCGTCAATCGTGATGACATCCCCATTCTTGAGCAGCGCGATGGGGCCCCCTAAAGCAGCCTCAGGGGTGATGTGCCCCACAACAAATCCATGGGATCCGCCAGAGAACCGACCATCCGTGATCAATGCAACATCCTTACCCAAGCCCTTGCCCATGACCGCACTTGTCGGCGATAGCATCTCGCGCATCCCAGGACCTCCCACCGGCCCCTCCTGTCGGATCACAATCACATGCCCTTTCTTCACCGTTCCATCCAAGATGGCCTTCAATGCGTCCTGTTCGTTCTCGAACACAATCGCCTTCCCAGTGAACGAAAGCCCCTCTTTCCCTGAAATCTTTGCCACCGCTCCCTCCGGAGCAAGATTCCCCCTGAGCACGACAAGGTGACTGTCGGGTTTGATCGGGTTCGAGAAGGGACGAATGATTTCCTGCCCTCTGGGGTAGGACTTCACCTTCTTCAAGTTTTCGGCCAACGTCTTGCCGGTCACGGTCATGCATCCGCCGTGGAGCAATCCTTCATCGAGCAGCATCTTCATCAGAGGCGTCTGCCCCCCGATATCGATCAACTCGCTCATCAAGAAACGTCCGCTGGGCTTAAGGTCAGCGAGCACGGGAACCCGCTTACCGATTTTGGTGAAATCGTCCAACTCCAACTTCACGCCCGCAGCGTGCGCCATCCCGATCAGATGAAGCACCGCATTCGTTGATCCACCCAATGCGATCACGACCGTGATCGCGTTCTCGAATGCTTCGCGAGTCATGATGTCAGATGGCCGGATCCCCTTCTTGATCAACTCGATCACCGCAGCGCCAGCCTGTCTTGCGTCCAACGCTTTGGCTTGGGAAACCGCATTCTGCGCACTGCTGTTCGGCAAACTCATCCCGAGAGCCTCGATCGCCGATGCCATGGTGTTTGCCGTGTACATCCCTCCACAGGAACCCGCTCCGGGAATCGCATTCTCCTCGATCAAACCCAACTCCTTGTCGTCGATGTTCTCGTTGGCATGCTGCCCAACCGCCTCAAAACAGCTCACAATATCCAACTTTCTCCCCGCAATCGCATCTGCACGTTCCTTGCGCAACCGTTTCTCAGCGAGAATCCCCGTGATGCACCCCGGCAAAATCGTGCCGCCATAAACGAAAACCGAAGGACGATTCAACCTTGCCAGCGCAATGATGCATCCCGGCATGTTCTTGTCACACCCACCAATCGCAACCACTCCGTCAAATCCCTGACACCCCACCACCGCCTCGATCGAATCCGCGATGATCTCGCGTGAAACCAATGAGTACTTCATCCCCTCAGTGCCCATGGAGATCCCATCCGAGATGGTCATCGTGCCGAAAATCACCCCCTTGCCGCCGAAGGTGTTCACGCCGGCCTCCGCCTGACGCGCCAACTGGTCGATGTGCATGTTACACGGCGTCACCATGCTCCACGTCGATGCGATACCCACCTGGTTCTTGCGGAAATCGTCGCGGCTAAATCCGACCGCATGAAGCATCGCCCGAGACGCTGCGCGCTCAACACCGTCCACAACCTCCGAAGACCATTTCCGGCTGAGTCCCTCGGATGCGGCCTTCGGGCGACCAGCGGCTTTTTTCGATTCTCCAGACTTAGGGGCAGATTTATCTAACTTGCTCATGGCTATTTACGTTTCTTCAAAGCGGACAGAACGGACTGAATGCTACTCTCAATGATAGTGCGTACGACACCAGCTTGCGCCAACTATTAGAGGTCAAGCGGTACACCAACCACCACCATGCGGAACCCAAACCTTGGATCCCGAGTCGCCGCGCGAGGACTCAACCGGAACGCTTCACTCAGATAGTACGGGTCTTTGTCCGCCCAACTTCCCCCTCGCACCGGGAATCCCCCTAGGAGGTATTCCAGTCGCACCGTGTGCTTATCTCCCGCAATGTCGGGAGGAAAAGGGATCGGCTTTCCCGCTAAGTACAGTTTCCTGAGAAACTCCACATACTCCGGATCCTTCTTCTTGAACTCCCTTTCGATGAACTCGAACTGAGATTTCGACAACACCACCGCACGCACGGTCTTCGCCCCAGATTCCCCGTCTCCGCCATCAATCACCAATCGATCCATCATGGAGTTCCCAGACTTCTGCACGAACTCAAGTCCCGAAATAGTGCCGTCACGGTTAATCGTCGCATTCGCGATGAGCTTCAGGTCTCCCGAAATCTTGTCTGTCGGGTTCGAGTTGTCTTTCAACTGCTCAAGAGAAAGTTTTTGCCCCTCGTAAGGGTGGAAAAAGTTGAGTCGAACCAACTCGTAGTATCGCAGAATCGGCTTCGGGAGGTTCCCTGTGTAGTCGGACTCGCTCACGTCGTCCTGCGAAGTCACCTTCAACCGTTTCGAATCAACCCAGTTACGACACCACTCGGCTACATTACCTCGGATGTCATAGAGTTTGTTGCTGTCCACCGACATGCTAGCTACCTCGCGAGGCCCGTCGTCCACGTTACGCCTCCAGACCGCCAGCTTACGCAAATCCTTGAACGGCGCCGCTCCGGTTTTTGCATCCTTCATCTCCCCCTTCAACACAGCCTTATCCTCTTCCTCATAAAACGTCGTCCATTCCCACTCGTGAGGCAGAGCAAAGCTCCACTCCCTCGGCAACCAACCCTCTGCATGCGCAGCATCCGTCAGCTTTTTGCAAAACGCCAGCGCGTCGGTGTGCGAGACGTTGTGAACCGGAATTTTGGAGCCCAAAAACCCCGGATGACTCGGATTCTTCCCCATCACCGCCTCGTACTGGCTTTGTGTCACCTCCGTCACACTCGCGTACAGGTTACTCTTCCGAACCTTGACGAAAGCGGGCCCCCCATTGAAGTCAAACGTCCCACCAGCCAAACGGAAAGGACCTTTCAGCTTCGTCTCCATAGAAGGCGACATAGGCACCGGATTCGATACCGCCACAGCCTGAACCGTTTGCTTATCGCAAGCCGTCATCCCAGAAAGCAGCGTCACCAGTGCGAGCACAGCGACAGACACAGAAGCTATTCTCTGGGGAAAAATGCCCCAGATTTTCTTGGAAATCGGCATACTTAACCCCGAGCACCCCCCATACCATCCCCGCTGTCTCAACCCCTTTCCTTCTGGCACCAGTGCTCGCTCACGATAACGTCAGACCATGAATCCAACCCGTCACGTCCACTTCATCGGGATCTGCGGCACCGCCATGGGCGCAGTGGCCGCTGCCATGCGAGATCAGGGTTTTACCGTCTCTGGCTCCGATCAGGATGTCTACCCCCCGATGAGTACCTTTCTGGAAAACAAAGGGATATCCATCTGCCGCGGATACTCGCCCGATAACCTTCCAGCCACCGCAGACCTTATCGTCGTTGGCAACGCCATCTCGCGCGGAAACCCCGAGGTCGAGGAAGTCCTCAACCGACGCCTCAACTACGTCTCCCTACCAGAGACTCTGCGACAATTTTTCCTGCGCGGCCGACACAACACCGTCGTGACCGGTACGCACGGGAAGACCACGACCACCACCGCCCTCGCGTGGATCCTGTCCTTCGCAGAAAAGAACCCCGCCTACCTCATCGGAGGCATCCCGAAAAATCTGCCCCAAGGCTGCTCTCTCCACCCCTCACAGCATGTCGTGCTCGAAGGGGATGAATACGACACCGCCTTTTTCGATAAACGTTCGAAATTCCTCCACTACCTTCCAGAAGTCGTTCTCATCAACAACTTGGAGTTCGATCACGCCGACATCTTTCAGTCACTCGACGAGATCAAGTTGTCCTTCCGCAGACTCATGAACATCGTTCCCGAAAACGGCTTGGTCATTGTCAATGCGGATGACCAAAATGCCATGGAGGTTGCAACAACCGCGCGCGCAAGCATCGCATCGGTTGGGTTCAGCGAAAATGCCGACCATCGCCTCACCGAGGCTTCCTACGGTGCAGGTGCCGCTTTCACGTTCCACAACGAACGTTTTGAGATCCAGTTACCAGGTGAGTTCAACGTCCGGAACGCAGCGATGGCAGCAACCGCAGCCCTGCATTTCGGGGTGCCAATCCACACCGTTCGAGAAGCTCTATCCCGTTTCGAAGGAGTGAAGCGCCGACAAGAGGTCCGTGGGGAAGTCCGTGGGATCACGGTCATCGATGACTTCGGACATCACCCCACCGCCATCCATCAAACCCTTCAAGCTTTGCGGCATCAGTACCCCGATCGACGCATCTGGGCCATATTCGAACCCCGCTCCAACACCACCCGTAGGGCTGTTTTTCAGCAGTCCCTTCCCGGCGCTTTCGAGAATGCTCACGGAGTCGTTTTCTCGAAGGTTGCTCGTCTTGAACAGCTCGCACCCGAGGACCGACTCGACCCTGAAAAGGTCATCGCGGACATTGCGGCCTCTGGAAAGCCCGCATTCTACGAACCGGACGTGGATGCCATCATCCATCGTTTGCGAGAACACGCCCACTCGGGGGATGTCATCGCCATCTTTTCAAACGGTGGTTTCGACAACATCCACAAGCGACTTCTCTCCGATTTGAGTTGATCCATGCTACCGGACGATTTGCTTGCCCCATACGCTCAGCGAACGGATCGGACCGCTGGACGCACCGCCTCGGAACCTCCACACCAGTTGCGCTCGTGCTACGAGCGTGACCGCGCACGCGTGATCCATTCGCGCGCCTTCCGGCGTCTCGAATACAAAACACAGGTGTTTCTCAACGGCACCGGCGATCATCTGCGAACACGCCTGACCCATACGATTGAGGTTGCGTCCATCACCCGCTCCATCGCTCGCGCATTACGACTGAATGAAGATCTCGCAGAGTGCATCGCCCTCGCGCACGACCTCGGGCACTCCCCCTTCGGCCATTCCGGCGAGGACGCACTGGATGAATGCATGCGGGCACATGGTGGCTTCGAGCACAATCAGCAGAGCCTCCGCCTCGTAACGATCATCGAGGCTAAACGCCCCGATCTGCCAGGACTCAACCTCTCGTGGGAAGTCCTCGAGGGGCTGCACAAACATACCAAACTTCCACGTCACCCGATCGAGGGCACCACATTCCGCTTCCCCTCGGTGGAAGCACAGATCGCCAACCTCGCAGACGAAATCGCCTACTCGAGCCATGATATCGAAGATGGTATTGACGAAGGACTTCTGACAGATGACCTCCTCGAGAGCCTGCCAGTTTGGACTGAAACCAAGGCGCTCGTTCTTGCCCGTTACCCTTTGCTGGAAGGCGCGACTCTCCAGCGCCAAATCATCAGGGACCTGACAGACTCCACCGTAGAGGACCTCATCGACGAAACCCGACGCCGCATCGAATCCTCCGGGATTCGATCCGCCGAGGCAGCGAGGAGTCACCCAGAACCGCTTGCCGCTTTCAGCCAGACCGCTCGCGCGAGAAATATCGAGTTGCGCCGGTTCTTGTTCAAACACGTCTACCACCATCCCAGCTTGAATGACGTCAATGCGAGGGGACGGCACGTTCTCCATGCGGTTTTTAACGCTTACATGGCCGACCCCGATCGCCTAGGGCGAGACTCCTTCGACCGGATCAAGAGCCAAGGACTCGAGCGCACGGTGTGCGATTATGTGAGCGGCATGACGGATCGTTTCGCCCTCGAGGAGCACGCACGCCTGTTCGGAAACTAGCGCATCCGCTTCGCGCGCCCCATCCAGACAATCCTTCCCAAGCGATGATGGGACATGCGTCCAAAACATCGCGAAGTTCAAATCGCAGGAACAACCCTGACAGAGTTGTTGCTGTCTCTAGTCATCTTCATGACCCTCGTGTCCTTGGGCACACTCGCCTGCTCCGAGCGTCTTTCGAGATCGCGCCTCTCCTTCGCGGCATCTTTGATTGAAACCACCTACCGCTCAGCTCGCCGCCGGGCGATGGATCGCGCCGAATGGGTCTATCTTGCAATCGCCTCGGGCGCGGAACTTTCTGAGCCCGCGGTCTGTGTTCGAGCATTCAGCTTCCCAGACGGACGTCGCGGCATTGACCCTGCGAATCCATCCGCCTCGTGGGAACTCATGCTCGCTCAACAACGCGATCTACGACCTGTCTCGGCAGTCCTCACCCTCCCTGAGCTGCGACTCCTCGCAACAGCAATTCCTCCCGAAAGCGGGCCTCTTGTCCGGCCCCCAGTCCACAGGTACTACCGCCTAGGGCATCCGGAATGTCACTCGGTCACCCCAATCCCCATGCAAGAAATCGTTCCCGAGAGGGCTGCATCCGAGCTGGCTAGCCGCGTGATCGAGATCTCACCCCTCGGCGCATGTCGCATCCTGCGAGATTCCAATGCGTACGGTACGGTCACTGCCATGGAAATCGCCTTCACCTATGCGCTTCCGCCGGCAGATCCCGAGAATGAGCCCGATGATCCCGGTCCAGAGCGCTATGCCGCAATCCAGATCAGCGCCACTACCGGCTATAGCAGAGGCTACACTCCCTGACCCCTCCCACGGATTGTCCTTCGGATCAATACACCACCTTGTTCAGAGGATATTCGATGATGCCTTCAGCACCTAACCCCTTCAGTCCCGGGATGATCTCCCGAACGACACGCTCATCAATGATCGTCTCGACTGCGACCCACCCATCTTGAGCCAGTTTCGCGATGGTGGGATTCCTCAACGCAGGAAGCGTCTTCAACAGCTCGGCCAATCG
>CAZAZT010000073.1:0-11629 GCA_964489645.1 uncultured Chthoniobacteraceae bacterium | reverse complement strand
AGATCGGGAACTTTTACCTCCGTCGCCCCCCAAGAGAACTCCACTGTAGCAGTGACCCCCTTCGACTCGAGAAACCTTCGAGTCATCTCGACCGCTTCCGTCGCAATCAGCTTTCCCTGCAAATCTTGTACGCTCCGAATCGCGGAGTCCTCAGGCACCGCAATCACCCATCTCGTCGGCTTCGCGCTCGCCTTAGAGAATGTCATCTCCGAAAGAACCTCCACATCCGAACCGTTGTTCGAAATCCAATCCTTGCCCGTCAACCCGCAATCGAGAAAACCATGCTCGACGTAACGACTGATCTCCTGAGCCCGCAACAAACGGATCACCAACTCAGGATCATCAACGCTCGGCTTGTACGAACGACTTGCGCTGCTGATCGCAAACCCAGCCTTCGCAAACAACTGGATGGTGGGCTCCTGCAAAGAGCCAGAAGGCAATCCGACTCTCAAAACGTTGGCGCTCTCTACTTTGCTCATACTCGTAACTCTGTTCAGTTGATCAAAAAACTCGTTGCCCACCTCAAAACGGCGGTCTGATATCCTCTCACGCAACAAACATCACGCGAGGGCAAAAAAAAGGCCCGCTTGCGCGGGCCGTGCAGAGGAGACCTCAACCATCAACCACGACGGCGACGCTTCACCTTCAGCTTCGCCATCGATTTTTGGAGAGCTGCCTGCACTACAGCAGCCTCTTCGTCACTGAGGTGCGGTTCCGCAAGGCGAGCCTGCGCCTTCTTGACAGCCTCCTCAACAATCCCTTCGTCGATGTGCTTGTCCTCAATCGCCATGTCCACAATCACCCGCACCGCCGTCGGAGAGACTTCAGCAAACCCCTCCCCAACCGCCAGATGCTCCGCCACCCCACCACTGCGCGCGACAATCTCGCCATGCAACACGCGAGTAAGCATCGGAGCGTGCTTCGCATACACGCCAATCTCACCGGACTCGGTCGGCATGCGGACCATGTCCACTTCCTTGCTGTACGCGACTCCCTCCGGAGTGAAAATCTCAAGTCTCAACATGGCCATCTCTGAGTATGCGGTGGTGAATGTCTGATGAGCTGTGCCGGTCAGTCCTCACTTCCCGGCACAAACCCCAATACTAGGCCCGCACCATATCGATGCCGCCCTTCATGTAGAAGTTCCCTTCCGGAACGTCATCATGCTTACCATCAAGGATTTCCTTGAATCCGCGGATTGTGTCCTTGATCGAGACGTACTGACCCGGCGTACCAGTGAACACTTCCGCGACATGGAAGGGTTGCGACAAGAACCGCTGGATTTTCCGCGCACGAAACACCGTCAACTTGTCTTCAGGCGACAACTCGTCCATCCCAAGAATCGCGATGATGTCTTGGAGATCCTTGTACCGCTGCAGAACACGCTGAACGCCACGCGCAACCTTGTAGTGCTCCTCCCCAACAATCTCAGGAGCCAATGCCTTCGAAGTCGATGCCAACGGATCAACGGCAGGATAAATCCCCAACTCAGCAATCGAACGCTCCAACACGATCGTGGAATCCAGATGCGCGAACGTGTTGGCCGGTGCCGGATCCGTCAAGTCGTCCGCCGGAACGTAAACCGCCTGGAACGACGTGATCGAACCACGAGTCGTCGACGTGATCCGCTCCTGCAACTGACCCATTTCAGCCGCAAGCGTGGGTTGGTACCCCACCGCAGACGGTGTGCGTCCGAGCAATGCCGACACTTCAGACCCCGCTTGCGAGAACCGGAAGATGTTGTCGACAAACAACAACACGTCCTGGTTTTTCTCATCACGGAAGTACTCCGCCATCGACAGAGCAGACAGAGCCACACGCAAACGAGCTCCAGGTGGCTCATTCATCTGCCCATACACCAGCGCAACCTTAGATTCCTCAATCTTGTCCAGACGGATGACCTTGGAATCAGCCATCTCATGGTAAAGGTCGTTACCCTCACGAGTCCGCTCACCAACACCCGCAAAGACCGAGTAACCCCCGTGTCCTTTCGCGATGTTGTTGATCAACTCCATGATGACCACAGTCTTACCCACACCTGCGCCCCCGAACGCGCCAACCTTACCACCCTTGGTGAAAGGACAGATCAAATCGATGACCTTGATCCCCGTTTCGAGAATCTGCGCCTTCGTGTTCTGCTCAATCAATGGTGGCGCAGGGCGATGGATCGGGTACCGCTTCGTGTGCGGAACCTCGCCGCGCTCATCCGTAGGATCCCCCGTCACATTGAAAATACGACCAAGAACGCCCTCCCCTACAGGTACGGTGATCGGGTTACCAAGCGCATCCACGCTCATTCCGCGACGAAGACCTTCCGTCGATGACATCGCGATGGACCGAACCCAGTTCTCTCCGAGGTGTTGCTGGACCTCCAGGACCAGTCGGGTCTGGACGCCATTCACCTCGTAACGGATTTCCAAGGCCTCATAGAGCTTGGGAATCACGCCCGACTTGCTGAAGTCGACGTCCACCACCGGCCCGATGACCTGAACAATCGTTCCGACGTTCTTCGTGGTTGTTTCTGCAGTCTGTGACATAAGTTTATTTGATCAAAAGTTAACCGAGAACCATTTGCGCCGTAGCAATTTCCAAAATTTCCGTCGTGATGCTCGCTTGGCGGACTTTGTTGTACTCCAAGGTGAGATCCTTGATGATCTGCTTCGCGTTGTCGGTCGCGTTCTTCATCGCAACCATCCGAGCAGAATGCTCTGAAGCCCTGCTCTCCAGAACCATGTGATAGATCTTGAAATCAACGAAATGAGGCAAGATCGCATCCAACAAAGCATCCAGACTCGGCTCGAGGATGTAGTCGGTCGGCTCCTCAGCCTCACGCTCCTCAACGTATTCATCCACTCGACCATCCAAAGAGGACGGGCCAACCTCCAAAGAGGTCACTGGGATCAACGCCTTCGATGCAGGCACCTGCTGTAAAGTGTTGATAAAATCAGTGTAAAGGATGTGAACAACATCCACTGAACCATCCAAGAAGCGCCCGATGCACATCTTAGATACCGCCTTCGTATCAAAAAAGGTGAACGCATCCTTCAACTCAAACTCCGCGATGATTCGGCGGTTCATCCGAGAGAGGAACTGTCCCCCCTTTTTTCCCACGGCAATGAACTCAGTGATTTCTGGGTCGAACTTCGTGATCTCTCGGAACAGATTGGAGTTCAGAGGACCGCACAAGCCCTTATCCGTGGAAATCACCACCACTAACTGCCGCCGGACGGGGCGCACCTCCATCAAGGCATGCTGAACACGCTCATCGGCAGCCTGCAGGACCGAACCGAAAGCCCTCATCATGCGAGCCAACTCTTCCGCATACGGGCGACTTGCCAACGCGACCATCTGCGCCTTGCGCATCTTCGATGCAGCCACCATCTGCATCGCTTTCGTGATCTGTGCCGTGTTTTTAACCGACTTGATCCTTCGGCGGATGTCCCGTGTGTTTGCTCCCATATCGTGGTCCTCGGTATCCCTCGGAAATCTCTACGCGATCAAGCCTTGACCCCCTGCTTGTAATCAGAGATTGCCGCCTTGAGGTCCCCAGCGATGCCGTCATCAATAGCACCCTTGTCTCGAAGTTTTGACAGCAAGGACTCTTTCCTCGACACCAAGAACTCCTGCAAGCCGAGTTGGAAGGACTTCAGCTTGTCAACTGCCACGTCATCAAAGAAGCCGTTTTGGATGGTCCAAAGAACCGCAGCCTGGATCTCGATGGCCATCGGGTTGTATTGGATCTGCTTGAACAGTTCCACGATGCGCTGTCCGCGATCAAGTTGCGCCTTCGTCTTCGCGTCAAGATCCGACCCGAACTGAGCGAATGCCGCCAACTCACGGAACTGCGCCAAATCCCCCTTGATCTTCCCAGCAACCTGCTTCATCGCCTTGATCTGCGCCGCAGAACCCACGCGACTCACAGACAAACCCACGGAAATTGCCGGACGAACCCCCTGATAGAACAGATCTGTCTCGAGATAAATCTGGCCATCCGTGATCGAAATCACGTTGGTAGGGATGTACGCGGACACGTCACCCGCCTGCGTCTCGATGATCGGCAATGCCGTCAAGGAACCATTACCCGCCGCCTCGCTCACCCGAGCACTGCGCTCAAGCAAGCGCGAGTGAAGGTAGAACACATCGCCTGGATACGCCTCACGACCTGAAGGCCGTTTCAGGACGAGGGACACCTGTCGGTAAGCAACGGCATGCTTCGAGAGGTCGTCGAAGACAATCACTGCGTCCATGCCGTTGTCCATGAACCACTCACCCATTGCACAACCCGCGAACGGAGCAAGGTACTGGTTCGTCGCTGTGTCGGAAGCGGGCGCAGAAACGACAATCGTATACTCCAAAGCGCCAGCCTCTTCTAGGACAGCAATCGCTCGGGCGATATTCGCGTTCTTTTGACCAATCCCCACGTAAATGGAGTACAACGGACGGAATCCTTCTTTGTCCTTGTTCGCGCGATTGATGCGAGCGTTGTTGATGATCGTGTCGATTGCGATGGTGGTCTTGCCCGTGGCGCGGTCACCGATGATCAACTCGCGCTGCCCACGCCCAATCGGAATCATCGCGTCGATTGCCATGATGCCAGTCTGCAAAGGTTGACTGACCGATTTTCTCTTGATGATGCCAGGAGCGATTTTCTCCACAGGATACTGAGCCGTGGCAGTGATTGGACCCTTTCCATCAATCGGGTCGCCAAGTGTGTTCACCACCCGCCCAAGCAGACCCTTGCCAACAGGAACCGAAAGCAACTGCCCCGTCGTGCGAACTTCCGTGCCTTCCGTGACGATTTTATCGTCTCCCAGCAAAATGACGCCTACCTCCGATTCCTCAAGATTGAGCGCGATGCCACGCAATCCACCTGGAAACTCAATCATCTCGTTGAGCATGACTTCGCTCAACCCCTCGACCCGCGCAACCCCGTCGCTGACCTTGCGAACCACACCCACATTTGACTTCGCTGCACTTGTGTTGAGCTCAGATATCGTTGAAATGATTTCCTGAAGAATATTACTCATGATTAGTTTTCAGTTGGAAAGTTTTGCTTTAAGTTGCTCAAGACGATTGCGGACCGAGGAATCAAACACATCACTGCCTACCCTGATTCGCACCCCACCTAAAAGACCGGAGGACACAATGAACTGAGTGTCCCTCAACTCGCCTCGGTACCGCCGAGCGAGCGAATCAAGAACCGCCGCCTTCGCGGTTTCCCCTAGCTCAGTCGCGCTCTCCACAACTGCTGTCGTTCGCTCAATCTCCAAACGCACCAAACGATAGAACTCCTTCAGAACCGCAAAAATCTCTCCGCCCGCACTCGCGCGAAGCTTTGCAAGAACCTGGCGCACCCTCCCATCATCCAACCTTCCATTGACCAAACACGCTTCAAAAAGCGCCTTGCCTCCAACTCGGATCTCTTTTGCTGACCTCATGCAGTAAACCTCTTTTGTGGTTTAATCAAAGACCCACACGCCTAGGCCGCCAGTTCTTTCGAAGCCTCAGCAGCCAAACGCGTTTGGTCTTCCGAGGAAAGCGTCCTGCCAATCACTTTCGCGGTTGTGGACACCACAAGATTCACCACCTCAGCCTTCAAACGCGCGAACTCGCTGTCTCTCTCCATCCGTATCGCCTCCTGAGCTTTCTTGACGATCTCCTCCGCCTGAGCGATTGCCGATTGAGTCTGACGCTCCTCAAAACTTTTCATAGCTTCTCTCGCCTCTTGCACGATTCGCTGCGCATCGTTAGCCGCTTTTGCAGTGATTTCGGACGCCAACCTCTCTGCCTCGGCGAGGCGACTGCGAATCTCGGCAGCCTCTTTCAAACTGCCCTCAATCACCTCTCGCCGCTCTGCAAGAACCTTCAAAACGGGGCGGTATGCGAACTTTGCGAGAAGCAAACAAACCAACGAGAACGAAATTACCTGTGAAAAAAACATCCACTGGTTGAAACCGAACTGCTCGCCTACCTGCCTCGCAGTCTCCAACGGCGATCCATCAGCACTCGCAAAAACCACTAAAGATCCTAGCATATATTTTATTAACTTCAGAGAGCAACAGACAGAAGTTCCAGAGGGAAAACTCCCTCTGGAACCTACGCTTTACTGACCCTTGGCAAGGAATATCGCAAAGAAGATGATCCCCTCGGCAAGAGCCGAACTGAGGATTGCCTGCGTAAGAATCGCAGTCGCAGCCTCAGGATTGCGCCCCACTGCCTCAGATGCCTTCGATCCGATGATTCCCACTGCCAACGCTGACCCGAGGGCAGCAAGAGCGATGTGGAGGTTTCCTGAGACCTCGGCAACTGTTGTGATGATGTCCATTTTGTTTGTTTTTGGTTGTTTTTTTTCTGCTCGCCTCCGCAGTCATGCCACGGTCCGACGAACAAAATCCGATAAACTCATTCAAGCATGCTTGTCGCCATGAGACTCCTCACCATGACCGTCCCCGTGGTCGCACATCAAAAACGTGAAAACCGCCGTTAGAAGCATGAAAACAAATGCCTGCACGAACCCCACCAAGAGTTCCATGAAGTAAAACGGGAGAGGAAGAATCGCCGCCAAATCCGGAACCAGATTCGACATAGCCTCCAGCATCGTTTCCCCTGCAAAAATATTTCCGTACAACCGGAAGGACAGAGAGACAGGCCGGAAAACAATCGAGATGATCTCCAGAATCCCCACCGCGAAGAAAACGGCGAGCATCAACACCTTCATCATTCCCCGGGATTCTCCCCGAGGCGCAAACAGATGCTTGACTGTTCCCACAACCCCATTCGCTGACAGAGCCCAGTAAGTCCAACTCGCAAAAAAGACCATCGACATTGCCAAGGTCACGTTCAAATCCGCATTAACTCCCCTCAAAATCGGTCTCTCGACGTGTCCCATCATCCCGTCAGCCCCCACATGCCCATAACCAATCGTGCCAACCCCGGGAATCAATCCGAACCAGTTGGTCGTCAAAATCAAAATGAACGCTGTCGCAAAAAACCAGAAAGTCTTTGCCGCCAACGCCCTGCCTAAAACCCCTTCCAGAAAGTTCCGAAGGGTCTCCACAACCCACTCGACAAAATTTTGGGCCCCCGAGGGCACCGACTGCATATTGGCCGTGGCTTTTCGCACGAACAACAAAATGGCCAAGGCCACAATCCACATGAAAACCATGCTGTTCGACACTGGCAATGGTCCCAAAGAGAAAAGAATGGGGGCATCTTGCGAAAGAGCTTCCTCACCGTGCCCTGAAGCTCTTGATATCCCCGAGCACAGGCTGCCAACCATCAAAGCGAAGCGGAGCAACCACCCAAACTTCCCAAAGCTGGAGCCGCACCGGGGACTGGTCAAAGTGTATTTCATTTGGAAGAGATCCGTCATCGAACGAGTCCTACAGCACAACCAAAAGACTCCCATCTCGCAAGCACTTTGTGAAATTTTTCACAAGGACCACAAACCCCTCACTCACAGTCGTTAGCTCCAGAGGCCCCCTCAACTCCGTTATCCACCTTCACCTCCGACGCCGATTCCGCTGCCCTCTGAAGAGAGATCACCTCGTCGACCCGCGCACACAGCCGCTGCTTGATAAGGTCAACTCCCTCACCGAGCGCCGCGCTCACCGGTATGACCGGAACTTTCGGGAATCGGTCGGTCAAGATCTGAAGGTTCTCAGCGGCACCACCCTCATCCATCTTGTTGGCAACAATCAACCAAGGCCTCTGCGACAGGGCCGAGTCGTAAAGATCGATCTCGCGACGCAAGTTCTGGATGTCGGAAACAGGATCCCGCCCCTCGGTCCCTGCCGTATCAACAACGAAAGCAAGCACCTTGCACCGAACAATGTGCCTCAAAAACTCATGCCCCAAGCCAACATTCTGGTGAGCTCCCTCGATCAACCCCGGAATGTCTGCCACCGTAAACCGCTTGTACCCTGCCATATCAACCACCCCAATATGTGGTGTCAACGTGGTGAATGGGTAAGGCGCAACCTTCGGCCGCGCCGCAGAGATCGCAGTCAGCAGCGTGCTTTTTCCCGCGTTCGGATAGCCCACAAGGCCAACATCCGCAATTTTACGCAACTCAAGATAGAACGTCCCGCCCTCCCCCTCCTCCCCATACGTGAACTGTGTGGGAACCCGATTTCGGCTGCTTTTGAAATGCATGTTCCCCAAGCCCCCCTTGCCCCCCTTGCACAAAACGAACTCCGTTCCAGGCTCCGTCAAATCCACTACCAACTCCATCTCGTCCGATCTCTCCTCATCCACCTCCGCGGACACCTCAGGCTCAGGCGATTTTGAGAGATCCACATACAGGGAGTCTGTTCCATAGGCCAAGTCAGGTGATAAACCCTTTTTCTCCTCCTGATCGGGTAATCGATAAACCAAGGTTCCAACCGGCACGTGGACAATCTTATCGGTCGCAGCTTTCCCGTAACACTGCTTGCCCATCCCGTGCTGTCCATTCCGCGCCTTCACAATCGGCTCGTAGTAGAACGGAGTCAGGTTGTCGACATGCACATCCACCTTCAAGATCACGGATCCTCCTCGCCCCCCATCGCCGCCATCCGGCCCGCCCCTCGGCACAAACGACTCCCGCCGGAACGAGACACACCCGTTACCGCCATTTCCTGCCTTTGCCTGAATCCTGATGTGATCAACGAACATACCTGAAACCTCCGTGGTCTGAATCCCGTGCTAAAAATCAAAAAAACACCGGCCGACCGATCGCCGGCGGGCTCATCTTCCGGCGGTTAAAATCCCTCCGGACTCTCCAGCGCTAGCGCTTCCAATCCAAAGCGCCCTTCATCACCGCATAAACATATCCAAGCGTCAGGATCCCCACGAAACCCAGCATGCTCCAGAGTATTCCAGGCCCATTTTCCGCCACGAAATCTCGGTAAATGACCGCCCAAGGGTACATGAAAACGATTTCCAAATCGAACAGGATGAACAGCATCGCCACGAGGTAAAACTTCACACTGAACCTCGGCTGAGCCTCTCCAATCGGCAACATGCCGCACTCGTACGGACTGTCCTTCACGGCATTCCGCCGGCTCGTCTTGCCCAACAACAAACTGGTCGCCAAAGCCGCAACCGCGAACCCAATCGCGATGAGCACCTGAAGCAACACTGGAAGAAAATCGTTTTTCATAACTTTGACGCGCCTTTGCGCTACCTCACATCCACGAGGCTAATCCCGTTCCTACGCGTTCATCAACCTCGCTGTCACAAATCCGCCCCGGCTTACCGCGAAAACGCATAGAAACCCTTTTCCGTCCGCAGATACACCACCCCATCAACAATCGCGGGCGTGCTGAATATCTGCTCACCCATGTCATTCCGCGCCAAAACCTTGAAGGGCGCTTTCGCAGAATAAACCACAACCACTCCCGCCTGAGAAGCCACGTAAACACGGTCGCCCGAACCGATCGGCGAGCTGTAATAATCCCCAGAGGCATCCATCCTCTCCGCCTGAAACTCGGGCTTCCCATCCTCCAATCCATACGCCGAGGCTAATCCCCCATTCTTCACCACATACACCGATCCTTCGTGGATCAGGGGCGATGAAACATACGGCAAATGTTTGCGAACTTTCCAAACAAGGTGGCTTTCCGTGATGTCCCCCTTCCCGCCCCCACGGATCACAAAAAGCTGATTCTCAGCCTTCGCGAACATCGAACGCATCCCCTCGTACTCCTCCTCGGTCACTCGACCATCCTTGTTGACGTCCATCTGTGAAAAGCGATCACGGATCGGACCCGGCGGAAACTCTTCCTTCACTAAGATCCGATCGCCATTTGCATCCTGTCTGCGCGCAAACTCGCCAAACTCCTCCATCGTCACGCGGTCCCCATCATCCCCCCCGAGATTCCAACTCGACACCACCAGGAAATCTCCCGCCACCGAAGGCGACGCATTCGAAACCCTCGCCATCCCCCGCGAACTCCAGATCTCTCGCCCGTCCCGCCAATCGTATCCCTTCACCCAGAGCGACCCCGCCACAACCACCTGCACCCCTTCCGAACGTCGCCAAACGCATGGGGTTGAAAATCCACGCCGGAACTCGGATCGATCCGCCCTCCAGATCTCCCTTCCAGACGTAGCGTCCAAACACAACAAGTAAGACCCAACATCCTGATCCACCGCGAGCACCAACCGTCCATCGACCAATATCGGCGAAGAGGACGTCCCGAACTCCACAACCGGACTCGGCATCTCCCTCCGCCACAACTCCTTCCCTTCGAGGTTGTACGCGACCAAACCCAGCGAGCCAAAATACACGAATAGCCGTCCCCCATCCGAGCAGGGCGTCGGCGCAGCCGGCCCCCCGATCCGGTGAGAAGGCTCGATATTCGCCGCGCTCACGCGCTGACTCCACAACCTCTTGCCGTCCTTCCGAGAAAGCGCGAACGTCACAAGAGATCCTTCCTCCAAGCCCGTCAGGAAAATGCGATCGCCAACGACGCAAGGCGAGGAGTGACCCGTTGGAACCGTAGCCTTCCACGCCAGCGATTTCTCCTTCCCAAACTCCACCGGCGGATCCCCGGCCCCCACAGCATTCCCCCCGTTCCCCCGAAACTGCGTCCAATCATTTGCCAGCACGTGGACGCCCACGAGCGCCGCTGCAACAAGGGGCGTGATCTTCATCCCACCCAACGGCGCAAAATCCGCGCCATGGCGGTTGCGCCAACCCCTTGTGACGCCCCCCCAGAGTCGGCAGCCCAAAGGGTGCACACGTTGCCGATTGCACCCACTCCCTTCCCGTGGCAGAATCTAGACACTTCGAAGGAAACTTTGGGGGCGTACTGGTCTCGACTGAGAGTTCGAGGCGTAGTCGGCATGTCGAGGAAGCCTGGTGGGCCTCGTTAAAAGCTCTGGGCAAAAATCAAACGCCAACGATTACGAAGATCTGGCTCTCGCGGCTTAATTAACCGCGACGTTCCCCGGCCGACGCCTGCTGAGTCGGGGGGCGCCGCTAGCAGGATGGGGTCAAACGGGAGCAACCGCTGTTTGGCCTGAATTCGAACGTGGATGCTCGAAGGATGCAGCCCTGCCGGTTGGGATGCTCCTTCCAGATTGTAAACACGGCTAAACATGTAGAAGGTTACGTTTAAGGCACTCAGGACAGGGGTTCGACTCCCCTCGCCTCCACTTTTTCCCACCGAGACCTTCCAAAAAAATGGCCATTCGCTCAGCGACCTCTTGGCATTTTCTGTCGCACACTCCGCGACCCTCACCTCCCACGTGCAGCGTGCCATGCCCAGCTTTCGCCACCATCCTCACCAAGCAATCACCTAAATCGTCCACGAACCTCTAGCCCCCGCCAAACGCCATGCCCTCCTACTCGCCAGACATCGTCATTGAAAACGGGAATAGCATCTCCGCCGAACTCCTCGCCGCTCGGTGGCTTTTCCCGAACCAAGGCATCATTTACCTCGCGTTTGACAGCTCTGTGACGAGCCAAGAACAACAGTGGTGGAGACAGGTGATCGCGGCAACCGATCAGCTGATTGAACCAGAGTTCGCCATCGTCTCGCAAGTGGACGCCCGCATCCAAGCAGTGATCCGGACTCGTCCACTCGGCACCTATGACGGCGTCAGCGCCTCTGGGCTTTGGGAGTCACCGAGTTTCTACACC
>CAZAZT010000072.1:0-20111 GCA_964489645.1 uncultured Chthoniobacteraceae bacterium | reverse complement strand
CCAACGCTTTCTGGAGCAACAAACTCCACGGACATCGCCGCGTGATGCGGGCCATCAACCTCAGCAACCACCTCAAACGGCATCAGGAAAGGACCCGCCCCCTCACCCACTTTCACTCGCAAGAGACCAGTCTCAACGTCTGCAGGAATTTCCAAGGGCAACACCTCGAGCCCCTTCACATACCGCGGAAGGCGAATCCCCACACGCACCATCCGGCCAGCAATCGTCGGATGCCTTCGGACCCTGACCGGTATCTCAACCACCCCAGGCTTCGCCACCACCGAACTCTTCGTCCCACTCACCCCCAACAGTCCCGCGGTCAAAATCGAGATCATCTGGTCATCCGTGTCGGACGACGTGTAAGTCACCAAATGCGTGCTTCCATCTGGTTCCCTGACCTCGCCGGTCAACATCAACTGGATGCGACTCGTCCATCCCAACTGGACCTCCGAGGGATAAAGCACCTCGAAGTCGAAGAACTCCGCTCCCGCCGGAACCTGCACCGAGTTCGCGCGGAGCCGCTGCAAACACCGGATCTGCTTATCAGACAGACTCACCGTCAGCGGCCCGTCAAACCCACCCCGGTCAAGTCGATACGTCTTTCGGAGCGTCGTGCCCGCAGGTTGGTCGTTCACCACGATGTACTCCCCGATGAACCGGAATGGCACACGCGGCGTCACCGCAAACTGAACCACACCACCCCGATTTCCGTGATCCCCAGAAACCTCCGCGTAAACCACTTGAGCACCATCACCCTCGCCGACCTTCCCTCGGATCCGGATCGGTATCCGCTGCAACGGCACGCCATGCGGGACCGTGAACTTCAGTTCCACCCCTTTGGACTTGGCTGGGATCACCTTCGGTTCGTAAGTCACCCCCTCCGGCAACCCCTCCACCTCCAGCACGACCTCCTTGGCCACTCCGACCGCATCAACGAGATCCACCTTCAAACCAAGCGGTTTTGCAGGGGGCTTTCCGCCTTGAGGCTCCGGCGCTCCCTCCGGAGCCGTTCGGACCGCATTATGGAAATCGGTTGGGATCCTCAAACCGAACGAAACCCCTCCTCCCCGCGAAACCTGCATCCGATAGGAGTGATGCAAACCGTGTCTCCGCGAGAACTTCTCGCCCACGCGGATGACATACACCCCCTCTTTCGGAGCCAAAAAGGTCAGGCCCGCATCCGACGTTCCATCGCCCACGTCGTCATTTTTCATCAGATCCTTCCCGTCCGCATGAGCCACAGCGACAGAGGGATCCATCTGGCTCCCCAACGAGCCCGCATAGACGCGAATCCGAAGCGTCTCACCCGCCACCATCCGGACTCGCCATTCGTGTTGCTCCCCAGAGGCAACAATCGACCCATTCACCATCGCAGGAACCGGCAGCAACCCATCTTCCAATCCTTCCACCTGACCATCCGCACGGCGCGTCACTTCAGTCCCCACGCCTCCCCTCAACCTCCAGTTCACCGCACCAACACCAGGCAAAACGGCCTGTTGAACCCCTTGTTTCAACGAAGGTTGTAGGGCATCGATGACCTTCCCATCCGCCAACTCGACAGACACTTTCCTCGACTCACCCACCGGACCACCCAACGGGAACATCCCCCTCGCCAGCAAGCCCTCTCGCACGGTCAGTCGGTAGATGTGAGACTGACTCCCCCCGTAACCCGCATCGCGAAGGTCCACGGTATAGTCCCCATCCTCAGGCACTTCAAAACTCAGCGATGGATCCCCGTCGCGGTTCTGGAAAGTGCGGACACCCGGAACGGCCCGCCCTGTTGGGCCTTTCAACTCCATCACCGGTTGCCACGCATAACCCAACCCCCGAGCAGCCACCTCACAACTCACCACTCCGCCCTTCTTCGCGCGAAACACCCAACCGTCTCGATCCTCCCGAGGGAACATCCGCCCATTCACCGTGATCGGCATTTCCACGCGCACAGAAGGCTCCACACCCTCCCGCTCCACTTCCGTCACTTCAGGCAAATCACCCGCCACAAACCGCAGCGCCGTCGTCATGCCTTCGGACGTCCAGCCCCGCAACGTGGCCAAAGGCTCTGCATCACGCGCAATCACAACGCGTCCAGTGTGATCCTTCGGATAATCTTCCCGCTGTTGCGACGTCGGACGGAGGATGAGCGGACCATCAAAGAAGATCGTCTCCACCGACTTCAACATCCCGCTTCCCGTAAAGCCCACCCCGGCCACATCAAAGCCGGCGCGACCATGGAAATAGTAGCCTCCCAGACGGACATCCACACTCTCGCCCCGCCGCCCACCTGCGGGAAAGACATAGGCCAGACCCGGCGCCTCCGCCAAAGCGTCGCGCTCCTTCAACACACACAACGCCATCAATCCCCCGACGAGCCACCGCACCCACCCGCATCGTTCAACACTCATGATCAGATCAGCTCTCGGATCACGCGCCCCGAGTTCGTCAGCATCACCGGACGCCCCTCCGGCGTCAGCATCTCCTCATGCGGAGCGATGCCCATCAACTGATACACCGTCGCACAAAGATCCTCCGGCCCGTACGGCGCCTCCGCGGGGTCGGACGCAATCGCGTCGCTCTTCCCCACGACCCTTCCCCCTTGGATCCCGCCGCCACCAATCGCCACCGTAAAACAGCGACTCCAATGGTCGCGGCCCGCATCCTTGTTGATCTTGGGTGTCCGCCCGAACTCGCCCGTCACCACCACCACAGTGCTCTTCAACATCCCGCGCTCATCGAGATCGCGGAACAAGGAGGACATCGCCATGTCCAACTTCGGCAACAGATCGTCCTTCAGCGTGGAAAAGTTGGCCTGATGCGTGTCCCAGTTCTGGTGATTGATCGTCACACAGCGGACACCCGACTCGACCAATCGCCTCGCAAGCAAACAGCTCTGCCCCAATGTGGTACGCCCATACGAATCCCGCACCGCGGCCTTCTCGCGACCAATATCAAAGGCCTCCTTCGCCTCCCGCGAAGTCATCAACGATGTTGCACGCTCCGCAAACACCCCCAACTCCGCAGCATTCGGATTGGCCCCTTGTTCGACGCTCCGTTGGAACCGGTCCACCTTCGCCAGAAGACCGCGCCGGTCCGCCAACCGATCCGCACTGATGTCCAACGGTGGTTGCAAATCCGGGATCTCGAACCCCGGCGAGTTCGGATCCGTCTCGATCACGAAAGGAACCGCCCCAGGCCCAAGATAAGCCGAACTCGCACTCGGATGCATGCCCGGCAAACAGATGTAAGGCGGAATGCTCCCGCGCGCTCCCAATCGCGTCGCAATCACCGACCCCATCGAAGGATGCTGATTGTTGGGCGATAGACCCGAGTTGAACGCCGCGTTCGGATGGTACCCAGTCAACATGTGATGGTCCGCCGGGCCATGCCCCGCATCTCCGTGCGTGAAAGATCGGATCAACGAGAACTTGTCCATCACCCCCGCAATGCGAGGAAGATGTTCGCAGACCTGTATTCCAGGAACCTTCGTGCTGATCGGACTGAACGATCCACGGATCGAACTCGGCGCATCCATCTTCATGTCGAACGTGTCGATCGTGCTCAACCCACCCTGCAAGAAAACGTAGATGAACGACGGATCCGTTCCCGCAGGCGCTGCCCCCATCGCCTTCCGACCCAGCAAACCCGCCAAGGTCAGGTTCATCCCCATCAGTCCCGCAGCGCCGACCCGCAAGAAATCACGACGCCCCACCCCATCACAAAACGCGTTCTGCACCTGTTTCATAGTCTTTGGATCAATGGTTGAAAACGAACTCCAACGTGTTCATCAGGGACCACGTCAAATCCTCTGCCGCCTGTTGCCGGTCGCCCTTTCGCGTCAGGTAAGCCTCCGCTTCCTTCACCTCATCACGGGTCGGAAGTCGCGAAAAACACGCCAGATACAACCGCTCCACCAAGGCCGAATCATCCTGACCCGCTGAAACCCATCGGGCAACATTGCCACGCGCGTGGGACAGTTTTGCCTGCAGATTCGGAGAGTTCATGAAGTGCAACGCCTGCGACACGCTTGCAGACACCGATCGCTCACACTCACACGGCGTCGTCCGCTGCGGCCGACCGAACAGCTTCAGGAAATAGCTCTGCTGCTCGCTGTCCCATAACTGCACCGCCCGCATCCCGTATGGAACCCCCGCGTACTTCTCGGCCACCCCCGTCACATCGCAGATCGCATCCATCAACACCTCCGACGGAAGCCTTCGGAACAGCGCTCGGGAAAAGTTGCGCTCATCCCGCGCATTCGTCGCGTTCGGCGTCGCCGATCTCCCGTACGTCTCAGACAGCACGATCCTTCTCATCAACGGCTTCGGATCGAACCCATCTGCCACCAACATCGCCGCCAACCGATCCAGCAACTCCGGATTCGTGGGCGGATTCGTCGCCCGTACATCATCCACTGGCTCCACTAACCCCCGCCCCAAAAAGTGCGCCCAGATGCGGTTCGCCAAGTTCCTCGCGAACCAAGGGTTCTCCGGTGCCGTCAGCCACTCCGCAAGCGCCCTCCTCCGGTCCCCCTCAGGATCACTTTCAGGCATCGCCTCGCCCAGTGGATGCGCACGAAGCACCTCTTTCGTTCGCGGATGAACAACCTTCGGGTTGCCCTCAACCATCAAAGCCTCGTCATCTCCAACCTTCTTGTACTGAACCTGCTCGAAATACGCCCGCATCCCGTGGTAGTCCGTCTGCGTCCACCGATCAAACGGGTGCTGATGACACTCCGCACACGTGATCCGTATCCCCATCAAAGCCTGAGACGTCGTCGCCGCCACTTCTCCCGACTTTTTCGCGACCCGAAAAAAGTAACCCGCAGGATTCTCCTGCAAAGGGCCTTCCGCCTCCAACAATCCCCGCGCAAACCGGTCCAACGGAACATTCTCGCGCATCGCCCGATGGATCCACCCGTAGTACGCGAAAGCCGCACGATGCCCGAGCGTCCGTCGATCCACCCTCAATAGATCCGACCACTTCAACGCCCAAACGTCCGCCCATTCGGGAGACTCCAGCAGACGGTCCACCAACAATGCCCGCTTGCCTGAGTCCCCGTTCTTCAAGAACTCACCCGCCTCAGCAACCGTCGGTAAACGCCCCGCAAGATCCAAGTACGCCCGCCTCAAAAATCCCGCATCATCCACCGATGCAGACGGCAAAAGATTCATCCTGCGCAGGTTCACATTCACCAAGCGATCGATCTCCGACGAGCCTGGACTGTCCTCAAATGCAACCCTTTCCCCTGGACGCGGGACCGTCACTCGATGCACCGCGATCTGCCCGCCGTATCGCGCCATCACGGCCGCCTGCCCCACCGAAGTCCCCATCGTCATCATCCCGAACTCATCCACCTCCGCGATCGACGCATCATTGGAGTGGAACACTGCAAGCCAAGTCACATCACGCTCCTCACCATCCGCATACGAAGCCAGCACCCGCAAAGGCCGCCGTTCCGAAAAACGCTGGACCCCCTCAGAAGGATCCATCCGCAATCCACGCAAATCCGACTTCGCCGCATCAGAATAGATCGCTCCACCCGCAATCCACTCCCGCAACATCCGGTACTCGCGAGAGTTCTCGCTCATCCGCCTCCCTCCAGCGTGAGGAACAGCTCCAACCGACTTCCGTAACATCAAACTCTCGTCTGGCGCAGCCACCATCACCCGTCGACCGCGCCCCTGCACCACCAGCGCCTCGTGATCAGCAAGTGGATCGTTCCCGAACACCGAAAGCCGAAAACCGTTCTGCCCCTCCGCCTTCCCATGACATGCCGACCCGTTGCACCCGAACCGGCTCAGCAAAGGCGCAATATCATGGATGAAATCAGGTCCTTGCCCAGCTCGGACAACCCCGCAGACCATCAAGCCGAGCCAGAGACACAACACCCCAGCCTGCCTCAAAAAATGCCACCGCACGTGGTTCTCGGATGTCTGTTCGCTGATTCGCATGAGGGTCGAGCCTTTCAATCCACCCTCTCGCAGAAACCGCGCCATCACCTCGATGCGCATGTCACCCCGCACAACCTGAAGCACTTGTTCCCCGTTTTCCTAAAACCGTTTCGCCAAGACCTAACAACTCCTCAAACCGGTTCGGCCTGCCGCACCGCCCCATCACGAGTCCCCTCGCTCGTCGCCGAAATCGCAACCGAACCGTGCGAAAGCGGAACATCCTCCTGAGCATCGTTTCCAGATCCTCCACCCGGCGATGCCGTCGAGGAATCCGGCGAAGGTTCAGGACGCGGTTGAGGTCGCCGATAATGCGGCTTCAGCAACAAGGAGGCATCCGCAGGACTCAACTCACCACGTCGTAAGGGTTCGCCCGGCCAACCATTTCCTGTCTCCGAAAAGTGCCGCGAAAAATCGGCCCAGTTCGCGTTCGCGATGAACTCCGAATGCTCAACGAGGATGTCGTACGCGCCAGGTCGCGACAGCAACTTCGCCGCAATCGGCACAATGTCCAAAAGGAACAAGGTCCCAAAAATCACGAGGAACTGGAACAGTCCTGCCATCCAACGATGCTCCATCTTCGCATCCTCCGGCATGTCCGGAGGCGGCGTGAAAATCACCTTGTACAGTCCGATCGTCTCCTCCATCGGATCGAACAAGCCGTTGATCTTCGACTCCACACGCTGGATCGGCGGCAAATAGGTGTCATCGTGCCGCTGCTGCGCCCGAGCATGGTCGTCCTCCAACGCGCGCCGATGCTCTTCGAACTTCCGGACATTCGCCGTATGGTCCACCTCCTCCTGCTCAAGCTGACGGCGGAGTTGCGCCAACCGATCCTTGCGAGCGCGCTCCCGGTCCTCAGCCTCTTTCACGAACGCCTCACGCCGCGTGTTCAAAGAGTCCAGGTAAGCGTTCCGATCCGTCAACCGCCCGCGAGCCAGCGCATCCTCCGCCTGAGCAAGGTCCGCCGTCGCTGCCGCCAAAGCGGATTCGAACTTTCGGATCTCGGTCTGCACTCGAACGTCCCTCGCACGCATGTCCTTCAATCGCGGTCCCTCTCCAGGCCGCTTCGGTTCAGGGTAGAATTCGTTCGGCAAGCCAAGCTCCTCACGTGCAATGGCCTCCACCAACCGCCGATGCATGCCCTGCTCCTCCTCGATCTGCTTCCCCAACCGTTCCGAAGCCTCCTTGAGCGCATCCATCCGCGCCACAATGTTCAAGGTCCCTCCCGACGCCGGAGCCACAAAGTCCACCGCTGTGACACGCCGACGCTCCTCTTCCATCCGCTCGTCTGCATAGATTTGCGGATTGATCTGACCCTTCTCCAACCCAGGTATCTGGCTCTCCAGCCCTTCCCGCAACTTCAGGTGCTCCGCCTCCAACTTCCTGCGATCGGATTCCGCCGTGTCACGCATGCGTAAAAGATCATCCCGCAATACTTTCCTACCTGATGCCTCCTCGTTCCGCATCTCGTTCAACCGGCCCTGAAGTTCCGTTTGGTACCGAAAACGGATCGCAGGACGATACTGGTCCAAACAGAACGGGAACGAGATCGCCACACTCACCACACTCGCTAACCCCAACCGGAAAAGCACCTGCACCACCCGCCGCCACACCGGCAAGAATGGCCGGTACATCGCGATCAAGATGCGGTCCGTCATCATGATCACGAACGCCCACAACACCGACACCGCAAACACCGGCAGAAATGGAGGGTCGTTGAACCGGCTTTTCGCGAAGAAATACATCCCCAAAAACGCCATCACCGTCGGAACTAAAACCGTCGAACCCTGAACCGCCACACGTTCCTGCTCCGCCGCAGGGCACTGACTCAACAACTCCCAGCGCGCCCCAGCCAACCAATACAGGAACCGCTGCCATGCAGGAGGATGTTCAGGACCGAAAAGGTCCGAATATTCGCGGCGATCCACCATCCCGTCAGAGCCAGAGTACATGGGGTCGGAATCCAACACGGTCTGAGACGGTACCAACGCATCCCGCGGAAAGCCATCAAGGAATCCACCCGGGGCTCCGACACTTGATAGCAATCCGCTGAACAAAAGCGGCATCCATCGGAACCTGAAGGACGCGCGCCTGACATTGATGAGGGAGCACGTTGGCACGTTCCGTGCAACCCGAGCGTCAATGATCCCCTCCCAGCCGTCCTTCCAAACGCTAAGGACATTATCGGTCATTGCGTTTGCAGCCCTCCCACTCCTCGCCGTGGGAGATATCCAAGTGAAAACTGAATCGGATCGCATCGTGATGAGCATCGATGGCGAGGTGTTCACCGCGTACAACTTCGGGAAAGCACCGCACGTTTTCTATTACCCGGTGATCGGTCCGGGCGGAAAACGGTTCACCCGATCCTACCCGATGGAGCAGCCCGAGGGAGAGGACCATGACCACCCGCATCACCGCTCTCTCTGGTTCTCCCATGGGGATGTGAACGGGTTCGATTTCTGGGCCGAGCGCGGCGAAACCAAAGGGTTCGTCAAAGGACTGAAAGGCGATCCGCGAGTTGAACACACTGGCGTCATCAAAGCCGAAGGAGGCAAAGACTCCGGCACCATCCAAACGTCGCAGAAATGGATCACTCAAGAGGACGGCAAGGTGCATCTTGTCTCTGAACAAACCCTTCGCCTCCACTCCGTGACACCAACCTCGCGCGCCATCGATTTCACCGTCAAACTCACGGCGAAGGAGCCTGTGACGCTCGGCGACACCAAAGAAGGTACCGCGGCGATCCGGATCGCCGAATCCATGCGCGTCAAAGGCGCCAACAAAACCGAGGGAAAAGGCCACATGCTCAATAGCGCGGGCGACAAGGACGCCGACTGCTGGGGCAAGCGCGCCGATTGGGTCCACTACTCCGGGCCGATCGACGGACAACCCCATGCCATCACCTTCATGGAGCATCCTTCCACCCCGAGACATCCAAACCGCTGGCATGCACGAGATTACGGGCTCTTTGCCGCCAACCCGTTCGCGGACGGTGCTATGGACAAAGCCCTCCCGAAGGACAACGGAGCCGTGAAGCTCGAAGCAGGGCAGTCGCGCACCTACTCATACCGCATCATCCTTCACCAAGGAGAGGTGCCCGAAACCGCCATCCGCGACCTCTACAAAGCATTCACTCACTGACGCACCAACCCCCAACAATAACCGTTCAACACCACCCCCACCCTTATGAATAACCGCAGGACTTTCCTCCGAAACATCACCGCAGCCACCTCCGCGACATTCCTCGCTCCCGCCTCCTTCCTCCGAGCCCAAGGCTCCAACGATGCCATCCGAATCGCAGGTATCGGGGTCGGCGGACGCGGGCCGGGCATCTTCAAGGATGCTCTCTACACAAAAAACGCGCGCCTCGTGGCGCTTTGCGACGTCGACGCCAAGCGCGCGGCGAACGGTAAAAAGGTTTTTGAGGAGGATCCCAACAACGCAGGCCAAACCATCGCCACGTACAGCGACATCCGTCGGCTTCTCGAAAGCAAGGACATCGATGCGGTGATGATTGCCACACCCAATCACTGGCACTCGCTCGCCGCAATTTGGGCCGCGCAGGCTGGAAAAGATGTGTACGTGGAAAAACCCGTGTCCCACACGGTTTGGGAAGGTCGCCAGCTTGCAGCAGCGGCACTCAAATACGATCGGATCATCCAAAGCGGCACCCAAAGCCGTTCTTCCGGAGGACTCAAAGCCGCCATCGAATGGCTCAAAGGCAATCCCCTCGGAAAACTGAAGTACGCCCGAGGGACCTGCTACAAGCCACGCGGCTCGATCAAAAAGGTCTCCGGACCACAGCCGATCCCCGAAGGCCTCGATTTTGACCTCTGGTGCGGACCCGCCCCAAAAGTCGATATCCTCCGTGAAAAGCTTCACTACGACTGGCACTGGATCTGGAACTACGGGAACGGGGACTTGGGCAACCAAGGCGTTCACCAAGTCGACATCGCGCGCTGGTTCATCGGCGAAAAACTTCTGCCAAGTTCCGTGATCAGCATCGGGGGCCGACTCGGCTATGTGGATGACGGCGAAACGCCGAACACACAGACCATCGCCTACGGATACGAAAAGGCGCCCCTGTACTTCGAGGTCCGTGGATTGCCGTCCGCCAAGGACACGAAAGACATGGACTCTTACCGAGGGTCGAAGATTGGTGTCGTTGTCCAATACGAGAACGGTCACCTCCTCATCCCCAGCTACACGTCCGTTCTGGCCTACGATAACGCAGGAAAACTCGTCCACTCTTTCGGAGGCGACAAATCTCCAGAGGGAAGCTCCGCCCCGCACATCAAGGGCGAAGCTGAGACGCATGCCGCAAACTTCCTCAAGGCCATCCGCTCACGGAATCGTGCCTCTCTCTCGTGCGAGAGCCAAGAAGGCCATATCTCCGCAGCCCTCTGCCATGTCGCCAACATCTCGCACCGCCTCGGAAAAGCCGCTTCCGTTGACGCCATCAAATCGGAGATCCGAAACGATGCAGAGCTATCTGAATCGCTCGGACGGATGGCAGAACACCTCGGGAAAAATGCTGTCGACCTTGCAGCGACACCGCTCACCCTCGGCGCGAACCTTCGCATCAACCCCACCAGCGAACGTTTCGTCGATAACGAAGCCGCAAACGGGATGCTCCACCGGAACGACCGCAAAGGTTTCGAGATACCGAAACTGGCTTGATTAACCGCTCGACGGAGCAATCTGATTGGACCTCCCTCTTCGTTTGGGAGGGAGGTCACTTCTCCTCCCCTCCCCGACCGCCATCGAGCCCTCACCAAACCCAGATACGCCAACACAGGAACGCTCCTCGCTCAGGCGGACTTCAAAAAAATCCGTTTCCGCCTTGCCAGAGACCCAACAGACCCCCATTCTTCACGACCCATTTGGTTAATCGCATCTTTTTATGTCAACGGAACTCATGACGGAATTACTGGAGGCCGGCGTCCACTTTGGCCACCAGTCCAAGCGCTGGAACCCAAAGATGAAGCCGTTCATCTTCGAGAAGCGCAACTCTATCCACATCATCAACTTGGGCGAAACGGTCCGTCAGCTCAGCGCAGCCACCGAGTTCCTCACGAACCTCGCTGCGAAGGGTGAAAAAATCCTTTTCGTCGGTTGCAAGAAGCAAGCTCAAGAAGCCGTCAAAGAAGCCGCAACCGCTTGTGGCCAGTTCTACGTCAACCAACGCTGGCTCGGTGGGACGCTCACGAACATCAAGACCATCCGGAAAAGTGTCTCACGCCTGCACTACATCGAGAACATCGAGAAGCAGCCCGAATATTCCAAGATGGGCAAGCAAGAGCTTTCCGCTCTCCGCCGCGAAGGAGAAAAGCTCCGCCGCAACCTCGAAGGCGTGCGCGCGATGGAGAAAATCCCTGGTGCAGTGGTGATCATCGACACCGCTCGCGAAGCGATCGCTGTTGCCGAAGCCCGTCGCCTCAAGATTCCCACGGTGGCAATCGTCGACACCAACTCCGACCCAACCTTGGTCGATTACCCGGTCGCAGCGAACGATGACGCAATCCGCGCCATCCGCATCATCCTCCAGAAGCTCGTCGACGCCGTCGTAGCCGGTCGCGGAGGATCGCCCGCTCCTGCAAGCACACCCGCAGCATCTCCGGCTTCCGATTTGAGCGCGGTCAGCGAGTAAATCTCAGGATCACGTCGCCGCCGGAATCTCCACACTGCGATTAACCCTGGAGACATGAAGTCCCGGCGGGACGCACAAAAGGAAAACCGGCCTTTCGGCCGGTTTTTTTCTGTCTGATCCACCGCTCCCAGATCACACAACCTTCAGAGCATTAACACATTTCACCCCCAATAAATCCAACCCCTTAACCCTAACACCAAACCATGAGCGAAGTTCAAATCGATCCAAAAGCCGTCAAAGCCCTGCGCGACAAAACCAACGCGGGGATGATGGAATGCAAAGCCGCCCTCCTCGAAGCCAAGGGCAACCTCGAAGCCGCTGTCGATATCCTCCGGAAAAAGGGCGCAGCCAATGCCGCAAAAAAGGCCGATCGCGAAACCCGTGAAGGCGTCATCGCATTCGCGCTGGCCAGCGACAACAACGCCGCTTCGTTGGTCGAAGTGAACTGCGAAACCGATTTCGTCGCGCGGAACGAGGATTTCCGCGGTTTCTGTGATCGACTCGCCCAAACCGTTCTCACAAATCCCGATGCCGATCTCGAACCCCTCCGGCAAGAGACCGTCACGAAGACCGGTGAAAACGTCACCATCCGTCGCCATCAACGCATCGCCGTACAAGGCTCCGGCCAGATCGCCGCTTACATCCATCAAGGATCCAAACTCGGCGTTTTGGTTGAAGTCGGCGCGAACAAGGCCGACACCCTGAACAATCCCGCCTTCAAGGACTTGGTCCGTTCCCTCACCCTGCAGATCGCCGCAATGAACCCGTTGTACGTCGGCAGCAGTGATGTCCCCGCAGACGTGCTCGAGCGCGAACGCCAGGTCCAAAGCGAAAGCAAAGACGTTCAAGGCAAACCCGCGAACATCATCGAGAACATCGTGAAGGGTAAACTCAACGCCTTCTACAAACAGATCTGCCTCCTCGATCAGGAGAACTTCCAGAACAACAAACAATCCATCGCACAACTCCTCGCAGAAACATCGAAGAGCTTGGGCGATGAGATCTCCGTCCGCCGCTTCCTCCGTTTCATGGTCGGTGACGCGACCGCTTCCTGATCCATTCGGAACCTCCTCACAGACCGTCCGGTTCACCCCGGACGGTCTTTTCCTTTTTCAGAGCATCCCCGCGCATGCGATCCCCACTCGCCACCATCATCCCGCTCTGCTCCGCATTCGGCTACACCTTCGCCGCAATGATGGTCAAACGCGCTTCCAGCGGCACTCGCTCACCTTGGCGCACCGCCTTCGTCATCAACCTGATGATGGGGATCCTCTTCCAACCCTGGCTCTTGCTCGGAGGCAACGCGTTCAGTTGGAGCAATCTTTTTCACGCAGCCCTCGCCGGTGCCATCTTCTTCGTCGGACAGATTTTCACCTTCCTCGCCCTCAGCCGCGGCGATGTCTCCCTCACCACACCCGTCCTCGGAACCAAAGTCATCTTCGTCGCACTCTTCTCATTCCTCTTCTCCGGCGAATCCCTCACCCCTCGGATGCTCACCGCAACCGGTATCACCGCCGTCGCCATGATCCTGCTCGGTGCAGAAGGCAAAGCGGATCGGCATCGCGTCATCCCAAGCCTTCTGTTCGGCTTTCTCGCAGCCGTCGCCTACGCCGGCACCGACATCGTCCAACGGATCTGGGTCGATGACTGGGGGTTCGGGCGCTTCGCACCCGCCATGTTCGCAACCATCACCCTGCTCTCCCTCTGCTTCATCCCGCTCTTCGAAGCGCCTCTCAAAGATCTCCCGAAACCCAACCTCGCATGGGCCGTCGCAGGCGGATCAACCCTCGCCCTCCAAGCCACCGGTATCGCCACCAGCATCGCTTTCTTCCACGAAGTCACTCTGACGAACATCCTCTACAACACCCGCGGCATCTGGAGCATCATCGTCGTTTGGCTCGTTGGCCATTGGTTCGGTAACCAAGAACGTCAGCTCGGCAAACGCATCATGATCCAACGGCTCATCGGCGCCCTTCTCCTCCTGTCCGCCCTCGCCCTCGCGCTCACACCAACCGCGCAACCCTGAGATCCCCTCCCAGCCCAATAATCCTCCGGATCAAAGCCTCCGGAACGCGACCTCACGCCCGAGGATGCGCGTCATCGTATGCCGACCGCAACCGCTCGACGCTTACATGCGTATAGATTTGCGTGGTTGAAAGACTTGCGTGACCAAGCAGCGATTGGACACTCCGGAGATCAGCCCCGTTGTCCAACAGATGTGTCGCGAACGAATGCCGCAACTTGTGCGCGCTGATGTGCAACGGGATATCCGTCATCGCGATGTATTTCTGGATCATCCGCCAAACCGCCGATGCCCCTAACCGCTTCCTCGACCCATTGAGGAACAGCGCCCCCTCATGAACCGAAGCCGCACTCCGATATCGCTGAACCGCCTCCATCGCAGGCACACCCACCGGAACAACCCGCTCCTTACCGCCCTTCCCCAAAACACGGACCGTCTCCGACACCGCATCGACATCCGCAACATCCACCCCCAGCAACTCCGAAAGCCGCAATCCGCTCGAATAGAACAGCTCCAAGATTGCGGCATCCCGCAAAGGCCCCCAAACCGGACCGCGCCGCGCGATATCGCCACGCGCCCGAAGCGGCGCCGAAAGCAGATCGTCCACCTGCCGTGTGTTCAGCACCACGGGAAGCGGACGCCGAACCTTGGGGAGTTGAACATTTTTCAGAGGGTTCTCCTTCACCCCAAGGCGCTCACCAAGGTAGCGATAAAACGTTCGGAACGCCGCGAAATGAAGACGCACAGTTGCCTTCCCGCGCCCCAACTTCTGCAACTCGAACAGGTAGAGTCGGAACACGTCCGGATGCAGCGACGCCCATTCCCAACCGCCAGATCGCCACCTCCGAAACGCCTGCAAGGCATGGCGATAGTTGATCAGGGTCCGAGGAGAAACCCGACGCTCGTTCTCCATCCATAACAGGAAACCTTCGGATACCGCGTCAAGCCGTTGGTCACCCCCCTCGCCCCCCTTCCCTTCCGGTTTCATGTCGCCTAACTCGCCTCGCCGAACCGAAGACGCGAAGGGAGCAAGGCATCCGCCGGGAACGGAGCCCCACCCTGACGCCAAACAGGTTCTCGATACATCACGCCCGACCGAGCGCCCATAACCCCATCCGCCGAATCCCCCCCAGTCACGCTGCGCCGCTCGGCACCCGAATAGAAGAGAACAGGCCGCATCCCCTCTTCACCGCGCGCGCCAGAGACCCCCACCGAGAAAGCGCCAGAAGCCAACAACGGCAACGCCAACCCCGATACGCGCTGCTCCAAAATGGCGCGGTAGGTCACCCCCGGCTCGCACCGCAAAATGCGCCATCCAGCAACATCCCCCGCAATCCGTATCACGAACTCCGCCGCCGCGGCCCCGCCCGTCTCATCAACCACGCTCAAAGCCAAATCCGGGCTCGCATTCAACCACTGCAACGCCGCCGCGGCATCCGCACACACCAAGATGACCCGCACGCCCGTTCCATCCACCTCCACAACAAGCTCCGCTTCATCCACATCGAAAGAGACCCCCTCAGAGGCCACCACTCCTCCCGATCGTATCTCAACGGCTCCACCCCCCAAGACCTCCGGTCGCTGAGGCTGCATCACCGGTTCATCCGACAACTTGATTCGTTTCGCTGACATGCTGTTCAACAGGTTTGATTCACAAGGTCTCTCTTAAAAACGCATCCCCACGAGCCACTCATCCCATCTAACCCGGCGGCCACGTAAGCGATCTTCCCCCAAGCACATGCACATGAAGGTGCGGAACCGTCTCGCCACCATCACGACCGTGGTTGATCACCACCCGAAAACCGGTCCCATCAATCCCGGTCAACCGCGCGACCTCACCCACCGCCAAGAGCAACGTGCCCAAAACCTTTTCATCCGACGCAACCGCCTCACCAACCCGCGGGATCACCCGTTTTGGGATGACCAACACGTGCACCGGTGCCTGCGGACTGATGTCATGAAACGCCAACCATTCTTCACCCTCAGCAACAATTCGCGCCGGGATCTCCCTCGCAATGATCTTCTCAAATATCGTCATGGCTTTGTCGGCATTGGCATAACCGCACTATCAAACGATCGCGAACACAACATCAGACGCCGTTGAGCTGACCACGCGGCGAAGATGCGCCACCACGTCCCCCACCAATGCCGCACAACGCGGACTCCAATGCCGGTTCCCCGTCATGCTCTTCACACACGCCTTCAAATCCTCCAACACCAAACGCCGCACCACGCCACCCGCAAGCACCTTGCGTAAACGTTCACTGCTCACCGCAAAAAAATGCATCTCCAAACACACCCCTGAGGCCGGCAAAAAATCCATCAACGAAACACGAAGCTCCAACCCGTCCCGCAAAAAATGCCGCGCCACCTCCCCATAACCCAGCCCATCCAACACCGTCTTCACCGTCTCGCAAAACCGCTCCATCCCCAACGGTGCCTCACTGCCACGCGCCTCCAAAAACGTGGTCACACTCCTCGCGATATGCTCCGCAGGCCACCATTCACCCTCCAACCCAGCAAGCCCAGCCGCATGCCTCAACGATTCCGCCAACCAATCTCGATCCAGCACAACCGTGCCCGTGTCGCACACCCGAATCACCGCAGGAACTGGTATCGTCGCAGAAATCTTCATGCGCGGATCACCGGAAAAGCTCCGGCTGTTGAATGTTACGCTTCATCCGACGACCGAACGACTGGATCTCGTCGATGAACTCCCCGATGTCTTGGAACCTCCGATACACGCTCGCATACCGGACATAGGCAACGCCATCCAAAGCATGAAGATGCTCCATCACCTTCGCTCCCACCACCTGCGTCGGAACATCCCGGTCGAAATGGTTGGCCAACTCCTGATAGATGTCCTCCACCGCCTGCTCCAAAAGCTCCGCTGGTACCGGCCGTTTCTCACAAGCTTTCAGCATCCCGCCCAAAACTTTCCCGCGATCAAACGGCTCGCTACTCCCATCTTTCTTCACCACCCGCAACTCCACCTGCTCAATCACCTCATACGTCGTGTACCGAAAACCACACCCCTCACACTCTCGACGCCGACGGATCGATTTCCCGTCTTTCGCTAACCGAGAATCGATGACCTTATCCTCCAAAGCACCACATTTGAGACAATACATGGGGTAGTGGTCGCGTGCGTTTCTGCTCCCAACGTACCACAACAGGTTGCGGTGTCCATGAGGGATGTTCAGCGACAACACACGCCTTCCGAAACGCCCTCGCTGTTCTCGCGCAAATCCCCACTTTTTTGTCACTCCTCCCACTTTCTGACCGACGTTGCCGGATTTCTGCTCCACCATACGAACGAACAGGAAATCCCTCCGTTCGCCCAAACAAACAATCAGCACCACAACCCACCATGGCTACCATCGCAGTTCTCGGAACCCTCGATACCAAAGGACACGAACACGCTTTTGTCGCGGACTGGATCCGACAAGCCGGGCATCAGGCCATGCTCATCGACGTCGGCACGCAAAAACCGCCGCAAATCAACCCCTCTTACACCCGTGAAAGCGTCTTCTCGCTCGCCGGTGAAGACTCCAGCGTTCTCTCCTCACTGAAAGATCGCGGCGCAGCCGTCACAAAAATGGGACAAGTCGCCGCCAAGGCGCTCCGTGCGCTGGTGGAACAGAAGCGCATCCAAGGCGTCATCTCCCTCGGCGGCGGCGGCGGCACATCGATCGCGGCCACCGCAATGCAAGCACTGCCCCTCGGCTTCCCGAAGGTCATCGTCTCAACACTCGCCAGCGGAAACACTTCCCAATACATCGGAAGCAAGGACATCGTCCTCTTCCCGAGCGTCGTCGACATCTCCGGCATCAACCGCATCTCGCGTCCCATCTTCACCCGCGCCGCCGGTGCCATCTGCGGCATGGTCGAATCGTACGTCGGATTCCAAGCAGTCGATGAACAACCCGCCATCGTCGCAAGCATGTTCGGGAACACCACCGGTTGCGTGGACCGCGCCCGCATCACCTTCAAGAACGGCGGCTTCGAAACCCTCGTCTTCCATTGCACAGGCATCGGCGGTCAGACCATGGAATCCATCATCGATTCCGGCCTCGTCCAAGGCGTCTTCGATGTCACAACCACCGAACTCGCCGACGAAGTCGTAGGCGGCGTGCTCAGTGCCGGCCCCGATCGCCTCAACGCAGCTGCCCGGGCCAAACTCCCCGCAGTCATCGCCCCTGGCTGCGTCGACATGGTCAACTTCCATGGCAAAGAATCCATCCCCGCCAAGTTCGAAGGCCGCCTGTTCTACGAGCACAATCCGCAAGTCACCCTCATGCGGACCAACGTCGAAGAATCCGCCAAAATCGGCGCTCTGATCGCCGAAAAGGTCAACAAATACACAGCGCCCGTCTCCATCTTCTTCCCAACGCGCGGCCTCAGCGCACTCTCCGCTCCCAGCCAACCTTTCCACGATCCAGAAGCCGACCAGGCCCTGTTCGCTGCCATCAAAGCCAACATCCGCAAAGACATCCCCTGCAAAGAACTCAAAGCGAACATCAACGACGCTCCAGTCGCTGACGCAATGGCCCGCGAACTTCTCACCCACATCAACACGTGGAAATCCAAGCAGCAGAAGTGATCGCCTGATCTCGCCCGTCCTCGACGCGCCATCCGCTGACGATCGCCGTCGAGGCAAGACTCTGTACCCGAGCAGGACATGGCCTCCCACCTGCGCATGACCGTGGAGGAGCGCGTGAAAAAAGGTTCGCGCGCAGCCGTGATCGGCGCGGTCATCAACCTCATCCTCGCGACAGCCAAGATCCTCGGGGGCGTCATCGGAAACAGCTACGCCCTCATCGCCGATGGCATCGAATCCTGCCTCGATCTCTTCAGCTCAGCCATGGTCTGGTTCGGCCTCTCGTTCGCCGCGAAACCGCCAGATGACGAACACCCGTACGGACACGGGAAAGCCGAAACCCTCGCCTCCCTCGCCGTTGCACTCACCCTCATCGTCACCGCCCTCGTCCTCGCAGCACGCAGCATCCGCGAGATCATCACCCCGCACCACGCCCCCGCGCCATTCACCCTCGCCATCCTCGTCGGCGTCATCCTCATCAAAGAGGTCCTCTTCCGACGGATCCTCAAACTCTCCCTCGAGATCGGAAGCACCGCCGTCCATTCCGACGCGTGGCATCATCGCGCCGACACCTTCACCTCCCTCGCCGCATTCATCGGGATCACCATCGCCATCCTCGGCGGCCCAGGATTCGAACCCGCCGATGATTACGCCGCCCTCCTCGCCTGTATCCTCATCATCTACAATGGCATCGATCTGCTCAGAAACGCGGTCTCCGACGTCATGGACACCGCGCCGGATCCAACAGTCCACTCCGCCGTCTGTGACACCGCCTCCGCTGTCCACGAGGTCATCGCCATCGAAACGTGCCGCATCCGGAAGATGGGCTTCCATTTCTACGCCGATCTTCATGTGGTCGTTGACCCCAACCTCACCGTCAAAGAAGGGCACGCCATCGCGCACGCCGTAAAGGACGCCATCCGCTCCAGTTTCCCATCCATCGCTGACGTACTCGTTCACATCGAACCTGCTTCCCCCGATTTCACCCCTCAAACCAGACACTCCCAATGAACCTCACCGACCTCTCCTGGCCCGCCATCAAAGCTCTCGCACCCGACACACCCATCGTGTTCCCCGTCGCCGCAATCGAACAACATGGACACCACCTTCCCGTCGCGACCGACAGCATGCTGCTCGCAGAGGTGGTGCGACGCGCCCACCCTCTCACCAAAAACCGCATCCTCTTCGCACCCCTCCAGTGGCTCGGAAACTCCGACCACCATCTCGATTTCGCTGGAACGCTCAGCGCCGCACCGCGCACCTATCTGGATTCACTCAATCGCCTGATCGAAAACGCAATCCACCATGGCTTCAAGCGGATCGTATTCCTGAACGGCCACGGAGGGAATGACATCCCCGGCCGGCAAACCGTCTTCGAGATGCGCCAGACGCTCCGCCAACGAAGCGACCTCCTCCTCCTGTTCACCACCTACTGGGACCACGCCGAACCTTGGACCACGCGCCCCGACCTTGTGCAACGCTCGATGGGCCACGCATGTGAATGGGAAACCTCCATGATCCAAGCCATCCATCCGGATCTCGTCGGCCCCATCGCCGATCTTCCGGATGTCCCTGTGGGATACCAGTTTGAACCCGCCTATCGCGGTTGGACCACCAACGATCGCACGGTGTTCGGTCACATCGGCCAACCCAGACACGCCTCCCCAGACAAAGGGCACCACTTACTCGACTCCTATGCCAACGGTGTCGCGGAGTTCCTGCTCAAAGTCGCATCCTGGGATGGATCGTCCTGGCTCCCCAAACAGCCATGACGAACGCTCATCGGAGATGAGCTCCACCACGTCCTCGTGAGTGCACGCGCAGTCCTCCCATCACGCCCGCAACCTCCTCTCAGGACCCGTGCTGTCACCGATGCGATCCACTCGTACC
>CAZAZT010000071.1:0-20146 GCA_964489645.1 uncultured Chthoniobacteraceae bacterium | reverse complement strand
ATCAACTTCAGCGGATTGTTTACGCGAGTCCCAGTCGCTTGAACGTGTCGTCAACGTGCCTGAAATGCACATCCAACGAACAGAGCTTGCCGATCTCTTCCACGCTCAACACCGCACGCACCTCCGGCTCCGCCTCAAGATTCGCCTGCAGCGAGACTTCACCCTGCCACGTGCGCATCGCCGCTCGCTGCACCGCTTCATAGGCCGTCTTGCGCTCCAACCCCTTCCGCGTCAGCTCGAGCAACACGCTCTGGCTGAAATACAAGCCCTTCGTGAGCTCCAGATTCCGCTGCATGTTCGCAGGATAGACCAACAGGCGGTCCACCAACTTCTTCAAGGTGACCAACATGTAATCCAAGAGGATGCTCGAATCCGGCATGATGATCCGCTCCACCGACGAATGGGAAATGTCCCGCTCATGCCATAACGCCACATTCTCCATCGCTGCCACCGCATTCCCACGGATCACCCTCGCAAGACCGCTCAACTTCTCACCCGTGATCGGATTCCGCTTGTGCGGCATCGCAGAGGAACCCTTCTGCCCCGCACTGAAATACTCCTCCACCTCAAGCACCTCCGTCCGCTGCAAATGCCGGAACTCGGTCGCCCACCGATCGACGCTCGACGCGATCAGCGCCAACACCATCTGGTACTCCGCGTGCCGATCCCGCTGCACCACCTGCGTGCTCAACGTCGCCGCCTTCAAACCCAAACGCTCACACACCATCTCCTCAACCTTGGGGTCAAGATGCGCATGCGTTCCCACCGCACCACTCAGTTTCCCCACACGGATACGGCCCTGGATGCCTTCCAACCGATCCAACGCACGGCGAAACTCGTCGTACATCAAAGCCAACTTCAAACCGAAGGTGACCGGTTCCGCGTGGATCCCGTGACTGCGCCCGATCATCGGCGTCATCTTGAACTCGCTCGCGCGCCGCCCACACACCTCGATCAACTCGCGCAAATCACGCAACAGGATGTCAGACGCCTGCGACATCTGCACCGCCAAGGTCGTGTCCAACACGTCCGAAGAAGTCATCCCTTGATGCATCCAGCGAGCCGCCGGTCCGATGAACGATGCCTCATTCTCAAGGAACGCGATCACATCATGGTTGGTGCGCCGCTCGATCTCCGCAATCTGCGCGAGATCGAACTGCGCCTTCGCGCGGATCTCACGGGCATCCTCCACCGGGATGTATCCGCACTCTGCCATCGCCTCACAGGCAAGGACCTCAATCTCCTGCCAAATCTCGTACTTGCGTTGCTCGGTCCAAACCGAGGCCATCTCAGGAAGGGTATAACGTTCGATCACCCTGCATCTCTACAGAATCCTCCCCCCCGCCGTCCATCCCCGAGGATTGACGCGCCGGATGCACGCCCCGTGAAGGTTCCCTCCCAGCATCTCCAGATATCTCTGCAACAATGAATAAAGCCCGCCGCGCGCATGTTTCACCCCTGTCAATCCATCCCGATGACACTCACCCTCCTCGCACATGGCGCAGGTTCCGCTCCTCTCCGCACCATGTCCCACGTCCCCCCTTTGTCGCGTCGATCCCTGATCCAACGGATCAGCGCTCTCTGCCTCGTTCCATTTCTGCACGAGGGGATTCACTCCGCACCCCCAACTCCAACCCCAAAAGCCGAAGCTTCACCACGCTTCGACCCCATCGAAAAAACGATCGAAGGATGGACCGTTCGCATCGACCCAAGCCTTCTGAACGTGGAGGACCACGACGAAAGCGCTCAAGCCCTCAAGATGCTCGCAAACCATCTCCAGCGCATCAGCATCCTCGTGACCGGCGAACGCCTCACCCAACTGCGCTCCCTCCCCATCTGGATCGAGAAAGACCACCCCAGCTTGCGCAACATGCAATATCACCCGTCCAAAGGCTGGCTGACCGCCAACGGACACGACCCGCGCCTCACTCGCCACGTCCATATCCCCGTTGCAAAACACCTGCTCTCTCGCGGTCAAATGCTCAAGCACCCTGCCGTCGTCTTGCACGAACTCGCCCACGCGTATCACGACCAGATCCTGTCGTTCGAAGAACCACGCATCGTCGCCGCATTCGAGGAGGCCAAAAAGCGCAACCTCTACGCGGACGTCTTGCTCTACACCGGAAAACGCGTGCGCCATTACGGACTGACCAACCACAAGGAGTACTTCGCCGAAGGCACCGAAGCGTTCCTCTACCGCAACGATTTTTTCCCATTCGTGCGCGCCGAACTGAAGGAATACGACCCCACCTTTCACGACCTGCTCGAGTCCATCTGGGGTAAACCCGAATGACCCCAAAACCGCTCACCGCACCTGAGTCGCCTTCGGCCTGCTTCCGCCCCGCAACGGTTGGGCCGAAACCCAATCGTCCAAGATCCGGATGCCCTCCAATCCGATGACAAACTCCTCCGGAGCCTTCATCCCTCGGAAAAGCGCGTTCTCCTCCGTCAGACTCGCGCCCTTCCCCCCGCTCAAAGAGACTCCGTGAACCGCATCGAACGGGTTCTGCGCCCACTCCTTCCACCGCCGCTCGCGCCGCTCGCGCTCCTCCACCCGCTGCCTCCGCGTCACCAACCCGATCGGAGTGGTGTTGTCTCGCCACTCCCGCTCCATCGCCGTGCGACGCGCATCAATCTCCTGAAACTCCGCACTCTGGATCACCCGCGCATGGCTCAACGACGATAAACGGATCGTGTCCACCGCATGCAACGCCCCCTCCTCAAGCCGCACCAACCGAGGGATCGAATCGTTCTCCAACGGGTTCTTCATCCCACTCTCCCCGTTGCCCGACACGTCCAACGTCGACGGCAGCACGACATCAGGTCGAATCCCACTCAGCTGCGTCGAAAAACCTGTCACCCGATAGAACTTGCCCGCCGTCACCAACGCGCCCCCAGCCAAATTGCGCAACGGCTTGCTCACGTAGTCGCGCAGATCGACCACATTCTGAACCGTCCCCTTTCCATAAGTCTGCGCTCCCCCAACAAGGACACCTCTCGCATGATCCTGCAACGCCCCCGCCAACAACTCGCTCGCAGAAGCGCTGTCACGATCCACCAGAACGACCAGCGGACCTGAATACACCGGCACCTGATAGCGTTCAGGACCCAGCTTTTGCGGCGCTTCATGCAGCCCCTTCACCACGGTGATGGTCTTGTTCCCAAGGAATAATCCCCCAATCTCCAACGCCTCATCCAGCAAACCACCTCCGTTACCCCGCAAATCAAGGATCACTCCCGCAACCCGGCTCTCCTTCATCCCCTGTAACAACGCTCGCAAATCCTTGCTGCAACTCCGCTTCCGCTTCGTGATCTCCTCCGCATCGTCCCCATAAAAACTGGATAACGAAACCCATCCAAATCGCCGTTTCTCCCCACTCGGACCCACCCAATCCACAACCTTCCCGAAGGCACGCCCCTCATCGTTCAGAAGTTTGGCCCGCTTCAGCACCACCTCCTCCTGCGCCCCCTCTTCACTCTGACTCGCCGGAAGAATCCGCAACCGAACAAACGTCCCCTCATCCCCTCGGATCAGCGTGGCGACCCGACTCGAATGCAAACCCGAAACCTCCACCCACGCACCCTGCTTCCCCTGCCCAACCGCAAGGATCCGATCATTCACCCGAAGCCTCGGCTCCTTCGAAGCCGGTCCTCCCGGATCGATCGCGGTGATCCGCACTCCCCCAGACTCCGACTCAATCGAGATCCCAACGCCTATGCGCGACAACCGGATCTCTGACTCCTCTTCCCGCATCTGGTCCCGAGTCAGATACTCCGAATGGGAATCCAATGCCGACGCGAACGACGTCAGGAACTGGGACACCCGATCCAACGACGTGTCCGCGCGGATGTCCGCGACCCGACGCTGCCACTCCTCGTCGATCGAACTCACCGCGCGCTTCAAATCCATCCCTTCCAAGCGTTTCTCAACCAACTCAGCCCCCAACTCCTCCCACCACGCCCGCCACAACGCCGCCTCGTCCTCAGGCCATGCCGCTCGGGTTCGATCCGCTACCGCCATCTCTCCATCCTCATAATCTCCCAGTGTCGGAACCCATCCCGCTAAACACTCACCCATCGATCGATAAAATGCCCGGTGCTGACCAGAAATCGAACGGATCGCTTCCAAACGCCCATACGACGCATCGAGCAAAAAACGCTTCCCGTATCGCTCACGGAAATCGCGGACCTGCCGCGCCGTGAAACAAAGATGCTCCGGATCCAAACTCTCCAAATACAAATCGAGAGACCGCTGTGAAAGGCGTTCATCAAAATCTCGCGCAGCAAAATGGTTCGCCCCAAAAAAATCCATCACCGGGCTGACAAGATCACCCAACCGCAGAAACTCCCGCCGCTCTTTCTCTACGGACTCCCCCTGCGATGCCGAACGACTCGTCGGCTTGCTTTCAACCCCTTGGGAAAAAAGACAGATCCCGAAAAACAATCCGACGCCGAGGAGAGATCCCACAGCCCGAATCCGTCTGTTCAGTTGAGCAACCACGCGGCGCACTGGGAAACCTTACTCAGCGCAATTCACCGGAGAAAGCCTCGAGCAACCCGTTCTTCAAAAAAGAGGCACCCGTAGCGGACGCTGGGCCCAGTCCGGACGATGCGCCCTCTCATAAAGCCATTCACGAAAAGCACGTTGGACACAAAACGCCTTCAAAAAACGCTCATCACGCTCACCCATACCGTCGGGGAAATACCCCTCCAAAAAAGTCGCCTTCATCGCACGGATCGGATCTGCACAACCCAACGCATCACCCAGATATCCAAAAGACCGCAGCATCCCCGCGACATCACGCAACGGGCATTCCCCGACGAGTCCGCCCCCCACAACGTTCACGTGTGGTTCCCCCTCAAAATCGAAGAAAAGATGGCGTCCCTCGCCCGTGAGCAAGACCTGCCCCAAATGCATGTCCCCATGGATCACGGACGTGCCATCCGCCAAGAAGCCCGTCCCACGGAGGTCCCTCAAGGTATCAATCCAACGCTCAATCACCGCTTCCTCCACCGAAAGCAGCGATTGCCGCATCTCGTCCTCGAGCGTTCCCAAACCGCCATCTGCAGACAACGCATCCACACCGATGCAAGCCATGGCTCGGTGTAGCTCACGCAGCGATCGCCCCAGAGACGCTCCGTCAAAGGCTCCCAACGAATCGACACCTCCCTTCTCCAAAACTGCCCACAAGTTCCCTCCGCTTTCCCACCGTTGGATCATGCCCAGAACCGCCCCCGCGCCAGCAGGTTCTCTCTCCACAATCGCACCGCCAAACTCAGGCACACAGCCGACGCCGGCCAGATGGCCAAGGATTCGGACCTCACGTTCAGCCCCCATTCTTGGAGAACGATAAAGTTTCAGGAACCAATCTCGGTCCCCAACCAACCTGTATCCCCGATGGGTGGAGACCAAAGGCAACGCTTCAATGGAGACCTCCACCTCCGAAAAGCTTCCGCCACAGAGCCCAAGATCCAACGGCACTCCCACTCGGTTCTCCGAGAGCAACTGGACCAACGCCGTTGGAACCTCGCGCATCAGTTACGACGCTTCATCGACAACACGACCTCCACTTCCGCCGTCTGCGGAAACATATCCACAGGAACCACTTCTTCCACGACGTAGCCCGCACCCAATGCTGCGACATCTCTCGCCAGCGTCGCAGGATCACACGAGATGTAGACGATCCTTGAAGGCCGAGCGGCGCTCAGGAGATCGGTCACCCGCGCCCCAACACCCGCAGCCGGTGGATCCAACACGACCACCGTGCCCGAAGGGTCACCCTGAGCCAAAACGTCCGCTAGCATCGCCTCAACGCGTCCTTCGATGTAACGCTCCTTTTCGCCAGCGCGTTCCCTCGCACGCTTCACCGCGCTCGGATGTTCCTCGATTCCAACCACCTCCTCACAGCGCTCAGCAAGACCCCGAGCGAAAAATCCCGCTCCGCAATACGCATCCACCAAGCGCTCGATCCGATCAGGAAGCATCCGTCCAACCTGCTCCAACAGCAACTCAGCCACCCGATCATTGGTCTGTTCAAAATGGCGCGTCCCTGCACGCGCCTTCAACGCGTATTCCCCATCCTGCACTCCCCGGGTCTCGCGCAACTCGCGCAACTGCTCATTCACCGAATCGCACGCGATGAGGCATTCATCAATATCCACCAACGTCGCAGCGTCATAGGAGATGAACCCCACCACACCGCCTCGCGCGTGCACCCGGATCCGGTTGCGATAACGGAACGGCTCCGGCGCAGGCACACACTCCGCCACAACAATGCCGTCCAACTTTCCCACGCGCCGCAATAACTGCTCAACCTGGCGACGCTTCCATTCCAACTGCGTCGAATATCCGACGTGCTGATACGAGCACCCACCACACCTCGTGAAATGCGGGCACTCCGCGTTGATCCGTTCTTGGGAAGCCTCAACCACGCGCACCAACTCCGCTCGTCCCATCCGCTTGCTCTCGCTCACCATCTCCACCTCCACCAACTCACCCTGCGCTACGAAAGGGACCAGCACCACCTTCCCATCCCGCTCACGGACACCAACACCTTCACCGCCAAACGCGATATCCCGAATTCGAATCGTTTCCATCCCTCAGAGTGTGCACCCCCGCACCTCCACTCCGCACGAAAATCTCACTCCTCGCGTCCCGTCTGGAACCCCGCATCCCGCGCAAACGCCATCGTCACACCCGCATGCACATGACGCCGTCCCAGCAACACGCTCCGCGGGGACACCGCTAACGCACACGCCTCACTCACTCCCGCCACCCCCAACGTCTTCCCCACCCAACTGGACCGCTCCAGCACCCAAGGGCGACTCTTCAATGCCTCCAACCCGATGATCCGCAACGGAATTCCGACGCGTTCAACCCACTCACGCAAGCCGCGCTCATCCTTTTTGACGTCCACCGTCACCACCTCACGCACCGCATCCAGCGTCACCCCGTACCGTTCCCCAGCTTGCTCGAAACATTCCACAAAAACCGACAATGCAACCCCTCGCCGCGACCCCACGCCCAGCACCACCGGACGAAGCGCCTCCGACGCCGTTGTCACCACCGGTACCGCTCCCGTCAACTCAGCCACCCGATACGCCATGCGGTTCCCCCCTCCCTCATGTCCTCCTACCAAGACCACGCAGTGACGCGCTGCATCGTCCAACACAAGGACCGCCGGATCCGTACGCTTGGCGCGCAAGAGCCCATCCAGGAACCGCACCGCAATCCCACACGCCCCGACGAACAGGATGACATCGCCGCTCACCGCAGATTCATAAACGGCTCTGAAAGCCTCAGATCCACCGCCCACGGCGCCCACCACGAATTCCACACTCGAGTTCCATCTCCCCGCTTCACGCAATCGCTCCAACAACCCATCGCCCAACCCACGAACCCCATACACCAACAGTCGACCCGAGCCGCTCACGGTATCCATCTCCCTCACTCCTTCCGGGCCTTACGAAACCGGTGCCCATACTCCGGGTCATAAAGACGCGACGCCATCACCTCCCGACCCGCAACCACATCCCCAACAATCATCATGGTCGAAAGACGCCAATCACCTTCTGGCGGCTGATCACGAAGCCCTGCCAATGTCCCGCGGTACATCTCCTCCTCAGCCCAACTCACCTTCCGCACCAACGCCACCGGCGTTTCCTCTCCATAGCCCCGTAACAGCTCCGCGACCGTATCCGCCAGAAGCGCACCCGACAAAAAAACGCACATCGTCGCCCCATGACCAGCCAACTCCGCAATCGACTGTCCCGCTGCAATCGGTGAAGCGCGTCCCGCACTCCGCGTGATGATGATGGTCTGTGCAGCACCCGCCTGCGTGAGAGGCACTTTCAACGCAGCCGCGGCAGCCGTGAACGACGACACCCCAGGGATCACCTCGTATCCCAATCCCTCCTCGTCCAAAAAACGCATCTGCTCAAGGACGGCTCCGTAAATCGCCGGATCGCCAGAATGCAATCGCACCAGATTCCAATCTTCGCGCACCGCCTGTCGGTAGACTTCGCGCTGCGCCTCCGAATCCATCGCGGATGAATCAAAAACAGTCACCCCATCCCGACAATGCGTGAGCATCCCAACACTCACCAACGAACCCGCGTACATCACCGCATCAGCCTCTGCCAATGCCCGCGCACCGCGCACCGTGATCAAGTCCGCAGCTCCCGGCCCTGCTCCAACAAAAGTGATCTTCATCGCTCCTGCAAATGTACATTCCTCACCAGAAGCGTCGAAAAGTATCCGAGCCGCCCACCTGGATGTTCCGCAATCGAACTCCCCCGCAACAACACCTCGCCCTCCATGCCGACGCGGCTCCCAAGATACGAGTGCTCCAGTAGCCCCTCCTCTCGCAACACCTCAAGCACCCATCCAAGACGAGGTCCCATCTTCATCACCACCACGACGTGGTGCGCCAGAACATGCACACGAAACTCCTCCCGCGTCTCCGGACACGGCAGAATCAATACCCGCTCCTTCTTCTCACCCAAAGAGAACCCGCTCTCCGCAGCGAGCGCAGCGTAACTCGTCACACCAGGGAAAACCCGCACGCGCACCTCTGGCATCCGCTCCTTCACCGCCTTCAACGCATAGTTGAACGTCGAGTACGTCGAAGTGTCCCCAAGCGTCAGATACGCGACATCCTCGCCCGCAAGCAATGTTGCAACAATCCCCTCAGCCATAGCACCATATCGCTCCACCAACGAGGCATGCTCCAACGCCATGTCGAACTCCACCTCCACGATCCGCTCCCGCGGGATCTCCCCCGGAAGCCCCAATGTCGCCACCGACCCTTCCGCCCCTCGGGCACGTGGTAAATAGACCCATCTCGCAGACTGCACCGCCTCCCACGCAGCCACCGGGATCAGCCCCTCCCCGCCCGGCCCCGTGCCCACACCGATGAAGATGCCAGCGCCCATCCTCACTCAACACGCCGTAAACACACCCGGTTGATCGGCAGCCCCTGCGCCACAAAGCGCCGCTCAAAATCGGTCATCACTTCATCCGCAGATTGAGGCCAATCAACACGCTCCCACCCAGGCGCATCCGCGATCACTTTTTCCATCCATTGGAAATAAGGAAGATCGTCCGTCTTTACCCGCAGCAGGCCACCTACTTTCAACAGATGCCGCACATCATCCACGAACGGGGGCTGGAACAACCGCCGAGGATGATGATGGCGTTTCGGCCACGGATCAGGGAACAGGACGTACGCCGTCTCCACAGAGCCCTGTGGCAGAAGGTATTTCACCACGTAACTGCTCTCCAATCGCACGACCCGGAGGTTCTTCAAACCGAGTCGCGCCGCACCTCGCGCCACCTTCTCCACTCGCCCCAGCAATCGCTCCGTACCAAGAAAGTTCCTCTCAGGAAACCGTTGCGCCATCCCCGTGATGAAGCCTCCATCACCGCACCCAAGATCCACCTCCACCGGAGCATCATCCCCAAAAATCGACCCAAGATCCGCCCGCTCCAATAACGAAGCAGGCACCCACTCAGCCCGTTCGGCCGCCGCAAGAAAAGCCGCATGCTGTTCTTTGTTCATATAAAGTTGAAATCAAGCCACCTGCAACCGAGCCGTACTGCTGTCCGCACTCGCGATCAGCAACTCGATATCTCCCCCACCCGTCTCACGCCCCAAACGCTCCCGAGCAGTGCGCAATGCAATCTCAGGCGTGTTCAGATCCCGGCTCAAATGCCCAAGCACCGCCCGCCGTAACCTCCCCCCTGCCAATCCCGCCAATACCTCGCTCGCGGCATCATTCGAAAGATGTCCGTGCCGAGAAGAGATCCGCTGTCTCACCGACCAAGGACGCTTCACGTCGTTCAATAACAACCGCTCATCATGGTTCGATTCGATCACCAACGTGTCCACCTCGCTCACGCGCTGACGCACCAAACCCGTCGCATATCCCAGATCCGTCAAAAATCCCACCGAGGCACCCCCAGCGCTCACCACAAACCCCACCGGATCGGATGCATCATGCGGAATCGAGAAACTCTGGACCCCGACGCCACCCACCTCAAACGCCGCTCCCGTCTGGAACATCCGGAACGGGATCTTCACCTCGCGCTTCGCCTGAAATCGGATCGCCCCCGCCGTCAACGTGTTCGCATAGACCGGCGTGCCATGACGCGACGACCAAACAGCCAAACCGGCAGCATGATCATCATGCTCGTGCGTCACCAAGATGCCGGTCAGCGTCTCAGGCTCAACCCCCTTCTCGCGCAGGATCTCCGCAGTCCGTTTCGCCGATAATCCAACATCCACAAGGATCCGAGTGTCGCCGTATTCCACCAGCGAACAATTTCCCGAACTCCCACTCCGAAGGACCGTCACATGCAGCATCCCCCTAATCTGACGTCCTCGGAACAAGCGGTAAACCCTTTCGTCAGCCACGCCCACATCTCCGTCCCCTCGGGGCTGGAACCTCAGTCCCGATGATACGGCAATCCCGCCCGCAACGTTCGCGCACGGTACAACTGCTCGAGCAGGACCACCAACGCAAGCTCATGCTGCATCGTCATCGGCCCCAACGCCCATAACTGTCGAGCCGCCCCTCGGACCTCCTCCGAATGCCCGTCCGCGCCACCCACCAAGAATGCGATCTCCCCACCACCGCCGATCTCCTCCTCCACTCGACCCAACCAACCCGAGAACCCTCGACTGTTCCACTGCGCACCGCGCTCATCCAGCACCACCCGGAACATCCCCTCACTCCGCTTCAACAACGCTGTCCCTTCGTCCTCACGGTTTCCCCCCTTCAAGAACTCCAACTCACACACGCCAAAACGCTGTAGGCGCGGCAAATACTCCGCAATGCCTGCCTTCGCAAAACCCAACGCCGGCTTGCCGATCACGAGAACGCGAAAACGCACCGTCAAATGGACGCGCGCCGCGTCAGTTCGTCTTCAGGACCTCGATGAACGCTTCCTGCGGGATGTTCACCCGTCCGATCGCCTTCATCCGCTTCTTCCCTTCCTTCTGCTTCTCCAACAGCTTGCGCTTCCGCGAAATATCACCGCCGTAACACTTAGCCGTCACATTCTTCCGCTGAGCCGATACCGACTCACGCGCGATGATCTTGCCCCCGATGGCCGCCTGGATCGCCACCTGGAACAACTGCGACGGGATCACCTCCTTGAGCTTGGATGCCAATGCGCGCCCCCGCGCCTCCGCCTTGTCTCGATGCACGATGCAAGAGAACGCATCAACCGGTTCCCCATTCACCAACATGTCCAACTTCACCAGCTTCGAGGTCCGATACCCCGCGTGCTCGTAATCCATCGACCCATAGCCTCGCGTGATCGATTTGATCTTGTCGACGAAATCCACAAGAATCTCGTTCAGAGGCAGTTCTGTGGTCAACATCACCCTGCGCGTGTCCAACGATTCCGTGTGTTTCACCTCACCTCGCTTCTCGAGGATCAACTGCATCAGCGGAGAGATGTAATCGTTCGGGATCATCAGGAACGCGCGCACCATCGGTTCTCGGATCTCCCCGATGACACTCGGATCCGGTAAATGCTCCGGATTGTCCACCAACAAGACTTCCCCGTTCGTCTTCTCCACCTCGTAGATCACCGACGGATACGTCGCGATGATGTCCATGTTGAACTCACGCCGTAACCGCTCCTGGATGATCTCCATGTGCAAAAGCCCCAAAAAGCCGCACCGGAATCCAAACCCCAACGCGACAGAACTCTCCGCCTGATAGACGAATGCCGAGTCGTTCAACTGTAGCTTGGCCATCGCCGCCTTCAGATGTTCGAAGTCCGCCGTGTTGATCGGGTAGATCCCGCTGTAGACCATCGGCTGGATCTCCTGGAAACCCGGCAACTGCTCGGTCGCCGACAACCGCCCTCCCGTCATCGTGTCCCCCACCTTCACCTCCGAAGACGCCTTGATGTTCGCGATCACATACCCCACGTCCCCCGGCCCCAACTGAGGTTGCTGGACGAACTTCGGATGGGTCGGCTTGAACACCCCCACCTCCTTCACCTCATACGGACGATTGGTCGCCATCAACTTCACCGAATCCCCCGCCTTCACCGAACCATCCACGACCCGCACGTACGTCACCACGCCGCGGTACGTGTCAAAAGCCGAGTCGAACACCAGCGCACGCAAACGCGCATCCGCATGGTTCGCCGGAGGCGGGATCCGAGCCACCACCGCCTCCAAGATGTCCTCGATCCCAATCCCTGCCTTCGCGCTCGCCAGAATCGCATCGTCCGCCGGGATCGCGATGATCTCCTCCAACTGCCGCTTCACATTCGGGATATCCGAGTTCGGAAGATCGATCTTGTTGATCACCGGCACCAAGGTCAGCCCCTGCTTCATCGCAAGATGCACGTTGGCAACCGTCTGCGCCTCCACCCCCTGAGCCGCGTCCACGATCAAAAGCGCGCCCTCGCACGCCGCCAAAGATCGGGAAACCTCATACGCAAAATCCACATGCCCCGGCGTGTCCATCAGGTTCAGCTTGTAAAGAACCCCATCCTTCGCCCGGTAATTCATCGTCACCGGATGCGCCTTGATCGTGATGCCGCGCTCACGCTCCAGATCCATCGCATCAAGCAACTGGTCCTGCGCCTCGCGCTTCTCAATCGTCCCAGTGAAGTCCAGCAACCGGTCTGACAAGGTCGTCTTGCCATGGTCAATATGGGCGATGATGCAAAAGTTTCGGGTGCGGAGGTCGGACATAAGATCAAGGACAGGTTCGGCCGTTTCAGCAGAACCGCGAAGTATGCGGAAGACATCTCCCGTGGGAAAGCAGCGAGTTCTGAGACCACCACCCGCGCATTAACAGATGTGACCGTGCACAGTGGTCGATTCGGCACGACAATGAAGGGTTGATACCCCTCTTCGAACCCATGACCAGCCAACCCCCAAACCGATCCATCGGTCGCGACCTCACCGCAGGCCTCGTCGTGTTCCTCGTCGCACTTCCGCTGTGCCTCGGCGTTGCCCTTGCATCAAATGCCCCCCTCTTCTCGGGAATCATCGCCGGTGTCGCCGGTGGACTTGTCGTCGGTCTCCTCAGCGGGTCTCCCCTCAGCGTCAGCGGGCCCGCAGCGGGCCTCACGGCGATCGTCGCAGCCCAGATCGCAAAGCTCGGCTCCTTTGAGGCGTTCCTCGCCGCCGTCGTGGTGGCAGGCGTTATCCAGATATTGCTCGGCCTCTTTCGCCAAGGATTCATCGCAGCCTTCTTCCCCTCGAGTGTCATCAAAGGACTTCTCGCCGCCATCGGGGTCATCCTCGTCCTTAAACAAGTCCCACACGTCGTTGGACATGACCCCGATCCCGAAGGCGAGATGTCGTTCAGCCAACCCGACGGAAGTAACACTTTCTCCGAGATCTGGCAGTCCATGGGCGACGTTCAGGAGGGCGCCCTGATCATCGGCCTGTCTGCCACCGTGCTCCTCTTCCTCTGGGGCAAATCCAAACGCCTCAGCCGCACTCCCATCCCCGCTCCCCTCATCGTGGTCCTCCTCGGAATCGCTGCCCAAGAGATGTTCAAGAATCTCGGGGGCAACCTCGCCATCGATGCGTCTCATCTAGTCCAAGTTCCCGTCATCCAATCAGGCCAAGGGATCGCGTCACTCCTCACCTTCCCCAACCTCGCCGCATTCCTCCAACCCCATGTCTACATCGGCGGCATCACCATCGCGGTTGTGGCCTCTCTCGAAACCCTGCTCAACCTCGAAGCCGTCGACAAACTGGACCCCGAACAGCGCGTGTCTCCCCCCAATCGCGAACTGCTCGCACAAGGTGTCGGCAATGTCGTCTCCGGCTTCCTCGGAGGTCTCCCCGTGACCTCGGTGATCGTCCGCAGCAGCGTCAACGTCAACGCCGGCGGGAAAACAAAGGTCAGCACCATCTTCCATGGCGCCCTTCTCGCCCTGAGTGTCCTCCTCATCCCCAACCTGCTCAACCGGATCCCCCTCTCCGCCCTCGGCGCCATCCTCCTCGTCACCGGACTCAAACTCGCCAGCCCCTCACTGTTCCGCCAAATGTGGAACGAAGGGAAAAGCCAGTTCGTTCCCTTCATCACCACCATCATCGGAATCCTCCTCACCGATCTGCTGATCGGGATTCTCATCGGATCCGCCACCAGCGTCGGATTCATCCTCCACAGCAACATGCGTCGCCCCATCCGCCGGATCATCGAACGTCACGCTTCCGGTGAAGTGCTCCGCATCGAACTCGCCAACCAGGTCAGTTATCTCAGCAAAGCCGCCCTCGAAAAGATCCTCCGCGAAGTCCCTCGCGGCGGGCACGTCCTGCTCGACGCCCGTCACACCGACTACATCGATCCGGATGTCCTCGATTTCATCGATGATTTCCGGTCCACCATCGCCGCCGCACACGGAGTCGAACTCAGCATGGTCGGGTTCCGCGAGATGTACCCGAAGTTCGAGGACCGGATCCATTACGTGGACCACACCACCCGCGAACTCCAGAGCTCACTGACCCCCACCGCAGTCCTCAATGTTCTCAAGGAAGGGAATGAACGATTCCGCTCAGGTGAACGCCTCACCCGCGATTTCGGTCGCCAGGTCGACGCAACCGCCGCAGGGCAATATCCCATGGCCGTCGTCCTCAGTTGCATCGACTCCCGGACCCCCAGCGAGTTCGTCTTCGACCTCGGCCTCGGCGACATCTTCAGCGTTCGCGTCGCTGGCAACGTCGCAAAAGACAAAGTCCTCGGCAGCATCGAGTACGCATGCCGCTGTGCAGGTGCAAAACTGGTCGTCGTCATGGGCCACAGCTCCTGCGGCGCGGTGAAAGCCGCCGTCGACCTTTTCGGGTCCAGCACATCCATCTCCGAGGTAACGGGATGCGAAAACCTTTCCACCCTGATTGGCGAGATCCAATCGTCCATCGAGGTCTCACCCTCCGAATCCACGCTGCAGTGGGGCGCCGCCAGAAAAACGGCCTTCGCCGACGGGGTGTCCCGCAAGAACGTGTCCCACACCATCGCCGTCCTGCGCGAACGCAGCACCACCCTCCGCGACATGGAACGCAAGGGTGAGATCGCGATCGTTGGCGCCTTCTACGACGTCGCCACGGGGCTTGTCTCGTTTATCGACACGGTCGCGCTTCCTCACGCCGACACGCCGCGCCTCAAGGCGATCTCCGCGTAACCAGCCCGCCGCCTCGATGGCGCGTGAACCGTGCCCGGCGGCACGCCCTTGGCTACTTCGGCGGAAACAACCCTGAACAAACATTCGGTCATGCACATCCATCCACTCCTCCGCGCACTCCCCCTCACCGCACTCATCGGCCTCTCAACCTCCTTCGCAGCGGATTGGTCGGAGTTCCGCGGACCCAACACCGACGGTACAGCCCCGTGGGCAAAAGGCGTCCCGACCACGCTCGGAGAGGACCAGAACGTGAAGTGGAAGACCGAAATCCACGGCAAAGGATGGTCCTCCCCCATTGTCGTGGCCGACCGCATCTGGCTCACCACCGCCACCGAAGACGGCACAAAACTCTCGGTTCTCGCCCTCGAAAAGGACTCAGGAAAAGTGGTCCTCGATAAAGTGCTGTTCACCGTCGATACCCCTCAGTTCTGCCATAAGTTCAACAGCTACGCCTCCCCAACCGCTGTCGCTGCCGACGGAGTTGTTTACGTGACTTTCGGATCGCCAGGAACCGCGGCGCTCGATGCACGCTCCGGAAACGTCCTCTGGCAACGCACCGATTTCGTCTGCAACCATTTCCGCGGAGCAGGTTCCAGCCCCATCCTCTGGAACAACCTGCTCATCATGAACTTCGACGGCAGCGACTTCCAGTTCGTCGTCGCCCTCGACCGCAAGACCGGCAAGACCGTCTGGAAAACGGATCGGTCCGTGGATTACAAAGATCTCGACGGCAAAGGAAAACCCTCAGGCGATGGCGACTACAGGAAGGCGTTCGCAACCCCACTCATCGCCACCCTCAACGGAAAACCCGTCCTCGTCTCCAGCGGCGCAAAAGCCCACTACGGCTACGACCCCGCAACCGGCAAAGAACTCTGGCGATTCGAAGAGCGCGCACAACACAGCGCAAGCACACGCCCCGTCGTCGCCGATGGCCGCATCTTCATCCAGACCGGATTTGGTAAAGGACAACTGATCGCGCTCAAAACCCCGACCGACGGACTCGTCCCAGACTCCGATGTCGCATGGCGCATCTCGAAGGGCGTCGCCAACAAACCCAGCCTGATCCATCTGAACGGGCTCCTGTTCATGATCGACGATGCAGGGATCGGCTCATGCATCGAGGCCGCATCCGGTGAAGTCGTTTGGAGCCAACGGGTTGGAGGAAACTTTTCCGCATCGCCCATCTTGGCCGATGGGAAGATCGTCCTGCTCAACGAAGAGGGAAAAGCCACCACCATCGCTCCCGAACGGGAGTTCAAACTCCTCGGCGAAGGCAAGTTCGAGAGCGGTTTCATGGCCTCGCCCGCCGTCGACGGAAACGATCTCATCCTCCGCTCCAAAACCGCCCTGTACCGCGTCGGCTCACGCTGACGCGACACCCGCCCGTCCACCGATCCGTCGCTCCCGGAATGCCACACCGCTTCCGGGCTTCCGGTTTTCGTATCGAACCGTTTACATGACCGGTTCACCTTCCCTTTCCCCATGCAGACTCCCGAATCCCAACTCGAAGCGCTCAGCCGCGGCACAGCGAAGATCCTCTCCGAACAGGAACTCCTCACAAAACTCCGCCTCGGTCGCCCCCTCAACGTCAAACTTGGCGTCGATCCCACCGCGCCAGACATCCACCTCGGATTCACTGTCTGCCTCGAGAAGCTCCGCCAATTCCAAGAACTTGGACACCAAGCGGTGCTCATCATCGGCGACTTCACCGCCATGATCGGCGACCCCTCAGGCCGCTCCAAAACCCGCCCCCAACTCAGCCGTGAGGAAGTCCTCCAAAACGCCGAATCCTTCCGCGAACAAGCATTCAAGATCCTCGACCGCGACCGCACCAAAGTCGTCTTCAACGGTGACTGGTTCTCCAAGATGTCCTTCGTGGACGTCATCCGCCTCAACAGCCGCGTCACCCTACAACAGATGCTCCATCGCGAGGACTTCAGGAACCGCGTCGAACGCGGCGATTCCGTCCGCCTCCACGAGGTGCAATACCCCATCATCCAGGGATGGGACTCCGTCATGGTCCAAGCCGATGTCGAACTCGGCGGGACCGACCAACTCTTCAACATCCTCGTCGGCAGAGACCTCCAACGTGAAGAAGGGCAACCCGAGCAGGTCGTCATGCTGATGCCCCTCCTCGAGGGACTCGACGGCGTCAACAAGATGTCCAAGAGCCTCAATAACTATGTCGGCGTCTCCGAGCCCCCGACCACCATGTTCGGAAAACTCATGAGCATCTCGGACGAACTCATGGCCAAGTACTATCTCCTCCTCCTCGGAACGCCTCAACCCGAGGGCCATCCCATGGATGCGAAAAAGGAACTCGCGCGCCGTCTCGTCGAGCGGTACCACGGGAACGACGCTGCAACCGAGGCGCTCAACGACTTCAACACCCGATTCTCCAAGAAGAACTTGGAAGATGCCGATCTTCCCGGGATCCCCGCATCCATCCTCTCCACCGACATCCTCTCAGCAGCCGCTGCCGCCTACCAGACCGGCTACCAGATCACGCGCTCACGCTCCGATCTCCGGCGACTCGTCGAACAAGGAAGCATCCAACTTCGGTCGGAAAAGATCACCGATCCGAAGGCCGCTCTCTCCGTGAATCCCGGCGACATCCTGCGCCTCGACAAAACCCGCGCCGTCCGCGCCATCGAGGGCTGATCGACATGCACAAGCCACGCCCTACCAGCAGTCGGTCTCCCATCCTCCAAGTCTCAGGGCTGAAGGTCTCGCGCGGCCCTGTCCGCGTCTTGGACGGGGTCGATTGGAGCGTCCACGAACGAGAACATTGGGTCGTCCTCGGACCCAACGGCTGTGGCAAGACCTCGCTTCTCGCCGCACTGTCGGGGCTTGTGACACCGACCGACGGAGACGTCGAAGTGCTCGGTTCCAAACACGGGATCAGTGACTGGCGCGATCTCCGGAAATTCCTTGGGATCGTTTCCGCGCAAGCCGCTGCATTTGTTGCAGAAGATGAGCCCGTGATGGAAGTGGTCGTGAGCGGGCTTCGCGCAGGATTCAATCTCTGGGAACCGCCCACGCGCACGGAACTCGCGAAGGCCCGCACCCTCCTCCGGGCCAACGATCTCGCCCACCTGGTGAACCGTCCTTGGTGCGCCCTTTCCCAAGGGGAACGTCAGCGCGTGCTCATCGCCAGAGCCCTCATCAATCGCCCGCGCCTTCTCATCCTCGACGAACCCTGTGCAGGCCTCGACCCACTCGCAAGAGAACGCTTTCTCGAGACACTTGCCCCCCTTTTCCATCCGGACAGCGGAACATCACTCGTCCTCATCACGCATCATGTGGAAGAGATCGCCCCAGGCTTTTCCCACGCGATGATCCTGAAGAACGGACAGACCTTCGCCGCGGGGCCACTGCAAGATGTGGTCACCAGTCGCACGCTTTCCGCCGCGTTTGGCGCCCCGCTCAAAGTGACCCAGCGCAAGAACGGCCGCTTCGTGCTCGGCTAAACGCCCCCACCCACGGAACAAGCGCCGCGGCACAGACCGTGCAGTGGTTGTCCCCGTGAAAATCCCAGCCCAACTCGCTCTGCTCACCGCGGTCGCCGCCTCCCTCATCCCCTCCCATGCCGACTGGCCGCAGTGGAGAGGTCCAGAACGCACCGCCGTGGTCAAGGATCCCGCGCACCCTTTCAATAAGATCAACGCCGACCCTAAGATCCTTTGGCAAATCGAGGTAGGTCCGGGCCAAAGCTCTCCACTGATCGTGGGCGATAACGCCATCTACATGGACGGTATCGACGGTCAGGAAACGATCCATGTGCTGGATCTCAAGACCGGCAAGCAACGCTGGAAAGCCGAGGTCGGCCCTATGGTGGAGTTCCAGAACGCCTACGGGGAAGGTCCACGCAGCACGCCACTCGTGGATGGAGACCGCGTGTACGCACAGTCGTGCGGTGGTGAGTTCAAATGCTATTCGCTCAAGGACGGGAAGCAGCTCTGGGCAATCAGCTTCGAAAAGGACTTCGGAGCCAAGTGGTTCGGCAACAAAAGCCCCGACCCCGGCTCGAAGGAGACCGCTGCACGCCGCCATGGCAACAATGGATCCGCCGTGATCGATGGCGACCTCATCTTCATCCCCGTCGGAAGCCCTGAGAACGGCACACTCATCGCGTTCGACAAGGTGAAAGGACAGAAGAAGTGGGCGGCAGGATCCGACAACACCGCGTATTCGAGCGTGGTCGTCGGAACCCTCGCAGGAGTCCGCCAAGCGGTCCACCTGACCGGCGATGCCATGATGGGGGTCGATGTCAAAACCGGCAAAATCCTGTGGCGCGAGATCGTCAAAACCGGCGCAAAACGGAATGTGGCGACTCCTGTGATCGATGGGAACACTGTCACGATCGCCTCCACAAATATCGGCACCATCCGCTACCTCATCAGCGGCAATGCGCCCGAGCAGGCCATCACGAAGGCTTGGGAGAACAAGGACATCAAGACCGTCATCGGCACACCCACGCAATCCGGCAACCTCATCTTCACCATCGGACCGGGAAGCAAGTGCGACCTCGTTTGTCTCAACGCGGCAGACGGCGCCGAGCGCTGGAAAGCCCCAGGGATGGGTGACTACGCCAGCATCAGCGTGATCAACGACAAGGTGTTCGCGCTCAACTCCAACGGCGAACTGCTCGTGGCCCAAGCCGACGGCTCAGCCTTCAAAGAGGTGGCTCGTCTCCAGCTGTGCGCGAAGACGTGGGCCTCACCAGCTTACGACAACGGCCGGTTCCTGGTGAAAGATGGCTCGAAGCTCACTCTCCTCACGCTCGATTGAAAAAGTTCACTTTTTGACAAAAAAATACATCCAAACGGCGATCCGCGACGATACACGGGAAAACACACGCTTCCTCAAGCGTCGACGTTCCTGAGCTCGCGACGAAGTGCGCGACTGAGCGTCAAAGATCTCCGGGGTGGAGTAGGCGGCCCTGGCTTCCGGGTGGAAGCTGGGGCCGCTGATTTTTTA
>CAZAZT010000070.1:0-20172 GCA_964489645.1 uncultured Chthoniobacteraceae bacterium | reverse complement strand
AGTCGATCCAGTGGGGCACAACCCCACGGATTGCACGCGCAATCGTCGCCCTAGCGCGCCTCCGCCGCGTACTCTCGATAACGATCGGCAATCCCAGCCTCTTTCTCATCTCCCAGATGGAAAATGAACCGATGATGCAACCGCATCACCTGTCCGCGCGCCAAGTCGACCGCTCCATCAACCATGAACGCATTTGCGGAGAACAGACCGTAAGTGCGCACATGCCACCGCGTCGGATGCCCATGGCTTGAAGGATGATTCAAGATCGCAATTCCCGAACGCTCCCCCCCCACCAGACCGTTGTAATCGCACCAGACAGATCGCTTCGACCACGCCTCCTTGTCCATCACACCCTCCGCATTCACCACGCGCCCTCCCATCCCCGAATCCACCGCCATGCTCGCCGGAACACGGATCGATAACCCTGCGTCCTTCCGGTCATCGAATCGGATCGGGCCATCCGGCGCCCGAAACTCCTGATCGAAATCGATCATCCGCGAACCATTCCCCTCGCGGAATGTCATCGTCCGGACTTCGACAAGATATCGCGTGCCCGTCCGATCCAAATACTCGCACTCCGCAGCAACCACCACTCTCCCGTCCAAGACCTCACGACGCTTGTACCCGACATGCCGGATGCCTCCCAAATACTGCAACCTGATCCGCCCCATCATAGCCGTCTTCGGAGCGGACAAAAACTCCTCGAACGTCAACCGCTCATGCCAGGTGTCGCCACCGCCACGCACCTCACGCCCCTCCGCATCGGCATCCCATTTCGACGGAAATTTCCACCCCGCCCCCCCGATACTCTCATGCCCGAAAAGGATCCCTCGATGGTGTACATGATCCCTCTGGGTTCCCGCCTCGTGGTCGTCTCGTCGCATCGGATAGGCCCGAGTCATCGCCTTACCACTGGGACCATAGACAGGCCACAGGTAAGGCTTGTTCGCTTGATCCACGACATACGATGCGAAGGGCTTTCCTGACATTTTCACGTGCAGGCCACCTTTCCCGTCCTCGACAATCTCAGCCCGAGGATCCGCCCAAGAGCCTGCACCGCAGAAGGAAACAAAAACCAGCACCCAACGCCGAAGGATCCACGACTTCATCGCTGAAAATATTTTGGAACACCTCACTCGGAGCGAAGACCCGCCGTGTTGACCGAAATCACCCGGTAACGGTGCTGCCGCCCTGACTCTTGCTTGGTGTCCGTGAACTGCATGCGCACCAAAGGATTCGAAGGCGTGTCACTGTACTGCAGGTTTTGGAAAAGCGGCCTACCGAACGGGTTCTTCGGCTGCTCCGGTACGTTCGCCAAAAACTTGCCATCCCGTTCAATCACGAACCCCGCCAACCCGCTCTCAAGGTCCGCGTCTGCGTCCCACGTCACCTCATTCCCCTGAACTCGCACGTCTCGTGGAGCCGGAGGCGGGGTCTTGTCCTCGATGCCCGTGTCTTTCTCATAACGCGCCCACATCTTCGCCACCACTTCACCCGGCAACCAAACGCTCCGCTTCAATTCACCGCTGAAGCGCTTCGCCTCCACCGCATCAGTGACCTCGCCTGCTCCTGCATGGAGCGGAGCCACCCACGAAGTTCCTGCACCCATCTCCTCCAACCGAGCACCCGCCTTCGGCAATCGAGCCTCCAAACACGCATCAAACCACGGGATCGCCAAATACCGCTGATTACCGCACTCATGGCTCGTCAGTGGATCCACGGAAACACCAAGCAACGCCCCGCGGGACCGCATCTCCGTGAAGAACGTCTCAACTCCTGTCCACACCCCAGCAAATCGCCCGTCCTTGACCGTGACACCTTCCTTGGTCCCCAGATTGCACATCAACGGAACCTTCAACGCTGCTTCAGGAATTTCGTACGGCTGCGGTTTCCCTTCCACCGCGCGCACCATCGGCACCCCTGACCGCAACCACGCCGCCGCCACACGATCCGGATGCAGCAACGCCATGCCTCCCGCCCAATGTCCGCCCCCGCTGTGGCCCCACAATGCCCACGGGACCGCCGCCATCTCGGGATGCCCACTCGCCGCACCCAACTCCTTCAACGCACGCTGATACGCTGCATCCGATCCGTTCCGCGGATCACACCACATCTGACAGTTCGCTTTCTCCGGCTGCTCATACGAAGGGCTCATCAGGGCGCACCCATGCTTCCTCGCAAGCGCCTGCCAGTGCAGATCGTAAGCACCCGTCTGACCCGACTTGCACGACCCCTCCCCGCACCCATGCTGATGCACAATCACACCACGAAGTGTTTTCACCCCAGCCGGCACCCACACGGTGTAGGTCACCGGAAAAATGAGCTCACCGGCCCGCTCCGACGCCTCGTAGCGCACTCGGTAATAGGGAGGCTTGGCCTCAGGAAGGTTCCCGTACGGCGACTGCGCGACAACAGTCGAAGACACCACCAGCAAACAAGCGAACAACGATTTCATGGTTTCCGCCTGAACCAAAAGCATCAACCAGACCCAGACCATCCAACCCGTAGGATGCTCCCCCCAAAAGATGCCGCAGGTTCCAGTCGCCGTTCCCTCGCCACCCTGCACCAACCCAACTCGCCGCCCTCCCAGCAATTCTTCGCTTGCGCGCGCCGCCAGACGCCCCCCGAAGGCCCCAAGTCAACCGACCTTTTGCTTTTCACCACCATCTCACAACGTAACATCAACCGTTTCCCCAAACGCCATGGACATGTCCGGATCACACCCCACGCGCGACCTTTTCGATCGTTATGTCGTACCCACGTACGGCCGCTTCGATCTTCGCCTCCGTCACGGTGCAGGTCGCGAAGTCTGGGACGAGGACGGACGGCGTTACCTCGACTTCGGAAGCGGCATCGCCGTCACATCAGTGGGCCACGCTCACCCAAGGTTGACCCTCGCCATCACCGAACAAGCGAACGAACTCCTCCACGTCTCGAACCTTTATCTATCCCGCCCACAAGCACTGCTTGCAGAGCGGATCGTCCGCCTCATGGGCGGGCACGGAAAAGTTTTTTTCTGCAACTCCGGCGCTGAAGCGAACGAGGCGCTTTACAAACTGGCGCGCAAATTCGGCAACCAAGCGATCGGGTTCTCCGACTCGCTTCCACAACCCGCAGGCGACCAAGACACCACTCCGCCAGCAAAGTTCACCGTCTACTCGATGCTGAACTCCTTCCACGGACGCACGCTCGCAGGGATTGCCGCCACAGGCCAAGAGAAGGTACGTCACGGTTTTGATCCGCTCGCGCAAGGGTTCAAGAACGTCCCGTTCAACGACCTCGCCGCCCTCCGGACCGCCGTCCTCGAAGACCGATCCGCAGCAGCCATCCTCACCGAGGCCATCCAAGGTGAAAGTGGGATCCGCGCCGCTTCCCACGATTTTCTGGCAGGTGCCGCTGCTCTCGCCAAACAACGCAACCTCCTCCTGATGCTCGATGAGGTCCAAGCGGGATTCGGCAGAACCGGACACTGGCACGGATGGGAACTCTCCACTCCAGACCTGAAACCCGATGCTGTTTCCTGGGCGAAGGGACTGGGAGGCGGGCTGCCCATCGGCGCCGTCTGGATCACCGACCGCGAGATCACCTTGCGCTCCGGTGACCGCATCCCGCTCTGCGACCTTCTCGGACCAGGCTCTCACGGAACCACCTTCGGCGGAACACCTTTCGTGAGCCGTGGCGCTCTGGAAGTTCTCTCCATCATCGAAGACGAAGACCTCTTGGAGAACGCGCGATCCATCGGAGATTACATCCTCGACCAACTCCGCGGACTCCACCATCCGCTCATCAAAGAGGTGCGCGGACATGGCCTTCTCGTCGGGACCGAACTGAACGCTGATGCGCTTGCCAAGAGCCTGACGCTCCCACCCGGAAAACTTCCTGCCGTGGCAGTTGTCGAAAGACTGCAGTCCGCCGGTCTTCTCACCGTGCCATCCGCCCCAGCGACAATCCGCTGGCTACCCGCACTCAACGTCACCCGTGCCGAGGTCGACGAGGCGACGCGCATCACCAAATCCGTGCTCGACGGCATCCAAATCCGCTAGCCGTTTCACAGAGTCAGACCACCCAACCAATCCACCCACCAACCCCATGAGAAACCTCCTTTCCATCGAATCCATGGACAGGGACCAGATCTATCAGGTCCTCGAACTGGCAGAGGTCATGAAATCGACGCGCGGTCGGCACGATGAAAAACCTCTGACCGGCCAATGCTGGGCACTCATCTTCAGCAAATCCTCGACGCGCACACGCGTCTCGTTCGAGGTCGGAGTGCGTGAACTCGGGGGCGACGTCATGTTCCTCTCGGCAAATGACATCCAACTCGGCCGAGGCGAACCCATCCGCGACACGGCACGTGTCATGGGCCGCATGCTCCACGGAGCCATCATCCGAACCTTCGCACAGCAGGACGTCGTCGATTTCGCTGAGTTCTCGGGAATCCCCACCATCAATGCACTCACGGACGATGAACATCCCTGCCAGATCTTGGCCGACCTCCAAACCATCCGTGAAACCTTGGGCGGCGTCGAAGGCCGGTCCGTATGCTTCGTAGGCGACGGCGCATGCAACGTCCCTCGTTCGTGGCTCTGGGCCGCGGCCCGACTCGACTTCGAACTCCGGATCGCTGCACCCAAAGAATTCCAACCCGATGGTTCTCTGCTACGAAGCCTCGGCCCGAACGCGCGCGTCGTTGTCACCGACGACCTCAAGGCCGCGGTGGCCGGCGCCGATGTTCTCTACACGGACGTTTGGGTCAGCATGGGGAAAGAGTCAGAGGCAGCCGACCGGCTCCGGACTCTCGCCCCTTACCAGATCTCCAAAGAGATCGTCGATCTCGCCGCGCCCCATGCATTGGTCATGCATTGTCTCCCAGCCTACCGCGGAAAAGAGATCACCGGTGAAGTCCTTGAAAGCCACGCACGCACGATCTTCGATCAAGCCGAGAATCGGCTTCACGCTCAAAAAGCGATCCTGTCCATCCTTTCCCGTCACGCGTGATTTTTGCTCCACATCGGCGCGCACGCCGTCATCATTGACGCCCTTTACCCCTACCCAGAAAGATTTTCCATCTCTAACCCCCCAACCCGTACCATGTCTCAAGACGCACTCCGTCAACTGCTCGAGAACTCCGGCATCGCGATCTCCATCGGATGCGCTGCCGTTGGTCTCATCATCGCCGTGCTCCTCGTCCGCTCCATCCTCGGAGTGAAGATTGAAGCCGAAAAGATGCGCTCCATCGCCGGCGCAATCCAAGAAGGTGCAGCCGCTTACCTCAACCGCCAGTTGGCTTCCATCAGCGTCATCGGCGCAATCATCGCAGGAGTCCTGTTCATGGCCCGCGATTCCGCGACGTCGATCGGATTTGTCCTCGGGGCAGTCTGCTCTCTGGCCGCCGGCTTCATCGGAATGCGCGTGGCCGTGTTGGCAAACGTCCGCACCGCCCAAAGCGCCACCATCGGAACACACCCCGCACTGAAGGCAGCGTTCAACGGGGGAGCCGTCACAGGCCTCCTCGTCGTCGGCCTCGCCCTCCTCTCCGTCGGTGCCGTCTCCCTCGGCACGAAAAAGGTCCTCGGCGAGAATGCCAGCATCGACAACTGCCTGATTGGCGTCGCGCTAGGAGCAAGCCTCATCAGCGTCTTCGCACGTCTCGGCGGCGGTATCTATACCAAAGCCGCCGACGTCGGCGCAGACCTCGTCGGGAAAATCGAAAGCAACCTCGACGAAGATGATCCTCGCAACCCAGCCACCATCGCCGACAACGTCGGGGACAACGTCGGTGATTGTGCCGGCATGGCTGCAGACGTTTTTGAAACCTACGCGGTCTCTTTGATCGGCGCCGTTCTCATCGCAGGACTCACCGTCAAAGGCAGCGGAGCCGCGCTGGTCTACCCCTTCGTTCTCGGAGGCATCTCGATCCTCGGCGCCGTCCTAGGTATCCTCTACGTGAATGTCGCAGGCGGAAAACCTGCAAGCGCTTTGCTCACCGCCGTCACCGTCAGCGGCCTCGTTTCCGCAGGCGCCCTCTACCCCCTCACCAACAGCCTCTTCGCCAACGGACTCCAAATCAACGGCGTGGAGCACACCGCCTCCCAGATCTATGCGTGCGCGCTCGTCGGGATCCTCATGACCGGTATTGTGGTGGCCATCACCAACTACTACACGTCCACCGAGTACGGACCGGTTCGCAAGATCGCAAAGGCCTCCGAAACGGGCCACGCAACCAACATCATCGCAGGACTCGCCATCGGCCAACACGCTACCGCGTTGCCCGTCCTTTTCATCGGTGGAGCCATCCTCTCGTCGTACCACTTCGGCCACCTCTACGGAGTGGCAGTCGCAGTCATGGCAATGCTCTCCATGGCAGGCATCATCATCTCGCTGGATGCCTTCGGCCCGATCACCGACAACGCGGGCGGCATCGCCGTCATGAGCGGACTCCCCAAAGAGGTCCGCTCAATCACGGATGAGTTGGATGCCGTTGGGAACACCATGAAAGCCGTCACAAAAGGGTACGCCATCGCATCCGCAGGACTGGCCGCGCTCGTGCTCTTCGGTTCGTACGTGGAAGAACTCAAAGCGCACCTGCAACACATCAACAAGTTCAGCGAAGCAGCCATCCAGTTCTCCCTCAACGATCCCAAGGTCCTCATCGGACTCTTCATCGGTGGTCTGTTGCCCTTCCTGTTCTCCGCATTCAGTATGGATGCAGTCGGAAAAGCCGCCGGCGCCGTCGTGACAGAAGTCCGCCGCCAACTCGCCGAACGTCCCGGCATTCTCAAGGGAGAAGACACCCCAGAGTACGGTCGTTGCGTGGACATTGTGACGAAAGCCGCACTCCGCGAGATGATCCTTCCCGCCCTTCTCCCAGTGGGCTTTGTGGTAGCCGTCGCAGCCACACCCGCTCTTGGACCGACCGTTCTCGGAGGCGTCCTCGTTGGGACGATCGTCACGGGGCTATTCGTCGGAATTGCCATGACCTCCTCGGGCGGTGCCTGGGACAATGCGAAGAAGTTCATCGAAGAAGGGAACCACGGCGGCAAACATTCCCCCGCTCACCAAGCATCTGTGACTGGCGACACCGTCGGCGATCCCTACAAAGACACCAGCGGCCCCGCCATCAACCCGATGATCAAGGTGGTCAACATCGTTGCCATCCTCGTCATCCCGATCTTCTTCAAGTAGGGCTGCGTCCGCACCTGCGGATGCCTCCTGCTTCAGGACACATCCGCAGCGGCCTTCTCCGATCGAAGACTCAACACAGACCGTGGCCCCTCGGGTCGATGCAGCTACGCCTGCGCCTGCCCCGTCCTCAATCCTCCCTTCCCGAGCATCTTCGGGCCGATTTGGACCGTCCTTTGTGAGACCAATCTGTTAGGGAATTCTCGCGAACGATTGCCCGGGCAACGCTCGGATACACCGTTTCAACTCCAATCCGATCAACGCCGCCGAAATCGCTCGAACCGGCAGATCCAACCGCTCGACCAAGCGGTCCAACGGCGAGGGTTCCGTCGTCACCACCTCCAAGACCTGCCGCTCGACATCGGAAAGGATCACCGCTGGCCCTGACTGCATCGCCTTGGAATCCTCAGGCTGGCTCCCCGATCCACCCCCATCGGACGTCGCCCCCAACGGCAACTGCTCTAGCTCATCCAAGATATCCTCCACCGTCTGCACCAACTTCGCTCCCTGCTGGATCAAACGATTCGCTCCGTGTGAAGAAGCTCGGTCAATCGGCCCCGGAACGGCTAATACGGACCGCCCATATTCTCCCGCTAGATTCGCGGTGATCAGCGCCCCACTCTGGAGCCCCGCTTCCACCACCAAGAGAGCCTGACACCACCCCGCAACGATCCGGTTTCGGTAAGGGAAAGTCTGAGGGTTCGGCGGAAATCGCATCGGAAACTCGCTCACCACTGCACCGGACGCGCAGATCCGTTCCGCCAACAACTCATTCTCCGGGGGATAAAGATCAGCCAACCCAGAACCGATGACCGCAACCGTCCTCCCCCCCGCCGCCAACGCCCCTTGATGAGCCGCCGTATCAATCCCGCGCGCGAGCCCGCTGATCACCGTCCAACCCGCGCTGGCAATCTGGAAAGCCATGCGCTTGGACGTCTCCATGCCGTACGGCGTCGTCTTTCTCGATCCCACAACCGCCACCGCATGCGTGTCGCTGCCGCTAAGCTCTCCCCTCACGAACAAACCGAGAGGCGCATTCGGCAGGGTCCTCAACAGCCTAGGATACACAGGATCCAACTCGGTGAGAAACCACGCGCCATGCTCAACAATCCTTTCCCGCTCTTTCTCCCACTCACCTGATTCCAAGGCTGCGGCAATCTCACGGGCAAGATGCGGCCCTATGCCATGCACCCGTTCAAGCTCCGAAACCGGTGCCCGCAAAACGTTCTCGGCAGACCCAAAAGCGTCCATCAATCGGCGCCCGCGAACCGGCCCAAGTGTCGGCACAAGGTGAAGGGCCAGAAGAGCGTCTTGCGGATCCATGATTCAGCGAAGTGTGGGCAAAAACTATATCGGCCCGACGCGAACGCCGGACGCCGAAATCTTACCCCTCCCGCCCCAAATGGCGATCGGGATGGAACCACCTCCACCCCGCCAAAAATGACTCCGGATTTTTTGAACATCTGCGCCCTCGAGACGTCTAACCGATCGTGATTGCGTCCAACATTTTTCCGATCCCCGTGTCGCCCAGCGACACTGCCCGCTTCGGTGAAGGCCGTACCTCACCGACATCAAAACACGCGGCGCCCCGTGAACAGCTTGGCCCAAGCACTCGTGCCTGTGATACCATCCCCGACATGACGCCTCCAAGCGCCACCGCCGATGCAGTCGTCCCTCGAAGCGAGGACGCTCTGCTCGTCGAACGCGTCAAAGCCGGGGACCACCTCGCATTTGAACGCCTCGTGGTGAAGCACTCGAACTGGTTGTTCGTCTACGTGTTCAACATGACACTCAACTCGGCCGACGCGGAAGACATCCTCCAAGACATCTGGGCGAGAATCCATGTCGCCCTTGAGCGTTTTCGAGGTCAAAGCGAGTTCAGCACATGGCTGCGCTCCATCGCTCACAATATGACGCTGAACTTCCTCAAAAAAAGGAAGCTCCGGACCATGGTCAGCCTCGATGAGCCTTCCCCTGAATCAGAACAGACCGTCCTCGATCGCATCAGCTCAGGTTCATCCCCCGATGAAGAAGCCGGACGATCTGACCTTCGCGCCCGTTTGGATGCAGCGCTGAGAGAGTTGTCCGCCGAGCATCGATCCGTGGTCACCATGTTCGATGTTCAAGGCATGGCTCACGCAGAAATCGCGGCAATCCTCGGGATCTCCGAAGGCACCGTACGTTCCCGACTGTTTTATGCGCATCGGCACCTCCAAAGTCTGCTGAGCGACATCCACTCCACCTACTCCGCAAAATGAAACCCACCGAACCCTCTCCCGAACTCCTGCGCGAACTGTTGCGCGAACGGGCCAGCGTTCAACCGTCTGAGGCCGCCGTTCAACGGATCTACCGAGGCGCAGTCGCACGCTCGAACACGCTTCAAAAGCAGAGCTTCTTCCGGAAATTTTGGTCCCAATCCTTGGAAGAAAACGTCAGCCCCGATTCCATCTCCTCTCCACGCTTCATCTTGGCGATGGCCGCCCTTTTTGTGGTCTCCGCAGGGCTAGCCGTCTTCACACGCCTGATGGTGCGAGAGGGCCGTCCGCAGTCTCCTGCCGCGCCGATCATCGCGGTGCAGCCCAACGCAGCTCTGAAAGACACCACTCCAGTCGGCTTCCCCTCCACCAAAACGCCTAACGCAGATTCCGCCCAGTCTGCTCCCGACAGGGACTGATCCAACCGCTGGGGCCCATGATGTGACGCCATCATGACCCCACGAACTCTCTGACAACTCCCATCCCGACGGCGCGGAGGTCACGAGATCGGCAGGCACGTGGGGCCATGGACTCTGGCCTCCTAGTTCTGGTCCAACTTAAACTCGATGCTGATTTCAAAAGGATCCTTTTTTATCCCCTCAGGAAGTCGGTCAATCTTGAGGACCTTGTTCGCTGAGGTCATCACGGATTTATCCATCTCCTCATTCCCCGAGCTCTCAACGATTTTCCGCTCCAAAATCTCGCCATCTCGCGCAATCCGCAAACTCAACAGAACCCTCAACACCTTCCCAGTGCGGACCAAGGTCTTGGGCTGCTCCCACGGTTGATAGAAGCGATCGTGAATATGCCGGTAATACCCACCAAGATCCGGCGCATCAGCCTTTCCCCCCTCTCTGCCCGCACCCACCCCCTTGCCAATACCCGTTCCCTGTCCGCCACCCGAGCCACCACCCGAACCAGGCGAACCTCCCTTGCCTGTCCCCGCCCCCGCGCCTGAACCTCCCGCCACAGTCGCTTTCGCGATGCCGCCACCCGCAGAAACCGCCTTTGCAATCGCCCCTCCGGATCCAGCAGCGGTGGCCTTGGGAACATCCTTCCCCTCGCCCTGTTTCACCGACGTCGCTTTCGCAACCGCTTCACCTTTCTTCGGTTCAGTCTTAGCCGTTACTTCCTTTCCTTTGGCATCCGCTTTCGGGTCTGCAGTCTTCGCCCCACTCTTCACCACCTGAGGTTTCACCTCCTTCTTCGGCTCCTCCTTCGGCTTCGCTTCACTTTTTTTGGGCTCAGGCTTCTTGGGAGAATCCTTTGGCTTCGACTCGGTTTTTTTGGGCTCGGTCTTTTTCGGTTCCTCCTTCGGCTTCGGCTCAGGCTTCTTGGGTTCGGCCTTCTTCGGCTCCTCTTTCGGCTTCGGCTCAGGCTTTTTGGGTTCCGGCTTCTTCGGCTCCTCTTTCGGCTTTGGCTCAGGCTTCTTAGGTTCCGGCTTCTTAGGTTCCTCCTTTGTCTTTGGCTCAGGCTTCTTGGGCTCAGACTTTTTGACCGCCCCTATCTGGATCTCACTCTTCCCTGGCTCATTGGTCGCGGCCGGCACGGCATTCTCCACCGGCGGGCGGATCACCGTTTTTACCGGAGTGCGGTTCACCGGCGGAACGACCAACGCATCCTCCTCGACCTCGCTCCTCGGCCGCGGCGGGACAACCGGAGGAACAGCTCCCGCCTCACCCCCTCCCGCCTCCATTCCATCGCCTCCAGTGCCTCCGCCTCCGTCCAACCAGACAATCGTCTCAGGGCTCAACGGCGTCTCGAAATGCAATCTTGAGAACACGAACAGCCCCATCAAAAACACCGCATGCGTCACACCCACATACAGGGATGTCCGCTTGAAGCTGTTTTCGGACAAGGTCATATCGCCATCCAAAAAACCGGTTCCCTGATCACATCCCGTCCGGCGCCTTCACAAACCCCACCTTCGTGACACCCGCCGATCGCACCAAATCCAAGATGTCTGAAAGCTTCTGCACGGACTGCTCTCGGTGCGCGCGGCTCACAACCGCCACATCCGGCCGCGCAGCCCGCAACGCCTTCAGTTCGGCAACCAACGCCGATTCGCTGATCGCTTTGGTGTTCAACGTCAGATGATTGTCCCGGAACACCGACACCGTCTGCACTTTGACAGGGTCAACTGCTTGATCCTCAGAAACGCCAGAGGGCAAGACCAGATCGGTGCTGTTCTCCATCAACGGCGTCGTGATCATGAAGATCAGCAGCAGCACGAAGGCGAGGTCCAGCAGAGGCGTCACGTTCAATTCGTTCAACGTGTGCATGCTATGCCGGTCAGAAAAACGACGTCTCATTCGGTGCGTCCTCCAGTTTCACTGCCCCTCACCCCTCCTACGTCCCTCCCCATGATCCACATACAGGTGCTCGATTGCGCTCGCCAACTCCCCACTGAAATTATCGAGGTCCACCAAAGTACCCCGCAAGGAGGTGATCAAATAGTTGTACCCGAACATCGCAGGGATCGCCACCAACAGACCCGTCACCGTGGTGATCAACGCAGCCGAAACCCCGGGCGCCATCGCTGACAGACTTGCCGACCCAGCCTTCGCCACATCCGCAAACGTCTCCATCACCCCCCAAACCGTGCCCAACAATCCGATGAACGGAGCCCCGCTCACCGCCGTCGCCAGAACAATCATCTGCGCCTCCAACTTCAACGACGTCTCACCCACCGCACGATCCATCGCCGCATTCACCACGCGCATCTGCGAAGGAGAAATCCGTTCACTGTTTTCAACGCGATACTTGAAGGTCCCATCCACCTCTGCATCCCCCAAAAGCTGGAACGCTAACTCCCGACAGGCTGCCTCATACACCGCGTACGGCGCAGCTCCGGGAAAAGACAAACCATCCGCATAGAGATGCAACGGATCCCGGTTGGCCCGGAACACATCGATGAACTCAGCCCGATGCTTCCGCACCGCACTCATCAGTCGGAACTTGCTCACCATCACTGACCAAGAGTACACAGATGCCAATACCAACGCGATCAGCACCGCCTTTCCGGGCGCGGTCGACTGCTCAAAGGCGTAGATCAAGCCTCCATCGCTGTTTGCCAGAACGGGGGTAAGGAATAAGGTCGTCGCTTGCATGCAGAAGTTCGTTATTGCACCGATTCTATCATCCCGAAAGGCAAACTCGTGAATCACCACCTTATCCGCACCCTCGTAGCCCTGTCAGCTGTTGCTGCGTTGGTTTTTAGCACGTCGGCCAACGCGCAAATCCCTGGGGCACCACCTCCGCTCCAAGATGCTGCTCGCACGCTTCTCCCCATCCTTGACCTGTTCGCGAACCCTCCAACTGGCAAAGCACGCACATTGACCCTCCAAGCAGAGATAGAAGCTCTCGGATCAAACCAGTTCCAACATCCCCTGCCGACCTTCGAGATATTCCTGGCGCCTCCAAAAAAGGCCGTTTTCTCAACAAAAACTGCCGCCATGACTCTCAGGATCGGACGTGATGGCGACACTCTATGGGCCGCTCCCGCCACCGCTATCCAACCGCTCGTCGATGCACTCGCGGCGCCCGCTGACGTCACCCCATCAAAACCTACCGATCTGCCCATGCTGGTGCGCCCCATGCAAATCCCCGTGCCAGGAAAAGTCCTCGCACTCCTTCCCATGCTTTTTGATGCGAAAGACTCAGGAAAAGCGGATTTCCTCGGCAAACCCACACGTCTCGTCGACGTGCGCATCATGCCGGAGCTTGCCCAACTCATCGGACCGGAACTCACAACATCCTCCCTGCGTCTCTGGCTGGACGACCAGTCAGGCGAACCGCTCCGCGTGGGCGGGCGTTTCCAAAAGGAGTCGGCCGTGATCCGCATCCAGCGGTTGAAGTTTTCTGCGGAACCTCCCCCCGCATCCGCGAATCGGCCGGATGACGCGATCACCATCCAAGCCCATCACCTGAACGCAATCTCAGCACTGCTTCGCGGAGAAGCACCCAAGCGGCGATAAGCAAGATGGACGAGGCACCACCTCTCTCAGACGTGCTCCATCAGGATGCACCGCTCATGCGCTCAGCACTTGCAGAAGCGCAAAAAGGGATCGGACTCACCGCACCGAACCCAGTCGTCGGTGCCGTCATCGCGAGGGATGGCGCCATCATCGCGCGCGGTTGGCACCACGCGGCAGGTCACGCTCACGCCGAGGTCGACGCAATCAACCAACTCGCTTCGCGAGAGGAAGCCAAAGACGCCACGCTGTACGTCACGCTTGAACCGTGCTCAACCCACGGACGAACCCCGCCCTGCACTCAGGCAATCATCCAAGCCGGATTCCGACGCGTAGTCATCGCATGTCTCGACCCCAACCCCCTGCACTCAGGCAAAGGCATCCAAATCCTTCGCGATGCAAATATCGAAACCACTCGGGGCGTCCTCGAGCCCGAGGCGCTCTGGCTCAATCGCGCCTTCTTCAAACGGATCACCACCGGCCTGCCATGGGTCATCTGGAAATGCGCGATGACCCTCGACGGAAAAATCTCCCTCCAGCACGGTCAGCCCTCGAAAATCACCGGTGAACCCTCCCTGATCGACACCCACCGCCTTCGTAACGAGGTCGACGCCATCATCATCGGCGCCGAAACAGCGCGTATCGATAACCCAGAACTCACCATCCGACGCGTCCCACCCGTTCCGGGAAAGATCCAGCCATGGCGAGTGATCATCTCCGCAGGCAAAAACGGGCCGTTGCCAGAAAATCTCCGCTTATTCACCGATGAGCATCGGAAGAGAACCCTCCTCCATGTCGGCAAACCACTGCGTGAATCGCTTCAAGAACTCGCCGAACTCGGCGTGAACACCGTCCTTTTGGAAGGCGGCGGGACCCTCTCCGGAGCGTTTTTCGACGAAGGCCTCATCGATGAAGCCTGCGTCTACATCGCCCCGCTGCTCGCAGGCGCTGCCCCAGCCGCGATCAAGACTTCTTGCGAGTCCAATCCTCTTTCCAGCAACCGCTTCCGCTGGATCCATCATACAAGAACCGGTGAGGATTTGCGCATCCGCGGGATTCTCTCACGCTGGATCCCCGAACGTCTCGATCCCGAGAACGGAAGCCAGATCCCCCTGCCAGACTTCCGCCAGTAAAGCGTCAAGTCCGCTCGGACGTTGAACCCGAATCCCTCAAAAAGCTCCTCCAGGAGGGGACGCATCCTCCCGACTCTGAAGAGCGATCAGTACATTCGCCGCCACAATGGCCGCGGCTCCCAGAAGAAACGCCCCGCCAATCACCTCGTTCGCATACGAAATCCCAGAGATCAAGGAGTACCAGCCAGGAAGGAACAACGCCCACAACGTCGCAAACACCGGTTCGCTCGCATAGATCAAACCCGCTTGAACCGGACTCACACGCGGCTGCCAAGTGATCATCGTTGCATACCCGAAAACCGTCGAACAAAGCGTCAGCACCCCCAACATCACCATCATCCCTCGGTCCAAAAAAAGGTCCAAAAAGTCGCCCGTGCTCTCATCCAAAGTGATCTGACCACACACCACCACCCCTCCAAAAATCAGGGCTTTCACAAAGAACATCACCAACGCAACGCGTTCCATGGAGTTGCCGCGGTAGGACTCCCGCTCCAGCACCAAAATCTGCCCTGTAAAAAATAACGCTGCAGCCACCGTCTCCCATTCCCCCAACCCGAACCCAATCCCTCGCCAATCCACGCCACTCAAAACCCCACACCCGAACACCACCAACCCGCTGGCTCCCACCACGCGAAACGATGGCCACCGCCGCGTGGTCCATGCCAACCACGCAGGGATGAAAACGGAGGTGAACTGGGTGAAAAATGCCGACGTGCTCGCCGGTATCCGCTGCTGCGCATGCGTCTGGAGGATCATGCCAACCGCCCCCCAAACGCCAAGCAGAGCCCCTTGAGTGATCTCAGGCCGACAAATTCCCGTCGCGCGCCGACCGATCACACCACCCCAAATCACCCCCGCCAACGTCATCCTCGCACACAAAACCAACGCCGCGTGGAACCAGTCAGGCCGCCCAGGTAAATGGGCCCCCTGTAATAACATGATGCCCTTCGCCGTCGGAAAACTCACTCCCCACGCGGCCGTCGCCAAAACCAAGCGCCAGACCGCCTCCCAACACATCCCTCGCCGATCCAACATCAAAGGATTCGAGCCCGCATTTTTTTCATCTCCTCCAAGAACTCCGAAGGCACCGCCAACGGCTCCTTGGGCCCCTCAGCGAACTCGTAGCGCTGGACAATTCCATTCGAGAAAAGCATCCAAGGTAACCCAGTGGACGCATCCACTAACAACATTGCCGCAGACACATCAGCCCCCTCGACCCGCGAGCGCTTCTCAGAGATGTACCGCGTCCCAAAAAATCCTTTCATCCGCAAATCTTTGCCGATGAACACATGGAACTTCCCTTTGTTCGGGACATTCACCAAACCGAACGGCTCTTGCGTGCGCGCCCACTCCAACTCCTCGAAATGCGTGTCCAAAAGATTCACGTAACTCATGTCTCTCGGACCAATCCCCACCGAGATGAACGACTCCGCTCGTCCAATCGAAAGAGCCCCCGAGTCCCAACGCCAAACCTCCTCGAACGGCTTCTTCTTGCGGCTCACCGTATAATGGACAGCTTTCCCATCTGTTTCCAGATTCACCTGTTCCAATAATTCCATCCAAGCCATCGCCGCCACGTCTGACTCCGGCACGAAGAGTCCCTCAAACCGCACCTTCACCTCGGCGTTCCCAGGCTTCGGCAACTCCCAAACCGCTTCGTCTTTCCCTGGCGCCTTCTGCGCCGGCGGCAAAGGCCCCGTGCGCGAAAAATCCAGCTTCCAACGGGCCGAACCGTTCTCCCCAGCGCGCCAATGGATCACCTTCTCCCCCGTTCCAACCCCAGGCTCCGCCGGCTCCAATCGCTTGAGAAACTCGAACATCTGCACCGTCATCTTCGATGCCTCCGCATCCGGCGCGGGCAAATACATCGTTCTCTTACCCGGCAACTCCGGATTCGAATCCACTACCGCCGGTTTCCCAGGTTCAGCCGCTCCCGCCGGCCCTGGCCCCGCAGGTTTCCGCCCCGCTCCCGCTCCACCCGCCCCAGGCTTCTGCGCCTCCACCCGAAAAGGACTCACCGCAACCATCACAATCATCCCAGCAACAACGGCCGAGAACCGCATCTTCAACTCACGTCTCATGTTCATTCCTTAACACTCTCCCAATGCGTCTCCAAGATGCGCCCGCTCGTCCGGTCGATCGAAACGTGCACCCAAAAACGACTCTGTCCGCCAACAGAAAAGTCCCCGAGGTTCTTCGCCCCAGGCCCATACCGACCGCTCTGAACCACCACATCAATCATGTAGTTCCACGTTCGCAAACTCCCCTGTCCAACAAGCGCCCGCGTGACCGCCTCGCGGCGGGACTTCAATAACCCATCACGAAGAGTCACCGGCGCCCCCGCAATCGAGTTATCGTAGTAAAAATCGCCCGGTATACCCCGCAAATCTGCATTCCACGACGCCCCTCCTTGAAGCTCCTGAACCGTCGGCTTCACATACGCGCGAGCGGTCTTGTAGTTCCCCACAAACCGCTCCACCACATCATCGAAACCCGTTATCGGCCCCGCCCACGGCTTCGTGGTCAGATCCCAATCCGCCTGCGTCACAACGGCAAGGTTCACCCCAAGATTCACCGCCTGACTATCTGAAAAGCGGGTCGAGATGTCATCCGGCGAAATCCGCCACAACGCATTCGACGGATCCGTCGTGAAATCCTTCGGGAAATCCCGGAACAACTGGGCCAGAACAATCGGATGCGGCGAGTTCAAGTTCACCTTCCCCCCGCGCACCACCCGATCAACCATGCTTTTGATCTGTCCCGTTTTCGGCGTCCCAACCTGCGCTAGCTGCGGATTGAAGACCGGCTCCTCCAACGAGAAAACCTCCAACAACGCCGAGTCCGCGGATCGATCCGTGAAGAAATCGATGCTCTTCCAATCCATCCCCCCGCGAAACGCATACCCCATGTCTCCCACCGAACGGAACGGCCGATTCAGGACTGCTGGTCGCGCCGCATTCACCTTCCACCGCGGATTCTCCCCACTCGCCAATCTCCCATCGGTCGTTGGCAACGCCACGGAATACTGAGCCGATGGATCAGTCCTCTGCTGCAAAGGCTGACCGATAAACTCATTGTCGTCATAACTCCAACGCTGCAGGTATCCGTCCCCAGGACGTACCACGCCATCAGGGTCTCGGTAGAATACACGCCAAACGACCTTCTCAGGCCCCGTCGGCTGATCGACCATCCTCGGATCGTACACTTGAATCGACGGCGGGGACATGCTCAGCACCTTCATCAACCGTCCCCCCTCAAGCTGGTTGTTGAAGGGCACCGCGTCGTTCCGCGTCAACTGAGCCGAGGGAAAGCCCGTCAAAGGCAAAAAATAATTCTGGTGGTCAAACCTGAACATGTTGTGCGGCCAATCATAGTTGCGCCCTGGGGCGTAACCTGCGGGATGTCCGCCAGGATCCAACATTGTTGGCAGTTTCGTCACAAAACTCGGCGGCTGCACCGTCGGGGTCGGTCCGATATCAATCCCATACGTCCAAAGGATGTAGTTGGTGTTGTTCGGCGCCCATCCCCTCCACCACCCCGTCCGGAACCAATCATTCCATCCCGTCGCAGAAATCCACTCCGCCCGGCTCGTCACATTGTAAGTCGATGGAGCTAAGCCGAACAACTCAGGCATCGCCCGAGAGGAATAGAGGAAATACGGACTGCCCGGGATTCGCGACATCGCGGCAGAGCGCCTGAACCGGTCATCTCGAGGGTCCCGATCCCAATCATCACGCCAAACATCCAAACCGAAATCGTCATCCGGTGGACCAGTCATGTCGTATGCGGAATACCACTGAAGCCTCAACTGATTGTAATTGGCCACTTTCTGACTGATGTTCGGATTCGGCGGAGTCGCCGGGTTGTAGCCGTTCCTCGGAGGGAACGGGATCGCGGTTCGCCGAAGCGTCGTGAAGCTCGTCGGTTGCGACAACTCTCTCGTCCGCGGAGACGCAGAGTCGGACCGCGGATCGAACTTCACAAAACCTCGCGCGTAATCCAACTTGTCCTCACTTCCGCCGACAGTGTGCGTGAACTTCACCCAATCCAACCTCGGACCGCGAGTCGGCCGCATCCTCTGGAACGGAACCCACTCGCCCAACTGATTCTTGTACTGCAACTCCATCTGGTAGCCCGGATACTCCAAGTTGCGCTGGAACAGATTATCAACGATCCTCGGATCGAAGCGCACCGTCACCCTTTTGTACGGCGCTGGCACCGCGAACTCCGGGCCGAAGAAAAGGTCGTTGCCAGCAGCATCTTTATAAAACACACCTGGGGCCTGATCAGGATCCGTGTAGTAGCCGCCACCCGTCGGATTGTATCCCGCACCCCCCATCAGGATGCCGCTCTTGTCCTTGTCGGGTGCAACGAACTCCTCTGTCAACATGGGCCGCTTCCGTTTTGGATGCATCATGAGATTCCCGCTCGAATCCTTCCGGAACGATGGAACCAACATCCGAGGCATCTTGTCCTCAACCCGGTCCATCTGGAACCCCACCGCACCCCCAACCACCGGGGTCATCCGCTGCTCGTTTGCACGCACCACTGTCGCCTCCGCGGTGAGTTTGTCCAGCGTCAACCGCGCCGCCGCCATCCTTCCCCCCGTGCCCGTGTACTGAGGAAAAGGGGAAAGGAAAACCGCGTCCGGCTCCGAATAATCCTTGGTCTTGTCCACCATCGAGATGAGCCGGACATCGAAGAACGGTTCCCCCTCTTGTGCCGCCGCCTCTCCCACAGCCCTGACCTGCCATCCGATCTTCGGGATCATCTCTCCGAAAACCAACTGCGTCGCAGACAACCTCTGTGCGGCCGTTGGAACGTTGGGCGGCAAATAGGCCGCTGCAATGCCATTCACGAACGGTTCCCGGAAGGACGGGATCGCACGGTTGAAATCGAAGTTGACGTATTTACCGATGATGGTGCCAGTCTCGTCCGTGATCACCTTGAAGATCTGGATCCCAGTGCTGATCCCGTTGTTGCTTCCGCCCCGCGTCCAAAGACTCAGTTGCTGCTCCGCCGCTCCGATCCCCCCCTTGGTGGCGAATGCCCCAAGGTTACCCGGCTTACCTCCGAACTTCGCTGTCGCAGGGAACCATCCAGTTTGCCACCAATCGAGGTCCGATTTCGGGACAGCACCAAGAGGGACCGGGGTGGCGTAGAAGGTCGAGGGCACCCTCGATCGAGGATCCTGCGGAAGAGAGAAGGCACCCACCCCCGGATCAGAAGCGAAATCGACGTAACCCGACTGGTCCTTGTACACCCACGGCGTATAATCGCTCCATCCTGGTGCTCCCCCCCCCCCCACTCCATTCGTGTCCCCATCTTGGATCGAGGCCAGATTCCCGATCTTGGTGTCAACCGCCAACCTGAAGAACTTGTTCGTGCTGTTCGGATTGTTGCCGATTTGCGTCAGCACCCGCATATCCGGCAAAGCCGCAACCTCCGCCGCCGTCCGACGCTGGAACTGATGCGGATTCCACAACATCGGAAACGCGTAAAGCCTGAGAGAGAACCCAGGCTTCCATGGATCGCTCCAGTCCCAATAGAAATCTTTCCCGTCATTGTGATACGCCCCCGCAGCAAATCCGATCCCGTAAAGCAACGGAAGATTTTCATTGCCGAACG
>CAZAZT010000069.1:0-20262 GCA_964489645.1 uncultured Chthoniobacteraceae bacterium | reverse complement strand
GCCCCATCTCCACTGAAACCGAACCGCTTGATCTCCAAGCTCCTCAAGGCCTTCTGCATCGCTTCGCGGAAAGTCCGCCCGATCGCCATCGCCTCTCCAACACTCTTCATCTGGGTCGTCAAAGTCGCATCCGCTTGCGGGAACTTCTCGAAAGTGAACCGAGGCACCTTCACCACAACATAGTCGATCGAAGGCTCAAAACTCGCCGGCGTCTCGCGCGTGATGTCGTTCCGGACCTCATCCAACGTGTAGCCAACCGCCAACTTCGCCGCGATCTTCGCGATCGGAAACCCCGTGGCCTTGGACGCAAGCGCCGACGAGCGCGAAACACGCGGATTCATCTCGATGACAATCATCCGCCCATTGTCCGGATGGATCGCGAACTGGATGTTCGATCCTCCCGTCTCAACCCCGATCTCGCGGATCACCGCGAACGAAGCATCCCGCATCATCTGGTACTCACGATCCGTCAGCGTCTGGGCCGGAGCCACCGTGATCGAATCCCCCGTATGCACGCCCATCGGATCAAGGTTCTCGATGGAACAGACAATCACACAGTTGTCGTTCCGATCACGCATCACCTCCATCTCAAACTCTTTCCACCCCAACAACGACTCCTCGATGAGCACTTCACTCACCGGTGAAAGATCCAACCCACGGGCCACAATCGTCTCGAACTCCTCGCGATTGTAAGCAATACCCCCACCCATCCCGCCCAAAGTGAACGCTGGACGGATGATCAAAGGGTACATCCCGATCTCCACGGCCGCCTTGCGCGCCTCCTCCATCGTGTGCGCCGTGCATGAACGAGCCACGTCCAACCCGATCTTCAGCATCGCATCCTTGAAAGCCTGACGGTCCTCCCCCTTGTGGATCGCGTCCGCCTTCGCTCCAATCATCCGCACCCCGTGCTTCTCCAGAACGCCCGAAGAGAACAACGACATCGCACAGTTCAGTGCCGTCTGCCCTCCCAACGTCGGCAATAAAGCGTCCGGCTTTTCACGCTCGATGATGCGCTCCACCACCTCCGGAGTGATCGGCTCGATGTACGTCCGGTCGGCAAACTCCGGATCCGTCATGATCGTCGCGGGGTTGGAGTTGACCAAGACCACTTGGTAACCCTCCTCCTTCAGGGCTTTACAAGCTTGGACCCCTGAATAGTCGAACTCGCATCCCTGTCCGATGACGATGGGGCCTGAACCGATGAGCAATATCTTGTGGAGAGTGGTGTCGCGTGGCATGGGCAAAAGTTCCCAGTTTCTAACAAGGCGCAACCCCTAGAGCAACGAGAAGCAGGATCTCCCCTCGTTTTTTAGCCACCCGCCCTCGACTCCCCACCCGATCACGCCCCAGAAACGCCCCCATCCGCCCCTCAAACCTTGGCACGAAAAAGGGCGCCCACCTGCGTGAGCGCCCTGTACGGAATAGATATCTGAATCCAGAGCTTAAGCCGCAGCCTCGCCCTCCGTCGTTCCAGCCTGATCCTCAGTACGATCTGAACGATCAGCGCGATCACCCCGGTCCGTCGTGCGAGAACCGCTCACCACCATCCGCCTACCCATGAACTCCTTCTCGTTCAACTCGGTAACCGCCCGCTTCGCTTCGTCAATCGTCGACATAGTCACGAACCCGAATCCCTTGGACCGATCCGTCTCCTTCGTCGTCACGATCTCAGCGTTCTTCACGTTCCCCACCCCGCTGAACAAGTCGAACAGGTCGCTCTCTGCCGCATCATACGACAGGTTGCCAACATACAACTTGGGCGTTGTCACCTCCAATAGCTCCGGCTTCCGAGGAGCACGCTGGCGGGACTCACGCGCCTCCCCGTTCCCCCCTCGATCCGAGGCCCCTTCCGAAGCGCTCGCACTCCCCGAACCCGTACGCCCCTGATAGGCAGGGTACTCCTTCCGAACCTCACGCCCACTAGAAGACGATTCCGACGGGCCAAACCCGAAGAACCTCAATATCCGAGCGAAGAATCCTAACTTCTTCGGCTCCTGACGACGCTCCGTCCGCTCCCCACGTTCACTGCGATTCCGATCTCCATGGCGATGATCGCCACCACGACGCCGTGGGCCGCGACTGCGACCACTTCGACGATTGTCATTATTACTCATGTGTTACTAAGCGGCACCCGAGCACGCTTTCCGCACGGAACACACTCGCGCACGCTCGCTCGCCATGCGTCTCTGCCTTCCTGTGATCTGATTTCGGAAAATCATCGGTAAAACGGGTAAAACCTCGCTGGGGTGCCTTGGTTTCTTGTTTGCCAGAAGGGAAAGCACCAGGTCTACGGACCACAGGCGCCTTCTACGAACTCTCGAATGCGTGACCAGCAAGCCCCCCAAGATTCCAGATTCGACGGACACCTCAGTGCCTGCCCAGACAACCTTCCTCTCAGACTCACTCGCTCCAGCCACAACTCCGCCCCCACAAGGATGCGGATTCACCTCCTGAATCTCAAAAAGGTACCATCTTGGACAAACGGCGCAAGCACGACGTTCTCTAACCTAACTAGATACAAACTAGGCGGACGGCAAACTAACATCAGGACTCGTGTCCGCCGCGTAGTCCACTCCGGGCAAACCGAATCCGAACAACCGCAAAAACTCTTCCCGGTAACCCAAAATGTCCGAGACAGAAGCAAGGTTCTCCGTCGTCGCATCAGGCCAGATCGCAGCAACCGCTGCCTGCACATCCGAACGCATCTCCCAATCGTCGATACGGATCCGCCCGACCTCATCCACCGCAGGTGCTCCCCCAGCATACAAACGATCCGCGAACAACCGCTGGATCTGCTCGATGCAACCCTCGTGCAACCCCTTCTCTTTCATAACTTTGTAAAGCAGGGAGATGTAAAGTGGGACGACTGGTATCGCACTGCTCGCCTGCGTCACAAGCGCCTTGTTCACAGAAACATATGCCGAACCTCCCGTCACGCCCAAACGCTCACTCAAACGCTTCGCCGTCCCCTCAAGATCCTCCTTCGCCTTTCCAATCGTTCCGTTCCGGTAAATCGCCCAAGTCAGGTCAGGTCCGATATACGAATACGCCACTGTCCGAGCACCTGGCGCCAGAACCCCGCCCTCCTCAAGCGCTTGAATCCACATCTCCCAATCCTCCCCTCCCATCACGGAAACGGTATCCGCAATCTCCTGCTCATTCGCCGGTTCTATCGTCACAGGACTGACCACTCCCTTGTCGGTGTCCACCGTCTTGGACGTGAAAGTCCCGCCAATCGGCTTCAACACCGACTTGGAAGTCACCCCCGTCACAGGATGCGTCCGCCGAGGCGATGCGAGGCTGTAAATCACCAGATCCACCTGCCCGAGATCTTCGCGAATCCGTTCGACCGTGCGCCGCTTGATCTCGTCAGAAAACGCATCCCCATTGATGCTCTTCGCGTACAACCCCGCCCCATGGGCCTCCCGCTCAAACGCACACGAGTTATACCATCCGGCTGTCCCTAACTTCCCACCCTCAGGCGCTTTCTCAAAAAAGACACCAATCGTGGCAGCCCCCCCCGCAAAAGCCGGAACGATCCGTGAAGCCAACCCGTAACCCGTCGAAGCTCCGATCACTAAAACCCGCTTGGGTACCCCCTCAACAACTCCCTTCGATCGGACAAACTCGATCTGCTGACGAACGTGTGCAGCGCAACCGTCGGGATGTGACGTGATACAGATGAACCCTCGGACTTTCGGCTCGATAACCATAGAAGAACACTCTCACCCACGACTCCTGACACGGTAAAGCATCTTCAAACCGCTTCCCGCTGCGAACGGCACGCAGGCTGCACCCCAGGCAGTGGGTTTCGTGCGCTCCGAAACCGTTTTAGGAACTTTTCAACCATCCAAGGCTCACGTCGCTCGCCGGTATCCGTTACACATCCAGCAAGCCATCGCCCATGCACTCAAACCTTTGCCGTCGACAATCCCCGCTCATGAACCGCAGAGATCTCCTCGCACGGAGCGCCTTCGGAATGGGATCGCTCGGACTCGCATCCCTTCTCGCCGATGGCATCGGTGCGGAGCCTCGCAAGCCGCCCCTCAATACATCGCCGCTGGCACCGCAAACTCCTCACTTCGAACCAAAAGCGAAACGCGTCATCCATATCTTCTGCGAGGGCGGCCCATCCCAAGTCGATACCTTCGACCCAAAACCGGCTCTTGAAAAAAATCACGGACGTCTCGTCGACGACGTCCTCAAAGAATACCAGAAGAATGCGGGAGAAGCGGCCTCCGGCATGGGGCGCCTCACCGGCAAACTTCAACGCTCCGCATTCCATTTCTCAAAGCATGGGCAGTCCGGCACGGAAATCAGCGAGCTCTTCCCAAAACTCGCCACCCACGCCGACGAACTGTGTGTCGTGCGCTCCATGCACACAAAAACCTCCGTGCACGAGCCCGCCCAACTCATCATGACAACGGGTGAGTTCGCCAGCGTGCGCCCCAGCATGGGATCCTGGGTCCTGTACGGTCTCGGCTCGGAGAACCAAAACCTTCCCGGATTCGTCGCCCTCTCCCCGAACGGTTCAACCGCCAGCGGCGGCAAACAATGGAACAACGCCTTCCTGCCAGCATGGTGCGCAGGGACCGGTATCCCGACCAAAAACACCGAGCTCCCGCGGATGATCGAACACATCCGCAGTAACTCCACCTCCCTCCGCGAACAACGCAGACAACTCGATCTGCTCAACGCATTCCACGCAGATTTCGTCGCAAAACATCCCGGAAACGCTCTCCTCGAAGGACGTATCGCCTCCTTCGAAACAGCCTTCCGCATGCAGATCGAGGCAACAGACGCATTCGACCTCTCCCGAGAACCTCGGAACATCCGCGAACTCTACGGCGATACCGAACAAGGCAAACAACTCCTCCTCGCCCGAAGACTCGTCGAACGCGGAGTGCGCTTCGTCCAAGTGTTCCACAACGGATGGGACACCCACGACCTCAATGACGAACGGCATCGCGAACTCACCGCCGCATGCGATCAACCCCTCCACGCACTCCTCACTGACCTCGCACAACGCGGCATGCTCAAAGACACCCTCGTCATCTGGGGCGGCGAGTTCGGTAGGACGCCCACCAGCGACAACAACGATGTCGCAAAAAAGAAGGGCATCGGCCGGGATCACAACGCCGGAGGCTTCACCATGTGGCTGGCGGGAGGTGGATCACGCCCAGGAACCACTTACGGCTCCACCGATGACTTCGGCGCCCTCGCGAGAGAAAACCCGGTCGACGTGCACGACATGCACGCAACCATCCTTCACCTCCTCGGCATCCATCACGACCGACTCACCTATCGACACGCAGGCCGCGATTACCGGCTGACCGACGTCTACGGCAACATCGTCCAAGGGATTCTCGCGTGAACACGGACACCTCTCCCCTCATCGGTATCCGCCTAACCCTGAGCTTTCTCGCGCCCCTCTTGGCGCCGCTTGTGGCGATGGCCGATGATCCACTCGCCTTTTTTGAATCCAAGATCCGCCCTGCTCTCGTCGAGCACTGCTACGAGTGTCACAGCGCGGAAAAAAAGCAGAAGGGCGGCCTCGTGTTGGACACGCGGGACGGCTTGCTCGCAGGAGGCGACACCGGCCCGGCAATCGTCACCGGTGCTCCAGAAAAAAGTCTGCTCGTGAAAGCCCTGAAGCACCAAGGCGACCTTCAAATGCCACCAAAGAAGCGTTTGCCCGAAACCGTCGTTGCCGACTTCGAACAATGGATCAAGAACGGCGCGCAAGACCCGCGTGACGGGAAACGTAAACCATCTCCGGTCGAGGAACTTCTCGCCAAAGCCCCAGAACACTGGTCCTTCGTAGCCCCAAAACCCTCCTCGAAATCCCTCGATCAGCTCGCGTCCACCATCGGAAAGCCGGCCGCCGAAAAACGGACCTTGGTCCGCCGTGCCTACCTCGATCTTCTGGGGATCCCTCCGACCTACGAACAGGTCATCGCCTTCCAGAACGACACCGCGCCAGACGCGTTCGCTCGACTCGTCGACCAGCTTCTGAACGATCCGCGCTACGGGGAAAGGTGGGGGCGGCACTGGCTCGACGTGGCACGATATGCGGACAGCATGGGCGCCATTTTCAACGGCGACGATTCGTATCCGTTCTCGTTCACCTACCGGGATTACGTCATCCGCGCATTCAACGAAGACAAACCCTACGACCGATTCATCCTCGAACAGATCGCCGCCGACCAACTCGAATCCGCCAAGGATCCAAGCACGCTCGCCGCACTCGGCTTCCTCGGAATCGGCCCCCGAAAGGATCGCCGCCTCGACGACGACACGATCGACGACACCCTCGACGCGATTGGCCGCGGGTTGCTCGGACTCACCATCGGATGCGCCCGATGCCACGACCACAAACTCGAGCCCATCACCACGAAGGATTATTACGGCCTCTACGGCGTCATGAAGAGCAGTCGAGAACCAGAAACGCTTCCAGCACTGCCCCAGCAGGAAACACCAGATGTTCTCGAGTACCGTGAAAAAAATCGCATCGCACGCGCGGAGTATCTTCGAACCCATGCATTTGAAGCCGATCGCTCCCTCACCGCGATTCGCTCCCGCTTAGGTGATTACCTAGCTGCAGCCCATCGAGCGAACTTCAAGACCATCTACGAGGAGAAATCGGTAAAACCCGACATCTTGGACCCGCAACGCCTCTCCTCTGCGCCGCATAACCGGCTCGTGAAAGCGTGGGACAAATGGGTGAAGGGCCACCCTGAGGTCTTCACACCGTGGCTCGAACTCTCCGCGCTCAGCAGCGAACAGTTCGCGCAAGAGGCCACTTCACGTTGTGAAACGTACGCAAAAAACGCGGACAAGAAGCTGTTGCCCCCTGTCGCTCGCCTTTTTGCCAAGGCCGCACCAAGAGACATCCGTGACGTCGCATTCCTCTACAACCAACTTTACGCCAGCCAGATCGAGGCACTCTGGGGAGAGAAATGGCGTGAACCCCTGAAATCAGCTTGCGCCCCCTCGGACGAAGAACTCGACCTCCCCACCAAAGAACTCGAGTTCAGGGCCATCGACCGGGTCAACACCGTCCAACGCAGCAACCCGCTTCCCGAGGCGGACGAACAGAACCTCCGCGCCGTCTTCATCGAGGACAACTCACCATTCCTTTTCTCAGGCCGCGATTTTGTCGCGAGCCAACTCTACCAGACCCGCGACGTAGCTGACGGCATCCGCAGGAACGCAACCAAGGCCCTGTCGACGATTGCATCCCACAAGGGAGCACCCGTCCGTGCCATGGCATGGAACGACACCGACAAGCCGTACAATGGAAAGGTGTTCGTTCGAGGGAACCCCCGGACACTCGGAGCCGAAGCTCCCCGAGGATTCCTCTCGGTGCTGAAACACGTTTCACCTGAACCCTTTCCGACCGACAAAAGCGGTCGCCTCGAGCTCGCCAAAGCCATCGCACACCCGAACAATCCCCTCACCGCTCGCGTCATCGTGAACCGCGTGTGGAACTGGCACTTCGGGGAGCCCATCGTCGCGACCCCGAGTGATTTCGGATTCCGAGGCGACAAACCCTCGAACCCTGAGCTCCTTGACCATCTCGCAAGCTGGTTTGTTGAAAACGGTTGGAGTTTCAAAAAACTGCACCGCCACCTCATGAACTCAGCCGCCTATCAGCGAGCCGATTTCGGAGTGCGCCCGCTTGAACTGGAACCTGCGCGCGACGCCATCCTCGCCGTCTCCGGTCGACTCGATCTCACCACCTTCGGCAAACCTGAGAAAATCCAAGAATCCACGCGGCGAACCGTTTACGGATACGTCGATCGAAGGATGTTGCCTGCCCTGTACAGGAGCTTCGATTTTCCCGACCCAAGCTTCAGCGCTTCCCATCGAGGGCGCACCGCTCTCGCACCGCGCGCACTCCTGCTCATGAACAGTCCGCTCACCACCGAGAGCGCAAAAGCCCTTGCCGAACGCGTTGCAAAAGAGAAGGACACACGCGGCATCATCCAATCCCTCTTCCGACACACTTTCCAGCGTGACCCCTCACCCGCCGAAGTCGAACGAGCGACCGCTTTCCTGAATGCCTACCCTGCCAACGACGTCGTTCATCCCGAACAACAAGCATGGCAATACGGTTACGGAGAGTTTGATCCGAACGCCAAGGAGTTGAAAACATTCGCAAGCCTCACCGCGTTCGATGGCAAATCGTGGAAAGCCACACCGAAACTTCCCGACGGAAAACCTTCCGGCGTCATGCTAGACGCCATGGGCGGAGATCCGGGGCCCGGAAAGTCCTTGGCCACCATCCGACGCTGGACAGCCCCTCTCGACGGAACCGTCAACATCACCGCAGAACTGGTTCACGCCGACGGCAAAACCGAGGGCGTCACCGCACGGATACTGAGCAGCCGCCAAGGTGTTCTCGGTGAGTGGAATGCCAAGATGTCATCCACTCCGACCGATCTCTCCAATGTCAAAGTGTCTGCTGGCGAGCACTTGGACTTCGTCGCATCCAGTCAAACGGATGCAGATGCAGGGGCGTACCAGTGGTCCCCGACCCTGATCATGCCCGGCTCTGAGATGCCTGGGATGAAGGGAACCCCTCGCCGATGGGATGCTCGGTCAGATTTTGCCGATCCCGCCAAACCCCAACGCCCGCTCTCAGCGCTCGAAGAACTCTGCCACACCCTCCTGCTCTCACCAGAGTTCGCCGTCATCGAGTGACCCATCAGATAACCTCGTGACGTCCTCCCCTGCACCTCGGCACGCCACCATCGAGCAAACCTGCCTGCCAAGCAGAGGAACTGATTCCCGAGAGCCCTACTTGCCCAATCCAAGACGCAACGCGAGTCGTTCCGGCAAACCCGCATCACGGATCTTCTGCTGAACCCTCTCAATCGGGTACTCCACACGACGCCACACCACAACCTTCTCCGACGGACTGTAAATGGCGTAAGACGCTCTCGGATCCCCGTCACGAGGCTGACCAACCGATCCGACATTCAGGAAGTACTTCTTCCCGGCCTCAATCGCCACGTGCGTCGCCTCGATCTCCTCCACCATCACCCCGTTCTTCACATATCCCACCGGGACATGCGTGTGCCCGTAAAAACACAACTGGGTGTTCTGGTAGTTGAAACTCGCTGCCGCCTCCAAAGCGGACAACACATAACCCCACGCAGCCGGCGTATCCAACGTCGCATGCGTGACCGTGAAATCTCGAACAATCCGAGAGAACTTCAGATCGCGCAACCACTGCTTGTCCACCTCGCTGAGATTATCACGGGTCCATTGGATGGCCTTCGCCGCCAATGAGTTGAAAGTCGAAAGATCCGTGTCCTCACTGGCCTGCTCGTCATGGTTTCCCTTGACCACCGGACACCCTAACTGCCGGATCAGCTCCACACATTCCGAAGGATTCGCATTGTAACCGACCACATCCCCTAAACATGCGAAGTGCGTCACATCAAAGGCGCGAGCATCCGCCAGCACCGCTTCAAGCGCCTCCAAGTTGGCATGTATATCACCGAAAATTGCAAATCGCATCGTCGAGGGGAGTTGGCCGCAATCAGCGGACCATCAAGTAGCAAATCATCGCACCCATGCCGCCCAGTTCAAGAAACAAGGCATCTCCAAGGCCCGTATTTGCGTCGCATCCATCGGAACGACCCCGATTCCGCAACAACACCCTGAACACCCACACATCAACCCACCCGAAATGGCAACGGGATGCCCGCCAAGCCTGCCTCAAGGTTTGCCAGCGAACGCTCCGCCATCTTGCGCCGCGTCTGAACCGTCGCACTGCCCAAATGTGGAGCGATCACCACATTCGCCATTGAGAGCAGAGGATGATCCCGCGGAAGCGGCTCTGGCTCAGTCACATCAATCCCAGCACCCGCAATCCGACCACAACGAAGCGCCTCCACCAGCGCATCCGTATCAACCACCCCGCCTCGCGCGATGTTCACCAAGATCGCCGTGGACTTCATCCGTGACAGCGCAGTCCGGCCGATCAGGCCACGCGTGCCGTGGTTCAGAGGACAACACAACACAATGAAATCAGAACGCTCCAGAAGCGATTCAAGGTCTGCATATCTCACTCCCAAAGCACCCTCCTCATCCTCTCGTCGAGTCCGATTGTGGTAAAGGACCTCCATCCCAAAACCGAGCCCACGCTTCGCTACCTCCCGGCCGATGCGTCCCATCCCGATGATACCCAACGTGCTCGAGTGGACCTCGGTGCCAAGCATGTACCCCGGATCGTACGCGGTGAAAGACGACGATCGCGCATATGCATCCCCCTCAACCACCCTCCGCGCACAGGCCAAAAGCAGTGCAAACCCCATGTCGGCAGTCGCCCCATCCAGAATGCCAGGGGTGTTTCCTACCGGGATCCCACGCTCTCCAGCAGCACCCAAATCGATGTGATCCACGCCAACCCCATAGTTGCTGATGACCCGAAGCCCGGGAAACCGATCCATCATCTTTCCGTCCACCAATGGATGACCATAAGTGTATATCCCAACAACTGACGCATCATCCGCATTGGGCACCTCACCCCATCCAATCCACTCAACCTTGCCCGCCATCGTTTCCAAAATGAACGGCGCCAGCGGCCCGTCCGCCATCACCCGCGGTAAATCCGTTTTCAACATCTCCCCACCCTGAAGATTCGCCAAACCATTGCCAATCCCGACATACTCACCACCAACCATCCACCCAAAGATGGATGGACTTGTCGCCCAGTGTGTCCTCGACCCAGTCTCAAGCGCCAAACCATCCCTCAAATCATCCCTCTTATGCCCGCTCCCAAGAGCCTCCTCCCCGTACTGCTCGCATCAATCACTGCATGCACGCACCAAGCCCCTCCCACCCTCACCACGCTGCCGCCCGTCACCAAAGCGTCCGCCACGGTGGTCCGCCCCGCTCCCGACCTCACCTTCCGCTCTGCGAACTCCACAAAATCGCTCTCCAGCTTACGCGGACACCCCATCCTCCTGCTCCTCGGCGACAAAGCCTCCAGATCCCGTGTAACCGACCAAGCACAACTGCTCGAAGGCTTCTACTCAAAGCTCGCTGCACGGAAGATGATATTCCTGTCCGCATTCACGGACCCCACCGACAATCAAGTCAGGTCCAATGTGCCCTTCACCCCAGTGGAGGATCCACTCGCAACAATCGCTTCCTACAAAGCCCTCGCACAAGCCTCCACCGGTTCCCCACAAACACCCGCCGTCGCCATCATCGGCCCCGATGGCAACGTCGATTACATCGGCGAGAAGCTGCTAAGCGGCGAAAGAGTCCGAGAGATCATGCTGAACAATCACTCGGTTCAGACCAAATCACGACGCCCAATCGAGTGACCGCTGCGCGTTCACCCGACACCCAGCCCACCGAAGTTCACTCCACAAACTCAAGGTCGACCACGTTCGGGATCAATCCCGCTTGGTGTGCCCGACCAAGAAATGTGCGGATCGCGCTGCGGCCGACCTCGCCGTAGTCCATCGTGAAATCGTTGACATACATCCCGATGAAGCGGTCCGCCAACTCCGTGTCCATGCCTCGAGCCAAGGGCATCGCATGCTCAACCCCAGCAGCACGGTGCTCCAGCCCGTAGCGAATGCTTTCCTTCAAGATCACATTCAGTTCAGAACGTGTCTCCGGAGAAAAATCCTTGCGGATCACGTTGCCTCCCAACGGCAACGGCAAACCCGTGATCCGCTTCCACCACGCACCAAGGTCCAACACCAGATCAAAACCCTCACGTCCATAGGTCAACTGTCCCTCGTGGATGATCAGCCCCACATCGCTGCGCCCCGATTGCACGTGCGCGAAGATCTCGTCAAAAGCCACCACCTCCTCCGCAAACCCGAGATTCTCCATGAACAGCTGCAACGCCAGATACGCGCTCGTCATCCGACCAGGAACCGCAACCTTCTTCGAAGACAACCACTCACGAATCTCTTCATCCGACTGAGGGAATGTCGTCCCCTTGCGGACAATCAGCATCGGACCATAACCGTCCCCCATGCTCGCTCCACAAGGTAACAGGGCGTACTTGTCCATCACATGGGCGTAGGCATGGATCGAGATGGCCGAGATATGTAACTCACCGCGCGTCGCACGCTCGTTCAACGTTTGGATGTCCTGAAGGATATGCTCAAACCTCCAGCCCGCCGTCGGTATCCGATCCTTCGCCAACGCGTAGAACATGAACGCATCATCGGGATCCGGCGAATGCCCCAACGTCAGAACAGGCTTATCAGTCATCGTCTTCCCTTATCCCCTCAAACGCCATTCCGCAACCATCCCGCCCTCTTTCTTCCCAGCTTTTTTTGTCGGACCCGCCCCCCGTTTCCTCCTACGCTCGCCAACTCACACTCCCATGTTCACCCCGATGAAAACCCCAACGTCCCTCCTGCTGTCCGCCATCTTGCTCAGCATCAACAGCACGAACGCCGCTGACTTCTCCTTCTCCGACACCCCCGGCGACCATCTCGACATCCTTCACAAAGGCAAAGCCCTGACCCGTTACCAGTACGCCTACGACAAGAGCACTCCCGAGCGTCTTCACGACACCTACAAACCCTTCCTCCACGTGATGAATGCCGCAGGAACCGCCCCCATCACGAAAGGCCCCGGAGGCAGCTTCACTCACCACCGCGGCATCTACATCGGGTGGATGAAAATCACGGCCGCAGGCCTCGACGGCTCGTACGACCGCTGGCACATGAAGGGCGGCAGTCAGATCCACAAAGAATTCCTCCTCCAAGAAGCCTCAGACACCGCAGCAACCCTCAAAGTGAGAATCCTTTGGGAGGGGAATGAAAAAGGCCCCCTCCTGGACGAAGTCCGCACCTTCGTCGTTTCAAAACCGTCATCCAATGGCTACGTCCAGATCGACAAGACCTCAGTGATCACTGCCGTCGCTGGCGACACCAAGCTCGACGGGGATCCCGAACACGCCGGCCTTCAGTTCCGCCCAGCCATGGGCATCGACACCGCCTCCACCACCTACGTTTTCCCCGGCAAGGACACCGACGCAAAAAAGACCCGTGACCTCCCCTGGCTCGCAGAACGCGCAACCATCGATGGCACTCGCTACACCATCGCATTCCTCAACCACCCACAAAATCCCACCGACACGCCGTTCTCCGCCTATCGGGATTACGGACGCTTCGGCGGTTTCTTCCGGACCTCCGTCAAAAGCGGCGAAAGTGCGACCTTCAAAGTCCGTTTCGTCATCGCTGAGGGCGAGCTCGCTCCTGAGGTCATCGCGAAAGAGGCAGAAACATTCTCCGGAGTGAACGCGTCTGGAACCGACTACACCATTCGCCCTGCGGATACCGCGAAAAAGCCAGCAGCACCTGCAAAACCCTCTCAAAGCAAATAAGTAAATCACTGAACTGCAGCTTCCAACGGCGCCCTTCTCGATGGACTGGGAAAACGCATACCAGCAAAACGACACCCCATGGGACAAAGGATCCCCTTCCCCTGGGCTCGTCGAGCTTCTGGAAGCCTCCCCGATCAAGGGACGAGTTCTCGTGCCAGGCTGCGGGCTCGGACATGACGTGCGTGCAATCGCGTCCCTGCCCGGTACCGAGGTGATCGGACTGGACGTTGCTCCGACAGCGGTCCAACGCGCAAAAAACCAACCTGTCGCGGGAAACGAATCCTACGCCCTAGCCGACCTGTTCAACCTTCCCGCATCGTTCGCCGCATCTTTCGATTGGGTCTGGGAACACACGTGCTTCTGCGCCATACCCCGTGAACGCCGAAGGGACTATGTTCGCTCGGTGCGGTCCACTTTGAAGGACGGAGGCCATCTAGCCGCTATCTTCTACCTCGACCCAGGCTGGGATGATCCGGAATCCGGCCCTCCCTTCGGCGTGTCCCAACTCGAACTGGACGATCTGTTCCTCGGCCCCGATCGATTCGAGATGGTCCGAGAATGGGCCCCCGCTGGAGCTTACCCAGGCCGCGAGGGACGGGAGATAATGCGCATCCTTCGCGCGATCTAAATCGGTTCACCGCGCAATCAACACCTGATTGCGCGCCTGCGCCACCTTCAAGATCTCCGGTAAATCCGCAACGCGCAGCAGGTTGAAGTGGTCTGGCGCTGCTTTTTCGAGCAATGAATCGGGCATTGAACCCACGCGAAGGACCAACGGCGCCGAAGTCAGGATGGATGCAATCACCGCATTCACCCCATGAGCACCCGAGGCTGTCATCTCGACCCGCTGAGGACTGCAGCGAGCCAAAGCGTTGAGAACTTGAACCTGATCGCGGACATGCACCGAATCCAGCGTCTCGCCGAGCAACATGAATCGTCTGCGAATGCGGATCGCATCCTTCTCGGTCCCACTCCATGCGTCCTGACGGAAATCGCCAATCCCCGAGATCTCAGAGCCTCGCGGGAGGAGCACACAATCGATTTGCTTCGCAACCGACGCTCCGCCACCGACCGCATCCATCGCAACCGACCGATCCCCAACACGGACATTGATCCGGAACTCCGCACGCTTTTCACCGACCTCCGCCCCAGTGAGGCACCGGATCAGTGCTCCCACATCCTCCTTGCTTCCCGACACCAAAAGCATCGGCGTCGTTCCCGTACGATCCGCCGCCTCTGTCCCCACACTCAACAATACGTGCCGACGCCCTCCCGACTCCGATTCGGAAAGGACAGTCCAGCGGGGCGCTGAACCGGTGGCATCCGGAAAAATCTCTTTACGAAGGGATTCCTCCATCGAGCCGCCATCCCGTCTGAGAGATGGAACGAACCAATCATGCGTCGTTGAAGTCCGCTCATCCGCAGGTAAGGCATCAAAAACGCGTAGCCTCGCCGGCGGAAAAAGTTTTTCGGCCAAAGGCGCTGGATAATCCGGCGAGTTCGCGAGGAATCGCTTGAACCAGCGGAATGCAGGCGCCTGCAACTCCTGGGTGTCCTTGTGCGGCCCCTCTGTGATCAACAAACCCAGTTTGTCCGCAGCCCCAAGCCCCTTGTAGAGGCCCGCCACATCCCGATGGATCCGCTCAATCCCGTCGACCGGAAAAATCGAGTCTTTGTCCGTGTTCGCGATCAGCAGCGGACGCGGCGCCACCAGAGCAGCCAGCTTGGAAAAATCCCATTTCTTCGTGTTGAGCATGTACATGCAGTCGCAATGCCCATCAATCACGCCATCAACCACATGGTTACGCAGATCGGTGATCCCTGCGACCGGCACCGCAGCCTTCACCCGCTCATCCACTGCAGCGATGTACCACGAATAGGCCCCACCTCCAGAACGTCCCGTCACTCCAAGTCGCTCCGCATCGATCTCCTCGCGCGAAGCCAAGTAATCCAGAGCCCGCATGCCATTCCATGTCTCCACCCCCGCCGGCGTGTAACCCTTCGAGTTCCACCACCACAGGTTCAATCGATTCGTCCCATGGTGGATACCAGCGATCTCTCCAAGCTGGATCGTGTCGATCGCCAGACAGGCGAAACCGTTCCTAGCAAACCACGCAGGATGATGCTGATACCCCGTCTTGTTGCCGAACGAAACACTCCCCTCCTTCATCACACTGTGACCGCAGACATAGAGCACCGCCGGCAACTTTCCCTGTCGCTGCTTGGGAAGGTACAGGTTCCCCGTGACGTAGAGACCTGGAAGCGACTGGAAATGAATCTTCTCCACGACAAACTCCGGGTGCTCCAGTTGACCACTGACCACCGCATGTAGGTCGCCACGCGCAGGCAGAGGATCCAGCCCGAGCATCCCGAGAAGCTCTTTCCGCAACTTCGGCGCGCGCCCCAACCAAGTGGAAACATCCGCCAGATCCCGCCGCGTCCGAGCCTCCAGTTCATCGACCTTCGCCAAGAGGTACTGCTGAAGCGCAGAGTCCCGATCCGTCAAAGCCGAGGGGGGCTTGGCCACTGAACTCTGGGCCACCGTTTCAACCGAACAGACCAAGATCAGCCCGAACGCCATCAACGCAGGGCGAAATAACTCGCTAAGGGTTCTCATGCTTCAACCTTTAGCGAGCGCGGTGCCATCCACTCCACTCCTTCGCCTCAAACAGCAAACCGTCCCTGTGACGCATCCGCACCGTCCTGTCCCAACAATCCCCGCACCCCCGATCACATCCGACAGATCAGAAGCTCGCGCTCATAGATCAACTCCTTCGGGAGATGCGTTTTCAGATCCAAGAACAACTCCTCATGCGACAGAACTTCCTGACGCCAAGCCGCACGATCGAACCGCTGAAGTTCATCGAAACGTTCCTCCGAAAAATCCAACCCCTCCCAGTCGATGTCAGAATAATGCGGGACCCAGCCCACCGGCGTTTCCACCGAACGCCCCCGACCGTTCGACCGATCCACGATCCACTGCAGCACACGCATGTTCTCGCCAAAACCCGGCCACAAGAACCGTCCCTGCGCATCCTTGCGAAACCAGTTCACATGGAAAATCCGAGGCGTCTCCTTCAACTGACGCTGCATGAGCAGCCAGTGCCGAAAATAGTCGCCCATGTTGTACCCGCAGAACGGCAGCATCGCCATCGGATCACGCCGAACCTTCCCAACGGTTCCCGCCGCCGCCGCCGTCATCTCACTGCCCATCGTCGCCCCCGCATAAACGCCCCCACTCCAGTTGAATGCTTGGTAAACCAACGGCATCGTCGTCGCTCGGCGCCCCCCAAAAATGATCGCACTCAACGGCACGCCCTCAGGACGCTCCCAATCAGGGTCAATGGTCGGACATTGCGACGCCGGAGCCGTGAACCGACTATTCGGATGCGCTGCCTTCCGTCCCGTCTCGCGCGCAATCTCCGGAGTCCATTCCTCGCCGCGCCAGTCCAAACAACGAGCAGGCGGCTCATCCGTCATCCCCTCCCACCACACCCCACCATCCGGCGTGAGAGCGACATTGGTGAAAATCGTGTTCTTACGAAGAGCAGCCATCGCATTCGGATTGGTCCGCTCACCCGTTCCCGGCGCCACCCCAAAGAAGCCCGCTTCCGGATTGATCGCATGCAACCGTCCGTCCGCTCCTGGCCGTATCCACGCGATATCGTCTCCCACCGTCCAGACCTTCCAACCCCTTTCCTGATAATGCTTTGGCGGAATGAGCATGGCGAAGTTCGTCTTCCCACACGCACTCGGGAAAGCCGCCGCAACATACGTCTTCTCCCCTCTCGGATCCTCCACCCCCAAGATCAACATATGCTCCGCCATCCACCCCTCGTCCCGGGCCATCGCCGACGCGATCCGCAAGGCAAAACACTTCTTCCCCAATAACGCGTTCCCTCCATACCCCGATCCGTAACTCCAGATCTCACGCGTCTCCGGAAAGTGCACGATGTATTTCTCCTCGTTGCACGGCCAAGCCACATCCCGTTGCCCCTTCTTCAAAGGTGCTCCCACCGAATGCATGCACGGAACCACCCGCCTCTTCGAACGATCGATCTCCTCAAACACTTTCTTCCCGATCCGCGCCATGATGCGCATGTTCACCACCGCATAAGGCGAATCCGTGATCTGAACACCAATCTGCGACATCGGAGAACCCACTGGCCCCATGCTGAAGGCCATCACGTACATCGTCCGCCCACGCATGCAACCGCTGAACAACGTGCGCAACTTCGCCTTCATCTCGAACGGATTCATCCAGTTGTTCGTCGGCCCAGCCCCCTCCCTCGAATGACTGCAAATGAAAGTCCGCTCCTCCACCCGCGCCACATCGCTCGCGTCAGACCGCGCATAATAACAGCCCGGCCACTTCTTCGGGTTCAACCGGATCAATGTTCCCGATTCAACCATCTCCGCACACAGACGATCGTTCTCGGCCTTCGTGCCGTCCACCCAGTGAACCCGGTCCGGCTTGCACAGCGCCGCCATCTTGTTCACCCAACGTTGCAGGTGGACGTTGCCGCTCAACGGTTTCGCTGAGCCCGACCGGTCATGAGGCCTTGGCATCCCAAAATCCTACACGCAAACACGGCCCCGCGCGAGCGCTTGCACCAAAGTCCCCTCGCACTTCGACAGTGCCCTGACCGAGCGCTAACCTTTCGCCACATGGATCCGCTCTCCCTCATCGCACCATCCATCGGAGAAGACACGCTTCGTCGCATGGTCAGCCTCTTCTACCAAAAGGTCCGCACAGATAACCTCATCGGTCCGCTCTACCCCCAAGACGATTGGAGCGGCGCAGAGAAACGTCTCGCCGACTTTCTCATCTACCGCTTCGGCGGCGCTCAAACCTACATCGAGCAACGCGGACACCCCCGACTTCGCGCCCGCCACTTCCCGTTTCCCATCCACTCCAAGGAACGCGACCGATGGCTCGCACTCATGCAGACGTCCATGGAAGAAACGCCCATACCCTCCGAACACTCCCACCTCATGACCGCCTTCTTCCAACAAGTGGCGGATGCGATGCGCAACCGAGCGGACGATTCAGCCCCGGCAGTCTAACGCACACCCCGGATCAAAACCCCCACCGCAGTATCGAACAAAAATCTTTGGATCAATGCTTTGCAGCCGAAGACGCCTCTCCCTCAGACGGCTCGAACGAAGTCCCGCAACCGCAACTCCTCGCAGCATTCGGGTTGGAGATCCGAAAGCCTGTTCCCGTCAGATCGTCGCAATAATCGAGGACAGATCCGCGCAAAAAGGACTGACTCTCCCCGTCCACAAACACAGCCACAGAGCCAGCTTGCACCACGGCGTCGCCCTCTGAGGGATTGTCCAGAAGCATGCTGTACTGCAGCCCTGCGCACCCCCCCTTCTCAACTCGGACCCTCAATCCACCCTTGCCCTCTCCCTCCGAGGAGACGAGCTGGACCAGATGTTTCGCCGCAGCGTCGGTGATTTGAATCATGCGCCAAATGTAATCGCCTCCCCGCTCAGCCGGCAACTGCCCCGGACGTCACACCCGCTCCATCTCTCAAAAGTCCCTTCCCCATAGAACCCGCTCACCCCCCGAAATCCTCGAGATACTGCTCGACAACCACCTTCAAGGAAGGCGGACGAGGCAAACCCATCCCGGCCCCGCGATCCCCATCCACCGCCAAAGGCCACCGATCCACGATCCCTTGGATCCGCTCGTCAGGTGCGTCCACCGTGCGCCCCAACAACAGCCCGCGCTCCGCAGCCACCTCATCAAGCACTGCCGCAGCAACAGCAGGAGTCACTTCCATCGCCGGCAACCCCACCGCACGGTCCGCGCCGAACACATCCGCCGCCAGCTCATGCATCGCGATCAACGATTCCACCACCGTACGGTATCCCGTCATCGGATGCCGCTGCTCCCGACGGACCGGCAAGCGGCACTCCTCGCCCGCAAGCGGTTCACGGAACATCCCACTCGCCCAACTCGACGCCGCAGCATTGGGGCGCCCCGGTCGGATGATCACCGTCGGCAATCGGGCTGATCTTCCGTCAAAAAATCCCTTCCGGCTGTAATCGTTGATCATCAACTCACACATCGCCTTCGTCATTCCGTACGTTGTCTGAGGCGTCAGCTTCGTGTGATCCGTGTTCGGGTCGCGCATCGCTTCTCCCCCAAAGCAGGCGATGCTGCTCGCGAACACCACCCGCTGAAGCCCCGGTAACGCTCGAACCGCTTCGAAAAGGTAACGACCCCCATCCAGGTTGACCCGCAATGCGTCGTCAAACCGCAACTCACACTCACCGCTCACCATCGACGCAAGATGGAACACTGCCACATCAGGATCCGGGCCGACCGCCGCACGCACTGAATCGCGATCGCCCATGTCTCCAACCATTTGCTCGACCCTCGCATCGAACGCCTCCCCAGCGAACCGCGCATCGAACAGCCTCACCCCGACCACCTCCTCAGACACTCCCCTCGCACCGATCAAATGTCCCCGCCGTAAAATCGCGCGCGCCAACTGCATCCCCAAAAAGCCGCCCCCACCCGTGATCAAAACTTTCATAACCTCGAAAACTTACTCCTTCACCGAGCGCACGAAAATGTTGCGCCAACGGATTTCCCCACCATGCGTCTGCAACATCACTGGACCTTTCGCCGCCAAAGGTTGGGAACGATTCCAGAAATTCTCCATCTCCGCACCATCCACCACCACTTTGCCGTTCAGCCACACCCACGTCTTCGAACCTATCTGCTTGATCCGGAACTTGTTCCATTCCCCGAATGGCCGATCAGCCAAAACCAGAGGATCGCGCCCAGAACGCCCAGGGGTGTTGTTGAACAATCCTCCGGAACCAAGCCACGGCTTGCGATCGGGGTTCTTCGGATTCTCCTTCTG
>CAZAZT010000068.1:17804-20763 GCA_964489645.1 uncultured Chthoniobacteraceae bacterium | reverse complement strand
GAGCCAAAAAGGCTCCCCCAATCGTCAACACCCTCGATCCAACCCCGATTGAACTGGATCCAAAGCGCTTGTGAAAACGCCGTCTCACTTGCGGTTCCAACGCAGCACGCGACCGAAACGGTTCCATTCCGTCTCCAAGATATTCCCCTGCGCGTCAAACGTGATCCCGTGCGGCGACGTCACCACATTGTCCTTCCAATCCTTCGGCTCAACACCTGGGGTGTTCGACTGACCCGGCGTGTTGTTCGCCCCCAACTCCGCCACCATCTTGCCATCCTTGTCCCAAACAGACACCCGACCCGCAATCTCCGCGATCGCCACATGATCTCCATGGAAAGACGCCGACGAAGGCCGACGCATATCCGTCGCGATCACCTTGAACCCCGAACCATCCAACTCCGTGTGCGCAATGCGGTTGTTGCCGCGGTCACACAAGAAAAGTTTCGCCGGACTGAACCGCGTATCCACGTGGACCTTGTGCGTGTTCGACAACTTGTACGGCTCCACGTTCCCACCAAACGTCGACTTGATTTTGCCCGTCTTATCAAAAACGAAAATCCAGTTCGCGCCGTACCCATCCACCACCACGATGTCTCCGTTCGGTGCACAATCCGCATTCGTCAACTTCAGGGACGTCCGCGCCAACGAAGACTTCTCCGAGATCGCCGGCTTACCATCCTTGCCAATCGCAACGTCCGCTAACGCGATCTTCCGTTCCTTGCCGCCCGCAACCACCGTGATCGAATCCGCCTCACGCTTGATGTCCGAAGCCTTCACCTTCGATCCATCCTTCAAGGTCACCTCAACATCCTTCCCCACCTCATCCTTCGCCACCGTGATGTGGCCACCCTTCCCATCCGAGATCTTCCAGTTCTTCCCGTCATCCACAGGACTCACCCCACTGACCCGTGTCCCATCCTTCTTCGTCAAAGACACCGCATCCGCCTTATCCGCCGGAAACGCCGACTTCGGGATCTCGAGCACGATCTCACCCTCGAGCGTCGCTTTGATCACTTTCTCCTGTCCCAAGACCGCCCCGTAAATGAACTCCCCATCCGCCGTCTTACGGATCGAGAAGCCATGCAACGAACCGGGAAGTTTCAGGTTCTTAACATACTCGCCCTTCGAGGAGTAAACCTGCAAACCGCCCTCGGTTTGTCCCTCAACACTCACATAAATATTCCCCTTGGAATCCACTTGGATCTCGCCGTGCCCGTTCCCGATCGTGTCCTTGCCAGCCGGCGGCTTGATGAATCCAGGAACAAACTCATAAACAGGAACGGTTTGCGCAAAGGCAGACCCTGTGATCAATGCCGCAGCAAATGCAGCAGATAAAGAAACTGAGAGGATAGATTTCATAACGTAATGTTTACCGTTGAACCAGAAATCCCATAGCAATCATTGCAACGCTTCAATCGCAAACACCGCAAAAGAACCCCAGCCTCGGAGCTTCAACTCGCAACACCGATTCTCAACCTTGAGCCCGACGCTCCGCCTGAGGATCGTCAGAGACCGCCCGAAGCCGCTCCATGCCTTCAACACGGAACGAGCGCCCCGCATCCGCCCAGCTCTGCTGCACCTCGCCCAACTTCTTCATCACCGAATGGTCGATCACTTGCGCCGCCGATACCTCCAGGATCACGGCCTCCGAACAGCCACGGATCACCCGACCCAGCGACATCCAGTTGCTGAAAATCAAGGAACCGCTCGCCACGATCCGAGTCACACCAACTCCAGACTCCACCGCAAGCCGCGCCTTGAACGGGTTACTCAATAACCCACCCGGCAAAACCAACCATTGCATCACCACCCCCGCAGCGATCCCGATCAACAGATCCGTCGCCAACGTGGCAATCAGCGTCGTGATGAACACCACAAACTCTCCTCGACCAGTATGATACATGTGCACGAACTCCTTCGGCGAAGCCAAATTGAATCCGGTGAACACCAACATCGCCGCCAACGCCGATAACGGGATGTGGTTCAACAACCCCGGAACCGCCGCCACCATCACCAAAAGGAAAAACCCATGGAAAAAGTTCGCCCACCGCGTCCGTGCCCCGTTCGAGCGGTTCGCAGAGGACCGAACAATCTCGCTGATCATCGGCAACGCGCCAATGAACGCTCCCAAGGTGTTCGCAAGCCCCACCGCCAATAGATCCTTGTTCAAATCGGTCTTCCGCTTCCACGGATCCAAAAGATCGATCGCCTTCGCACTCAGCAATGATTCAAGACTCCCCACCATCGCGAACATCAACAACCACTTCATCCCTTCGCCGGTCAATAACCCGGAAAAGTCCGGAGCCGTCACCGCCCCACTGATCTGACCCGGAAGGTGCACCAACTGCCGCTCAGGCACCCCCATCGAGATCGCCATCGGCACTCCGCAGAGAAGAACCCAAATCGGCCCCGGCACCATCTGAACGAACTTCACCTTGATCCACGGCCTCAAGAACATGATCACCAACCCCACCAAACCGATCATCCCCGAAGCATGATCCATGGCCCGCACACTGTCCGGGATCGAAGCCAACAAATGAAATGGCTCCCCCTTCATTGGCACCCCAAGCAAGACCACGTGCGCCTGCTTCGAAATGATGATCACCCCGATCGCCGCCAACATCCCGTGCACCGCTGCCAAGGGGAAAAACTCCCCCAAAACACCCAAGCGCAAAACACCCAACAAAATCTGAACCCCGCCAGCCGCCACCGCTACCCCCAGCATCTTCCGATACCCCTCCAGCGCCGCCGCCTCCGGAGCCCCCCCGGTCTCCGGCGTGAACGCCGTGACCGCCCCCAGCACGATCGCGATCATCCCCGCAGCCGGCCCTTTGATGGTCAACTCCGAGTTGCTGAAAAACGGCGTCAACAAACCCCCGATCACGGCCGTCAAAATCCCAGCAACGGCAGGACACCCACTCGCAACAGAAATCCCTAAGCACAATGGCAATGCGATCAG
>CAZAZT010000068.1:0-17704 GCA_964489645.1 uncultured Chthoniobacteraceae bacterium | reverse complement strand
CGCCATCCATACTTCACCGCGGATGGAACCGCTCCTTCACAACACCCAACACCCTGAACAGGACACAAAAGCCTCTCGGCTAACGCATACCGTCCTCCACGCAGCCCACCTCCTCCCAACCCAGGGCCCCATCGGCGTATTCGTCCACCACAACACCCTCCACGCCCTTCAAGACCTCCCTTTCGAACAGGCCGTCGTCAAAGCCGCAGCCCTCCACGGCGCAGAACCGTTCCTGCCCGAGGAAACCTACCGCGATGCCCTCAAAAAAGGACGCATCACCCAAGAAGACATCCAAACCGTGCTGAGCGAAGAGCCGGACCGCGATATCCTGACCTCGGGGCTCACCCGACGCACCCTCCGAGAAACCCTGCTAGTCCACGGCGCACGACGCGTCAACGGCCTCAACATCCAATGGCTCCTCGAAGAATGCGGCCTCAACCAGACCTTCCGGAGCGACCTTCCCAGCGCATCGGCTCAGCGTCTTGAAAACGATACGCCTCAAGCACTTTGGGATGCCTGTCTGAACCGGCTCAACCCTCAGGATCACGCACCAAAACGACAATCGCCCCGACGCCCCGCAGAGGCCGTGGCCCGCAGTCTCGGCATCCACCTCGATGACATTGTTCACCCCCCACTCATCCGCCTGACCGGCGCTTACTTGGATCAGGGCATCGCCTATTGGCCAATGCCAGACCGTGAAAAAGGCCTTCTCGAGTGCTCGAGAAACATCATGAGCCGATCCCCCTCGGTGTTCCCCAATCACCTCGACGGGATGAAACACGAGTTCGAGCGACAATCCCGCCTCAGCCTCAACCCAACCGAAGTCGTCCTCGAGATGCTCGATCGGTTGGGCGTGGACGAAGACCACTGGGACGCATTCCTCACCGCAGAACTGCTCGCTCTCCCCGGCTGGGCAGGCATGGTGCACATGTTGGAAAACGATCCGTCGCTCGCACCACACGACCGCGTGCGCTGCTCCATCATGGAGTTCCTCGCACTCCGACTGTCCTATACCGCGGTCGCCCTCGAGAACGTCTGCGGCAAGGCGAATGAGTGGCAACAGCTCGCTGCCTCGGGCGCAACCCATCATCCCCTCGCCCCCATCGCACGCTGCTTCGATACCGCTCAACTCCTCGGAATCCCCTCGCACGAGCTCCTCAGCCTGCCCCAACCCACCTTCCATCTGCTCGCCGCAGAGATCGCCGCCTTCGATGAAACCGAACGACGCAGGATCCTCCACCTCGCCTACGAACTGCATCACGAGCGCGCAATACTGAACCCCCTCCTCCGACATCGTCGCTCCGTTGCCAACCCATCTCGAACGCGTCGCCCCTCCGCCCAAGTCATCTGCTGCATCGACGAACGAGAGGAATCATTCCGTCGCGCCATCGAAGAGATCGATCCAACAGTCGATACCGTCGGTGCCGCAGGCTTCTTCGGCATGGCCATCGATTACGCCGGTATCGATGACCCGTCCGGCGTCTCATTGTGCCCTGTCGTGGTGAAACCTGCTCACCAAGTGCGCGAACGCGCCGTTCCCGACGCCGCATCAACCCTCGGCTTCCGCACACGCCTCCGCCGCATCTGGGCTGTTCTCGCCAGGAACGGATCCATCTCTTCCAAAACCCTCGTCCGTGGTTGGTTCAGCACGGCGTGCCTCGGCTTCTTCAGCGTGTTCCCGCTCCTCTTCCGCGTGCTGACGCCGCTCGCCTACTCCAAGATCACCGCCTCGCTCAACCGACTCTTCTTGCCCATTCCAAAAACAGAACTCGCGTTCATGCGGCAAGATAAAGATTCGCGCGACGCCACAACCGGTCTTCTCGAGGGATTCTCAACCACAGAACAAGCAGATCGCGTTGCCGCCGTGCTCGGACCAGCCGGACTTCACGCGGATCATGCCCGTGTCGTCGTCGTCCTCGGTCACGGCTCCACCAGCCTCAACAACCCCTACGAATCTGCCTACTGCTGTGGCGCTTGCGGCGGTCGAACCGGCGCGCCAAACGCACGGCTTTTCGCACTCATCGCCAATCGCGAGGAGGTCCGCAAAGAACTCGCCTCTCGGGGAATGAACATCCCGAGCGACACCTGGTTCATCGGCGGTTACCACGATACCTGCAGTGAAAACGTCGAGTTTTTCGACCTCGACCTCCTCCCCTCCTCGCATCGAGAAGATCTTGAGCGGATCCGTGTCACACTCGATTCCGCCCGCGAGAAGAATGCCCTCGAACGCTGCCGACGCTTTCCCATCGCAGCGAACAAACGCTCGAACCGTAGCGCCCTCCGCCACGTCCAAGAACGCTCCGAGCACATCGGCGAACCACGCCCAGAATACGGACACTGCACCAATGCCGTCGCCATCGTCGGGCGCCGAGAAACCACCCGCGGACTCTTCCTCGATCGAAGAGCCTTCCTCATCTCCTACGACGCCCAACTCGACCCCTCCGATCAGGGCCTCGCCCGTACCCTCGGCGCGGTGATTCCCGTCTGTGGAGGCATCAGCCTCGAATACTACTTCTCAACCGTTGACAACGAACGCTACGGAAGCGGCACCAAACTGCCCCACAACATCAGCGGTCTCCTCGGGGTCATGAACGGCTATCAAGGCGACCTCCGCACCGGACTCCCCGTGCAAACCGTTGAGATCCACGAACCCGTCCGCATCCTCTTCGTGGTGGAATCCACCCCCGACCGGGTCCTCAAAACCATCCGTGCAAACCCCGAACTCAGCCAGTTCCTGTTCAATCAATGGATCAGGATGGCCACCCTCGACCCAGTGGACGGCCATATCGAAGTGTTCCGCAACGGAACCTTTGTCCCCTTCGAAGAAGCCGAAGACTTCCAGATCCCTACACATCCCACCTCCCAATCCTACTACCAAGGGCACCTCGAACACTTGCCCCCAGCACAAATCCGTCCGCCCTCTCAAAATCACGCCGCATGAACCTCTGCGATCCTCGACTCCTCCTCGCGCTCCTCATCATCCCCGGATCCGTCGTGCTCCTCTTCGGAACGCTCTGGCTCGGCGGTGCCCGCCTCCCCGAAAGATTCATCACCCGCGTCACCAGCGCTACCTACCTCTCCGTCAACGTCATCGCCCTCCTCATCCTGACCGGATTCTTGACCGGGGAATCCTCCGTCCTATCTGCCAAACCCGGCAACTGGTTCACCCTCGAATCCTACGGTTTTCCGCTCAGTTTCCGGATCGATAAACTCTCGATGCCGCTCGTCCTGCTCACCACCATGCTCTCCGGCACGGTCGGAGCCTTCTCCGCCCGCTACCTGCACCGGGATCCAGGATTCTTCCGATTCTTCCTGCTCCTCCATCTCTTCACGTTCGGCAGCATCCTGCTGTTCACCGCGAACTCCCTCGACCTCCTCATCGCAGGATGGGAACTCGTCGGGATCACCTCAGTCCTGCTCGTCGGATTCTTCCAGTACCGCCGCGATCCCGCTCGCAATGCCCTTCGCGTCTTCGGCACCTATCGCATCGCAGATCTCGGACTCCTCGTCGCGGTCTTCCTCTCCCACCACAGCTTCGGTGCATCAGACTGGAACGGAATGATCTCCGGAGAATGGCCGCACACCGTCAGTCGCCTCGACGGCCCCGCATCCATCGCCCTCGCCGTTCTCCTCATCTTCGCAGCCAGCGGTAAATCCGCCCAAGGCCCCTTCTGCGGATGGCTCGCCCGCGCCATGGAAGGGCCAACCCCTTCCAGCGCCATCTTCTATGGCGCAATCTCCATCCACGCAGGCGCCTACCTCCTCCTCCGCGTCCAACCGCTGATCCTGTCGTCATCCCTCGCCACAAGCCTCGTCATCTTCATCGGCGCAACCACCGCCGCCCTCAGCACCCTCGTGCATCGAACCTGTGCCGACGCGAAAACCTCCCTGGCCTACGCCGCCCAAACACAGGTCGGCCTCATATTCGTCGAGATCGGGATGGGATGGACCACCCTCGCCATGCTCCACCTCTGTAGCCACGCTCTCCTCCGCACCCTGCAGTTCCTGCGAACTCCCTCCATGCTTCGTGACCATCACCGCGTCCATGCCGCCGCAGGAGGAGAAAGGTCCCCAACCGGTGAACACTACGAATCCATCCTGCCTCGCCCCATGCAAGTCTGGCTCTATCGAGTCGCCCTCGGACGCGGCTTCTACGATGCAGTCGTCGACCGCTACCTGATCCGCCCAATCACCTGGTTTGCCAGAGGCCTCGCCGCACTAGAACCAGACCGGCAAAAAAAACGCCAACCGTAGTCACTCGATGAACCCCTCCACCATTCCATGGGTCTCTAGCGGACTCCTCTCCCTCCTCGCCGGAGCAATCCTCACAAAAAATCTCGATACCGGCGCTCCAGCGCGTCTCGCAGGCACGGTCGCATCCAGCCTTGCAACCCTCTGCCTCGGCATGGCTGCCGCCGCCTGTATCAACACTCCACAACACACGTTCGTCGACCCCCTCATCCCGTGGCTCAAAGCAGATGTGCTGAATGCTGTGACCATGAGCATCTTCGCGCTCTGCACCCTCCTCACCACGCTGATGAGCCCTCAAAAGAACTCCAGCGGGAAACAGATCGCAGGCCTCCTCCTCATCTCCCTCGCAACGCTCACCGCCACGGCAGCCGCTCACCCCGTCCTGTTCGTCATCGGATGGTGGGGCACCAGCCTGCCCCTTCTGATCGGCATGTTCGGAACGATCCCCTCCCGCAAAACCTTCCTGATAGGCACCATCCTGAGCGGCCTCAGCGTCTCGCTCGCGTCACTCACGATGCATCCCGACGCAAACGGCAACGTCGCAGAACTTTCCACAACCGGAACACTTCTCCTTCTCGCTGCAGTGATGTTCCGCAAAGGACTTTTCCCTTTCCTACCATTCGCCGCTCGTCCCTTCGAAAACGGGAGCCTCGCCGCTGCAAACCTTCTCTTCAACGGACACTTGGGAGCCGTCCTCGTCTGCAAAGCCAGCCTCAGCGGACTGAACCAAAGCGGCGCAGAGGCCGTGCGCCTCATCGGCGACGCCGCCCTCGTCACCGCCTTGCTCGCAAGCCTCCGCGCCTTCGCGGATCGACATCCGCGTCGCGTACTCGCCTTCCTCTGCTTGAGCCAATCCTCCTTCATCCTCGCAGGAATCGCCACCGCAACCCAGGAGGGAGGCACGGGCGCACTCCTCCACTGGACCGTCGTCTCGCTCGCCTCAACCGCAATGCTCAGCGTCGTGCGATCCGTCGAGGCCAGAGTCACCGAAGCCGCTGATCCGCAAACCAACCTCGGCCTCGCATCCAAAACACCAAGACTCGCCGCGTTCTTCCTCATCAGCGGCCTCGCTCTCGTCGGATTACCCGGCACCCTCGACTATTGTGCAGAAGATCTCCTCTTCCATGGCGCACTCGAAGCCCACCCCTGGCTCGGACTCCTTCTGCCCGTCGCCACCGCATTGAACGCGATCCACGTGATCAGGATCTTCCAGATCTTGTTCCTCGGCACCCTGCCCAAACACGTTCACGACGTGCCCGACGCCCTGCCAAGAGAACGCTGGCCGCTCACCCTCGTCACCGCTTTCCTCATCATTGGCGGGCTGGCGCCCTCCCTGATCCTGCCAATGCATCTTCCTGCCGGAAAGCATCTTGCAAATGGCCTTACATCACATCTTCCGACGCGGTGAAAGGTAAATCCCTCTCGCGCAACCCCTCAGGCCTGTCTCACGAACCGACCTTCCGCGCGAGCTCGCGGTACCATTCCACCTGCTTCGCAACCGAACGGGACAGCATGCGCTGCTCTCCCACCCACTCCCGGGCCGCTTTCGCCATCACAGCGCGCCGAACACGCTCCTTGATCAAGATCGTCAACGCTTCGCTGAAACCACGAGCAGATCCAGCAATCACGCCCGTTTCGCCGTGCTTGATCGTGTCACCATAAACCGACCCCGCAGCAATGCAGGCCAAGCCAAGCGACGCCGCGCGCACAAAGGCTCGCCCCCCAGAATACACCTCCCCACGGTCCGCGGCCCCTAATACCGCAATCGAACACTGCCCCACCAACCCCATCAGATCCGCCCCTTCACACGCCTCCTCAAACCGCTTGTTCGAAGCGTCAATCCCATCGAAAACACCCCGATTCCCCACCACCAACGCTTCCGCTTCCGGACAACTCCGGAGCACCTCCCCCAACTCAACCAACCACGGACTGTTCTCCTCCAAACTGTCGCCAGCCACATAGACCAGAGGCCGCATAGCGTCCCGAGGCAACATCACCGGCAACTCCAAAAGACCCTCCGCGAAAATCTGCGTCTCAGCAGCCCCAACCTCCGCCATCTCCATCAGCTTCGAAGTCACGCTCTGTACCCCATCGCAATACTTCAAAACCTCACCGGAAGGAGGCTCCTCCCCATTCCAAAAGGACCGCGGAACATCCGAAAACCGCTCATCCAGATCAAACACCACAACCCACCCCTGCTTCCGCAACTCCGCTCGCATCCTCTCACACTCCTCCACTGCCCGTGGATAGAACCGATGCAAAACCAACACCTTCATGACCCCCGCCGCAACCTTAGGCAACTGCATCCTGCCTTCAAAAACCGACACGGAAACCCCTGGCAACGTGGCAAAAGCAGCAATCCATGAGCGGATCCGCATCTCCATGCCCTTCGCGCCCCCCGAAAAAAATGACACATGCAGACGCTCCGACATCGCCCCCTTCACCCCACGCCACACCCTCTCCTCCAACAAGAGGTCCGGAGACGAAGCATCCATCCCCACCGCACGGGAAAACTCCGGCAAAGGCCGACTCCCTTTCCGTCCCACAGTCGCATCCACCTTCAATGCCGCTCCCTCCAACCACGCACGGATCGATCCAGCACTGTGATACGGACCACGCGACACCCTCCCCGCCACATCAGCCGTCCAGTTGCCCGAGAGCAAATCGGCGATCACCCACCAGTTCGATCCATTCCGCTGCCTGACCAGAACCATCCCCGACTCCCCAACCAACAATGCCGCCGCAGCCAGGAACGACTGAGGATCACGACAGCCCTCCCACCCACTGTCCAGCACCACCACGTCAAAACGCCCCACCCACTCACTCGCTTTCTCGTTCAACAAGAACTCGGGGTCCGCACGGTAAACCTCGTTGGCAAATCGCGTCGAGCTCTCCGTCGGCTCCTCCAAGACGTCAACACAAGTCACAGAAATCGAGGGATTTCGAAGCCTCAACTTCAACGCCAAAGCACCCCGTCCAGACCACAGATGCAGAACACGATTCGAGTTGATGGGCACAAGCCCTAACACCTCCAGCGAGATCTTCCCCACCTCTTCCATCCCAACGCGATGCCCCTCATCACCCGCCACCTCTCGCGATCCCGTCACGCCCCCCTCCAACGTTCCCTCCGGACTCACCGGATTGTCCGATTCTTCAGAGGACATGCGGAAGGCTCATGGTGAACAAAGATCATCCCCAGCGATGCATCACGACATCGCCGATCCCAGCCTACGCAGGTGCGCCAGACAGACCGGGAGGCAGATCACCCAACGACTCCGGATTGCTGCTCTCCACCCGCGGTTTCAACGGAGGTGGCTCGCTCGGACTCCGCGGAGGCGTCGGAGGATTGGAGATGTTCCCCGTGTCGATCAACTCCCGCACCTGATCCGCCGACAAAGTCTCGAACTCCAACAACGCCTTCGCAATCAGCTCCAGCTTGTCCCGATGCCCGATCAACAACTCCTTCGCTCGCGCGTACGCCTCATCACACAAACGCCGAACCTCCGCATCAATCGCCTGCGCCGTTGACTCGGAATAGTTCCGGCCGCGCCCCATGTCCCGCGCAAGGAAAACGTGCTCCTCATGCTCGCCGTACTCCACCATCCCCATCTTCTCGCTCATCCCCCACTCACACACCATCCGACGCGCAATGTTCGTCGCTTGGTTGATGTCCCCTCGAGCTCCGTTCGTGACATCCCCGAACACGATCTCCTCCGCCACACGCCCACCCATGATCATCACCAACCGGTCCAACAACTCGTTCTTGCGCAACGTGTACTTGTCCTCCTTCGGCAAATACATCGTCGAACCCAACGACGGGCCGCGCGGGATGATCGTCACCTTATGCAACGGATCCGAATCCTTAGTCAGAAGACTTAACAGCGCATGGCCAGCCTCGTGATAAGCCGTGTTCTCCTTCTCCTTCGCGCTCATCGCCAAAGAACGCCGCTCCTTGCCCCACCGAACCTTGTCTCGGGCCTCCTCCAACTCCGCATTCGTGATCGCTTTCAAACCCCGACGCGCCGCCAACAAAGCCGCCTCGTTCATCACGTTCGCCAACTCCGCTCCCGAGTACCCCGGCGTGCCCCGCGCAATCACCGCTAACTCCACGCCCTCCGCCAACTTCACCTTCTTCGCATGCACGCGCAGGATCTCCTCCCGGCCATTCACATCCGGTAACGCCACCGTGATCTGCCGATCAAACCGACCAGGCCGCAACAACGCAGGATCCAGCACGTCCGGCCGATTCGTGGCCGCAATGATGATCACTCCCTCCTGCGTATCAAACCCATCCATCTCAACCAACAACGCATTCAACGTCTGCTCCCGCTCGTCATGCCCTCCGCCATGACCATGACCACGATGACGACCCACCGCGTCAATCTCATCGATGAAGATCAAACACGGCGCACTCCGCTTACCCTGCTCAAACATGTCCCGAACGCGACTCGCTCCAACCCCAACAAACATCTCCACAAAATCCGACCCCGAGATCGAGAAGAACGGCACGTCCGCCTCACCCGCAATCGCCCGAGCCAGCAACGTCTTGCCAGTGCCCGGTGACCCCACCATCAGGATCCCCTTCGGAATCCGTCCGCCCAACTTCTGGAACTTCTTCGGATCACGCAAGAACTCGACGATCTCCTGCACCTCCTCCTTCGCCTCTTCCACCCCAGCCACATCCTTGAATGTCACACGATTGCGCTCCCGAGAAAGCATGCGCGCCTTCGATTTCCCAAAACTCATCGCCCCCCTCCCCGCCATGCGGATCTGCTGCCGGAACAAGATGAACAGCACCACGAACACCATGATCGCAGGCAACAATCCCATCACCGTCGACGCCATCACCGACGAATCCGTCCGAACATCCACGTCGATCCCCTGCTCCTGCAAATACTTCGACAAGTCCCGCTCAAAGCTCAAGTTGACCTGCGTCTTGAATCGACTCGGCGCCGCGTCCTCCGTCTTCCGGTACGAACCCGTCAGATATTCCATCGTACCCGCAGGGTCGGAGACCAACTCCAACGGCTTCGTTTTGACAATCAAACCAGAGGCCACCTTCTTCTTGAACTCACTGTAGCTCAGGTTCTCCGACGATTGGGCCGGACTGCGCCACACGATCGCCCCGCCCACCAAACACACTGAAATCACCAAAAGGAGAATCGCTCTCCAGTTCACAGGAGGTTCCCCGTTGCCTCCTCCTCGCTGGGGATATTCAGGATCGTTTTCGGACATAAAATAAAGGGACGCTTTGTTCTAAGAGGAAAGATTAGGGCCGAGCATCAACTCGGCAACACAAGGCATCAGAAAATGCCATCAGGACATCAGGCACGAAGCTCAGGCAACTCCACAAACGCATAACAAAGCATGTGCAAGACATGCATCTGCACGTCTTCAACCCGCCCGTAATGGGTGTCTTCCACCACGAGCACCTCCGATGCGATCTCGGCTAAACGTCCCCGCTTGCCGCCAACAATCGCCACCGTCCGCATCCCGTGCTCATTCGCCCACTCCACCGCACGCACCAAATTCGGGGAACTTCCGCTCACACTCGAAACCATCAGGACATCGCCAGCTTTCCCGTAGTTCATCAACTGACGAACATACACCTCGTCGTAGTGGAAATCGTTGCCAATCGCCGTCATCCACGCCGTGTTCTCATTCAACGACAAAACGCGGAACGGACCCGACATTGCCAACGATGCGTTCTTCCCCAAGTCCGTCGTGAAATGCGAGCAGTTCGCCGCGTTACCACCGTTCCCACAGACAAAAATCCCCGACCCCACACGATGCGCGTCCTTCAAGATACCAACCAACCGCGCAACCATCTCCACAGGAACAGAATCCACCGCATGCTTCTGCGCCTCCAGATACTCCCCAATCCATGAAACTAAAGATGTCATCCCAAGATTCTCCCCCTGAACGCAGCCAAAGCAAGCCCCCCAAAAGTCACCGACTCCGTCCCCAAACCGACTCCCCTCACCTCAGGCCCCGGCCGGAAAGGCTCCATCAAAAATCCCGGTAACCGACTCCTCAATCGCCCCAACACCAACTCGCCCATCTGACTCACCCCGCCCCCCACAACAATCACCTCGGGATGGATCAGGTGAACCACATGTGACAGCGCAAAAGCCATCGTCGACATCGCTTCGTCCAAAATCCTCTCCGCCTCCCCGCATCCCGCCGCCACCGCCGCCGGCAAACACGCAGCCTCACCGCCACCCAACAGACCGCGCTCAACCACCAATCGAGCAAGAACACCTGACGGCTCGCGCCGAATCCACTCACGCACCTTCCGATCCAAGGCCCAGCCAGAACACGCGTCTTCAACAATCCGCCCCGTCGGATCCAACCGCAGGTGCCCAATCTCCATCTCGCCAGGCGTCTTCCCATGGAAAATCTCCCCCGCTCGAACCAAGCCGCCCCCCACGCCGCTGCCCATATTGACCCACGCAACCGAGTCAAACCCCTTCCCCGCACCGAACGTCGCCTCCCCCAAACACGCCACATTCGCATCGTTATCCACCCACACAGGCACCCCACTCAACTCCGACAACCACTCACCAAGCGGAAACCCATCCCAACCTGACACATGAAACGATCTCGCAATCCGACCCGTCCTCCAATCAACCGGCCCCCCATAACCCACTCCGATACCCGCCGCCCCATACTCACGCACCAAATCAGGAACCGCCCCAGCCAAACACTCGCGGATCCCCAGCGCCCCCCGCTCTCGATCCACCTCGAACTTGCTTCGGCTCGAAACCGCCCCAACCCCATCGCCAACCAACACCTGCGTCTTGGTCCCACCAATCTCGATCCCAATCCAGTTCATGGATTTAACTTGCGCGACGTCCCCCCATCAAAACCTCGGCAAATCATCCGGCGTCGGCTGCTTCGCGGGAAAACTCACCGGGTCCAAACCCGATACCTCGCGAGCCACCTTCGCCCGTAACTTGCGCTCTCCCTCGCCCTGTCCCAAGGACTCCCAACCCGTGTAGCTGTTCAACAGGACCTCATTCTTCGCCTGAGCCTTCTTGGCATCCGCAGCAACATCCGCCGGTGCATCCTTCCCCTCCAACCAACGCGGATCGTTCGCCGCTTTCACCACCTTCTCATCCTCCAAATCAAAACCCATCTTCACCGCTTTTCCGCTATCCACAAACTGACGCCATTCAGGCGCTAACATGAAAATCGTGCCATCCTTGCGCGTCGTCGGATACCCCTCCAATCCCGACAACAACTCCCGATACCGACGCAAGTTGGGCTCCTTCCTCAAAGGGACCGGCGCTAACGAAAAATGGGACCTCGCCGACACGATCTCGTGCGACAAGCCAGTCACCGCAACCGTTTTGCCGAACTTCACCACATTCGTCACGTTGACCGTCGAACGCATCGCCTCCGCATTCTTCTCCACCGAGATGAACTTCTCACGCACCCGCTCCGACCCAAAATTCGACACCGTGCAAAACCGGTAATGATCCGGGCCAAGCCCGCCAACCTTATCAACCCAAACACCGATCCCACGCACTTCATCCCACTCCACCGAAGGCGGTAACGGAGCCCAACCCACATAATTCGCCCCATACCGAAAACTCACCCAGCCACCCGACCAATCCAACCCTGGCACCCAAACCCACCCCATCTCGCGAGTCCTCGCCCAACGCCCGTAGTGATACACGATCGATGCAAACGGTTCATCGCTCGTCCAGGTCCACCCCAGATCCGTGTAAACCCAATCACCAACCGCATAGGGAGACCATCCCTTCTGCACTTTCGGTCGCCATACCTGCCCCAACTTCTTCGCCTCAACCCACTCCCCATACGGCGCCAAAGCCTTACGGAAAAACCGCCCCGCCCACTCGCTCGCCTGATACTTTTGCAAAGTCTTCTTCTCATCCTCCTCCGTCGGGATAACGCCCCGACTCGTCCCCGCCGACGCACCATCGCCACCCGTCAACATGCGCACCGGTTCAGGAGCCGCCTGTGCCCCCCCACGCATTCCCGCGAACGGGAGCAAAGCCAACGTCAGCACAACACGACACCCCCCCCACGCTAAACCCTGCCTCAATTTCCGGTCGAACATCATGCCTCTCCCGCTGCACGCACCGTGCCCCGCCAGATGAAATCCGTCCCTTTCGTTTTGCTCGCACACGCCGCTTCGTCAAAACTCCCACACGCCATGCTCTCCAACCGTCTCCAACAGATCCTCGCCACAAAGCAGGAAGAAGTGTCAGCCCTCCGCCCAAAATGGCCGCACCTCCGCGCATCCGCCCTGCAACGCGACGATTTCCGGAGCCTCCATGCCTCGCTCGACCGCGGTGCCGATTCCCTCGGACTCATCGCAGAGGTCAAAAAGGCCAGCCCCTCCGCCGGTATCATCGCAGAGGACTTCGACCCCGATCGCATCGCACTCGCCTACCAACAAGCCGGAGCACACGCCCTCTCAGTGCTCACCGACGAACAATATTTCAAAGGCCACCTGCGCTACCTCAAATCGATCCGCGAAAAAGTGGACCTCCCCGTTCTCCGAAAAGATTTCATCATCCACGAATCCCAGATCGCCGAAGCCGTCGTCGCCGGCGCCGACGCCATCCTCCTCATCGTTGCCGCACTGACCGATGAACGTCTGCACGCGCTGTATGAAGAGGCATCCACCCTCCAACTGGAATGCCTCGTGGAAGTTCACGACCTGCGCGAACTCGACCGCGCACTCGACCTCGGAGCCCAAATCATCGGTGTCAACAACCGGAACCTCGTCGATTTCACCGTGAACCTCGAAACAACTGCCCTCCTCAGCGAACAAGTCCCAGACGACATCCTCCTCGTCAGCGAAAGCGGCATCAAAAGCGGAGCCGATACCCAGAAGATCCTCGACTGGGGCTGCAACGCCATCCTCGTAGGCGAAACCCTCATGCGCTCCAAGGACATCACAGCCGCGGTCAGGGAACTGCTCCACGATTGAGAGACGCCGATCCCCTTATCACTCCGAAACTCCGAAGAGTTGGCCCCTGCGGTCTTTGCCGGAAAATCCCTGCGGTTCACCCAACGATCTCGGTTCCCAATCCTTGGTCGGTGAACACATCAATCAAAAGGGCGTGAGGAACGCGACCGTCTATGAAATGGACTTTCTTCACACCACGCCGCAACGCATTCAGGGCACTCTCCACTTTCGGCAACATCCCGCCGCTGAGAACGCCCGTCCTCACCAACTCCTCAATCCGGCCCCGGTCGACCGTTGGCAACACCGAGTCGGGATTCGCTGGATCACTCAAGATCCCAGGGACATCTGACAGATACATCATCTTCACCGCACCCAAACGCCCCGCCACGTTGCCCGCTGCAATATCCGCATTGATGTTCAACGCCTCGCCATCCAAGCCACTCGCGACAGGCGATATCACAGGAATCTCGCCGCGCTCCTGAGCCGCTCGGATCACCTCAAGATTCACTTCGTCCACCTCACCCACAAATCCAAGATCCACCGACTGAACCCCGTCGAACTGAGGAGGCAACCGGTGCCCCTTCATCACGTCCTGCCCGCGGATTCCACAAGCACTTCCGCCAAGACCTCGCAGCGTCTTGACAATCCCCGGATTGATCATCGTGTTCAACACCTCCTCCACGATCCCGATCGATACAGAATCGGTGACCCTCAAACCGTTCACGAAACGGGCCACCACCCCCGCATCCTTCATCCGCTGCGTGATCGCCTTCCCACCCCCATGGATCACCACAGGTCTGATCCCCACCGCAGCAAGGAAAACGACGTCCTGCAACATATGGCGAACCACCGCCTCGTCCTCCATCGCACTCCCGCCATACTTGATCACAAATGTCTGCCCCGCATAGCGATGGATATACGGCAGCGCCTCCAACAACGGGAGCACTCTCGAGGGATCTGAGATCTGGGTGTTCATCGGGCCTCTTAAAACTCACGCTCTCCACCTCTACTCGCCCATGTTCAAAACCACGTAATCCGTCGAAAGATCCGTGGTGAACACATTGTACTCCGCATCACCAAGATTCAGATCAACCGTGATCGTGAACTGTTTCTGAGATACCACCTCGCGGATCCTTTCGAACGGCGTCTTACTCGCGACACCGCCCTTCACCGCTTGTAATCCCCCGTAATACACATCCACCAACTCTTCCCTCAACCGCGCTCCAGAATAACCGATCGCATCCAAAATGCGCCCCCAGTTCGGGTCCTGCCCAAACCACGAGCACTTCACCAAAACCGATTTCGCGATCGCTTCCGCCGCCCTGCGCGCATCCGAGAACGACGCGGCCCCATTGACCTGCACCTCGACGAACTTGGTCACCCCTTCCCCGTCCTGCACAATCATCTTCGCCAACGTCAACGTCACAAAATCAAGCGCCCGTTGAAAAAGGTCGCCATCGGATGTCCCATGCTGGATCCGTTCATTACCCGCCACACCGTTAGCCAACACGAGCACCGTGTCGTTCGTGCTCATGTCCCCATCCACCGTGATCCGATTGAAAGAATGCTCCACCGAAGCCGAAACCATCGTCTGGAGATCCTCCTTGGCAACCACCGCATCGGTCGTCACGAAGCACAACATCGTCGCCATGTTCGGGTCAATCATTCCCGCCCCCTTCGCAATGCCCCCGATACGCACCGTCCGACCGCCAATCTCCAACTCCACCGCAACCTCCTTGGGGAACGTATCGCTCGTCATGATCGCCTCCGCCGCCGCACGCGATCCACTCCCGTCCAAACGCGTCGTCAAATCCCGGATGGACACCTCCATCCGATCGATCGGTAAAGGCACCCCAATCCGCCCCGTTGAACACACCAAGATCTGCCGCTCTTTCAAACCCAATGCCGCCGCCGCCGCTCGGGTCATCCGCTTCGCATTCTCAATCCCGTCAACCCCAGTGCACGCATTCGCATTCCCAGAGTTCGCAAGGATGGCCCGCACATCCACACTCCGAAGATGCGCGCTAGAAACCCGCACAGGCGCAGCCTTCACGCGATTCGTGGTGAAGGTTCCAGCCGCCACCGTCGCCTGCGGCGAATGGATCAATGCGATGTCAGGACGCCCCTCGTTAGTGGCCTTGATGCCGCAAAAAATGCTGCCCGCCAAAAAGCCTTGCGGCGCCGTCACGCCACCACTGATCTCTCGAAAAGAAACTGCCATGATCTATCTCGCTAAGTTTGAAAATCTCTACTGAAACAAAATCCGAACTGAGAAAGCGCTCAGACACCTAAGCACGCACCCAAAAGAGCCGAAAAGTTTAAGGGGTTCTCCAGACTTTTAACCAATCAAAACGACACATTCCTTTCACCGGAGAGGGCGTCTCGCCACCGAGTCCCACAACCCCAAACGCCGGAGAACCGGTCCGCAATCGCCCAATCCGGATCAGATCCGGCTGCCCCGCAAACCCATCACGACCCTCCGCACCTTTGGCCTTCCTCGAAAAAACCATCAACTCCTGCTCCGGCTCACCCGACCCTCCGCTCGTGCAAAACACCCGCACATCCTGCCCATTCCAACCAATGCCCAATCTCAACTCATCTCCAGGAACCGCAACACCCACCGCCTGCTCAACCCCGTTCACAGAAACCCCCACTCGACCATCATCCCGGGCAAATACTGCCACCGAATCCCCAGCCTTCCATACCAACTGCAATCCCGGAGGGGCCGAATCCCCCGCCATGCCCTCCCCACACCTCAACGAAACACCGACGCCGCCAGCATCTCGCGGCACATGTCTCTCCGCCCAAACCGTTTCCCCAAGCAGTCCTTCAAAAACCAACCCCTCCCCATCCGTGAACGGAGCGGACGCAGCATCCCCTCGTTCCACATGCCACTCAGCCCCCGGCGTGTAAGTGAATCTCTGCTCCATCACCAACTGACCGCTCTGCGGCGAACCCTCCCGGATAGGCTCCGTCACCCTTCTCTCCTCCGCGTCAATCCACACCAACGCGCCCCTCCAAGGCGGCAACGTGATCTCCGCATCCGTCGAGAGAACGCGCTCCAACTGCAACCCGTCCACTCCCGGAAAATAGAGCCGACACTTGTCCTGCCTCAGTCCCAACTCACCCCAATAGACCGTCAACGGCTCCTTCACCGTCTCAGAAGAGAAGTTCGCAACCGCCGCCAGTACTGCTCCAGGCCGCTTCCAGACAGACGTTCGCACCTCCCGCCGATCCATCCGCACCGGACACTCAGGATCCCACCACCCGACAAAATCCGACATGCCCACGCGAAACCGATCCCAAACCTCCCAAACAGGCACCCCGACCCCTCCCCATCCCTCCCGCCCCGTCATACCAAAAACCAACCCCGTCCAAATGCTTCCCCCACGCTGCATCAACTCGCCCCCCACACCAAAAGGGATACCGCTCACTCCCACCAACATCTGCTCCGGAGAAACCCGATAGGAATGACCATCACCGTACCAAATCCGATCCACGAACGGTAAAGACTCCATCTGCTCGACCACCGTACTGGCATACCCGCCACGAGCAGTCATCGCGTTCGATCCATGCACCTCCAATCGCGCATGGTCCACACCCACACGCTCCTGGAGAACTCGTCTGACCCTTCGCATCAACCTCCGATCCATACCAATGCCGTCCATATAAACCCCAGAGATACCCGCATTGGCCACCAACCAGTCGACCCCCTCGATGTAGTAGTTCGCATACCGCGAATCAGGCCGCATCAAAACCGATCCATCCCGCATCAACGGTTCCCGAGAACCCAACGCATAATCCCCGTCAGTGTGTTCGTCCATCCACACATCCCCACCCCCACCCCCTGAACGAGGCAACATCAACTCATCCCCAAACGAACGAAACGCGAAAAACTCCGCTCCACGGTAACTCATCTCGCGCATCCCATAATACAGCCCAACGCCACCCCCTGCCTCTCCAACCCGCGCCGCAAACGACTCCAATCGATCCCACGTCCAAAACGGATAGTTCACGAACGGATTCAATGCGTTCCCGTGGTGAACATTCACCCGACGCACACCCGCTCCCCACGGAACAGAAGCTGGAACCCCCTTCTCCTGGAACACCCGATCCAAAGACTGGCGCCCCATATCGAAGGGCCGAAACGGGGTGACCGAAACGTTGAAACTGAAATCCACCCACTGCCCCGGCACCAAACTCCGAGCCCCACTGAACGCAATCCAGTGCACATCATCTCCCCCGTCCAACCCAGGCCCGCGCTCCATATGAACCCCTCCGTTCCCTCCATTCATCCATGAGACAGGGCCGCGAACCGGTTGCAATCGATGGTCCATTCCCTCGACCGATCGCACCGTGCCCCGATCCCAGAGACGGACACGCATCCCCGCATGCGCCGCCCCCATCCAAAAGGCATCCTGGTTCAGCACACTAGGCCGCCACTGCCACTCCAAAAAATCCGGTCGCTCACCCCCATACACACCCATGCCGGCAGCAAATCGGCTCGTG
>CAZAZT010000067.1:5121-20883 GCA_964489645.1 uncultured Chthoniobacteraceae bacterium | reverse complement strand
GCGGATTTTAGCACGTTAGCGTGAATCACATTTTCATGCGCGTATCGCTTTTCATCCCGTGTTTTATTGAGACGCTGTTCCCCCGCGTGGGGATGGCGATGGTGAGGGTTTTGGAGAGGTTGGGGCATACCGTGGATTTCCCTGAGGCTCAGACGTGTTGCGGACAACCACCGTTCAATTCTGGGTACTGGGACGAGGCGCGCGGGGTGGCGGAGAAGCAGATGGAGGCGTTCCGAGATGCCGAGGTGGTGGTTTCTGCATCCGGTTCGTGCGGAAGCATGCTCCGCGTTTTTTACCCTGAACTTTTCCATCATCACGAGCGGGAGGCTGAGGCGCGTGCGTTGTCGGCGAAGACGTGGGAGTTCTCGGATTTTTTGGTCAACAAACTGGGCGTGAGAGATGTGGGGGCTCGGTACGAGGGGCGAGCCACCTTCCATGATGGATGTCATGGTTTGCGTGAGTTGGGGACGAAGGCTGCGCCGCGAGAGTTGTTGAAACATGTTCAAGGGCTGGAGTTGGTTGAGATGGGCGAGGCGGAAACGTGCTGTGGGTTCGGTGGGACTTTTGCGGTGAAGTACTCGGAGATCTCGACGGCGATGGCACAGGTGAAGTGCAACTCGATCCTGGAGACGGGCGCGGATGTGGTGATCAGCAACGATTCCAGTTGTTTGATGCAGATCCAGGGCTACCTGGACCGTCATTTCGGGACGGTGAAATGCCGACACCTCGCAGAAATCTTGGATGCACGATGAGCGCGATCACTGAAGAAATACCTGTGCGTCAGTTCTATGCTGATGCGGCGGAGAAGACCTCGGATGAGCCACGCCGGGCTGCGGTTCGGAGGGCGCTCAAGAACTATGAGATCGCGCGGGATCGTACGAAGTCGACCTTCACGGATTGGAAGCAGGCGCGGTCTGCGGCGTCCGCGGTGAAGCACGATGCAGTGAACCATTTGGACCGGTACCTGGCGGAGTTCGAGCGTCGTTTCACGGAGCGTGGTGGGAAGGTTTTCTGGGCTCGGGATGGGAGACAGGCTCGGGAGTACATCGTCCAACTTGCGCGGGAGCGTGGGGTTCGTTCGATCGTGAAGTCGAAGGCGATGACGGGTGAGGAGATCCATCTGAATCAGGCGTTGGAAGCGGAGGGATTCGGCGTGGTGGAGAGCGATCTGGGGGAGTTCATCCAGCAGTTGAAAGGGGAGGCTCCCTACCACTTTGTGTTCCCGTGCATGCACTTGCGACGAGACGAGATCAGTGAGCTTTTCAACAAGAAGCTTGGGACGGAGCGTACGGACAGTCCGGAGGAGTTGACGATGATCGCCCGTCGTTTCTTGCGGCAGGCGTACGTGGAGGCGGACATGGGCATTTCGGGAGGGAACTTCATCGTTGCGGATGCAGGGATGATCTCGATCACGGAGAACGAGGGAAATGCGCGGTTGACGGTGGGGGTACCCAAGGTGCACGTGGCATTGATCGGGATCGAGAAGGTGGTCCCGCGGTTGGCGGATCTGGCGTTGTTCCTTCCGATGCTTGCGACGGCCGGGACTGGACAGCATCTGACCGGATACAACTCGATGTACGGGGGGCCGCGTCAGGAGGGGGAGGTGGATGGTCCGGAGGAGTTCCATGTGGTTTTTTTGGATAATCATCGGACGCGATTGTTGGCGGATCCTGAGCAGCGCGATGCGTTGCACTGCATCCGATGCGGGGCGTGTTTGAATGTGTGCCCGATATTCAAGAACATTGGCGGTCACACGTACGGCACGACGTATCAGGGGCCGATCGGTTCGGTGATCACGCCCCATTTTCGAGGGCTTCAGGATTGGAAGCATTTATCGGGGGCCTCTTCGCTTTGTGGCGCGTGCACAGAGACGTGTCCGGTGGGTATCGACATCCATCATCATCTGCTGCACAACCGGCGCAATGCGGCGGCTTCTGCACCTGCTCCTGGGGAGTCATTGATCTGGAAGTTGTTCCGCTGGGTGATGCGCAAGCCGAGCCTGTATCGGTTGGGATTGCGGTTCACGCCGTGGATGATGCGGATGCGGGGGTGGTTGCACCGCACGGTGCTCGATCCCGCGGCGGGATGGACCAAGTCGCGCGAGTTACCTGAGGTGGAGGCGGCCACGTTCCGTGATCTGTGGAAGAGGCATCGTTCGGCTCCAGCGCAAGGGGGCGTGGATGCGAAGAAAGAGGAGAAACATCCAGGGCCATCCTCCCGCCCGAAAGACCGTGCGGGATCCAAGCGTGCTCGGAAATGAATTTTGAAGGTGATCATGAGCGATTCATTTAAGGGTACCGGTTTGAGTGTTCAGCAGATGGGAAGTGGCGATCGCGTGGGAACCTTCGCGCGCATCAAGGAGGCATTACGTATCGAGGCCCCTTTGCGGCATCCTGCGGAACGGTCGGCGGGCGGTGACACCACGACGGCGCATTTCAGGGAGTGGTTACCTCCGGTGGGTTCTGGAGGGGGTGAGCGACTGGAGTTGTTCGAGCGTTTGAGTGGAGTGCTCAAGACGGAACTGGTCCTTTGTTCGGATGTGGCAGATGCGGGTGCTCGTTTTTTGCAGTTAGGTAAAGAGCTTGGCTGGAATCGATTGGCGATGCAGTCGGATGCCCTGTTATCTTCCGTGCTCGCGCCTTTCCTTGCCGAACAGCCCGATGCGAATGTCCTGTCGGTGGCTCCAGGTTACGACAAGCTTGAGTTGGAGCGTGCCCAAGTCGGTGTGACATTGTGCGAGGTCTTGGTGGCTCAGACAGGGTCGGTGTGCGTGACGAGTCGACAATCAGGTGGCCGGGTTCTCAGTGTCTTGCCGGAGCATCATGTGGTTGTGGCGTATCGATCCCAGATCGTTGGTGATCTTTCAGATGCCTATGCGGAGTTGGCAAAGCGTTACCCTTCGGGATATCCGAGTATGATCTCGTTCATCACAGGACCGAGTCGCACGGGGGACATCGAGCGCATCCTCGTTCTGGGCGCACATGGTCCCAAACGGTTGACCGTTCTTTTGATCGATTAAGCTGCGGGCGAAGCCTTTGCGAGGCGTTTGGTGCTTGGTTGTGTTCAACAGAGGTGCGTGGGGCGCAGGTGATGTGCACGGATTTGCGCGTGGTTCCGTCAGCGGTCAATCCGCCAGAAGTTTTCGCATGGTCTCGAGCAGAATCTTCTCGGATGCCGGCGCAACGTTCGATGCGCTCGGGCTTGTTTCGTACCCGCCCTCCTCATAGGAGGCTGCGGTCCCGATATAGGCGGGGCCGTAATCGCCGTAGGCGGCGAGCATGACCTGTCCATTGTCGCGCATCTTTTGTGCGGCGAGTTGGTATTCGACGAAAAGCTCTCCGGGGAGATGGATCATGCGTGCGGAACCGATTTTCAAGCAGGTGATGTCCAATGGCTTGCCTTCGCCTGACCGTTCAAGCCACGCGAGTTGATCCGCGAATGAGACATATCCTTTGGGAGGGGTTGAGCGGAGTTGTTGGATGAGGGATTCGCGGTTGAGGTGAGGGGCTACGGGTAAGATGACAGGCACGCTGGCCCACCTGATGGAATGTTCGTCCAGAGGATGTTTCTCGGTGTTTGCGAGCGCGGATCGCATCCCTTCGGCGAGGCGGGTGGCGAGAGCGATACGGTTTTCGCGTGCGCCGTCATTGAACTTGCCTGCGGTGACGTTTCCGCCTGCACCGTTGAAGTGAACGTGCAGCGTGTTCGGGAGGTCTTGTCCGCGGATGAAACGGGCGATGCCCGGAAAATCGGGCGAGGGGATCCCGAGTCGGTAGTAGCTTTGGGGATGGCAAGCGTAGGCGGTGAGGACTGCTACGGGTGTTGTTCCATCCCAGAAGCTGATGGAAGAGACGAAGGGATCGATATTGCCGACAGGTTCTGCTCGGACTGCGGGATCCTTGGTTGCGGAGTAGCGGGTTGCGCGGACCCGTCCATCTGGACCGAGGATGCGTCGAGCGCTGGCGATGTCGCGGACTTCCGCGCGGCCCCAGCCCCAATGGGAAACTGGGCGCGCTTTGGGGAGAGCGTCAGTTATCGCAGTGGCGGCTCGGGAGATGACCTCTCGTTGGAAGGAGCTGTTGAAGCGCTCGAAACCATTGATGCCGAGGTTTTTGAGGAGGCGTTCTGCGGTGAAGTCGCATCCGGGCGCATCGTGTTGATGCAGGGCATGGACGGCGACGTGGTCGGGGCGTGTCTTTGCTGCAGCGGCAAGTGCCACACGGAAAGTTTCATGACCTTCATTGGCAATGCCGATCCAGTCGACAGCGCAGAGAACGATGGGGTTTTCGATGCCGGTGATGACGATGCCTCGGCAACGGAGGGTGAGTTCATCGATCCGTTTCACCGTGTCGTACGCCATGGCTGACCCAAGAGGTGGAGTGGCATCGACATCGAAGGTGGCTATGGCGACGGGGTTTGCTTCCGCGAAAAGCGGGAGCAGGGCGAGGATCAGGGCGAAGAGGCGGAAATAGGACGAGTGCATCTGGGCGGAAAATGGGGGGGCTGAGGAAAACGGGGCGCCTAAGGCTTGGGAAGGCGGCAACTTTGCCATGCGACGAATCGCCATTGCGTGTCTTCAAGGCGCCAGACGGCGAGGAAGCTCAACTCCGCATCGACTTCTCCGGAGGGGATTGTGACGCGGGTGCGTGCTCGGCCCGTCATGAGTGCGATGCCTGGGGCGGGGAAGGTGAAGGCTCTCTCCCGGTAAGTGAACTCGTGGTACTGCATCTTCCGGGACGCAACTCCTTCGATGAAGGATTCTCGTGTGTCGACGATTCCATTCGAGTGTGCGTAGCGGAGATCCGCAGACAGCGTCTGTTTCATGGCCGCTGCGTCCCCTTTGATGATCGATTGGACGCGGGCGTCATCAGCCTTTTCGAGGGTCTCGCTAAGGGGCGCTGCGTGGAGGGATGTGGCGAGGAGGGTAATTGCGCTGGGGAGGGTCAGGAGAGCGGCGCGAAGGTGGATGGGATTCATGGGAGGGGGAGGGTGCAGTTCGTGGGCCAATGGGTGGATGATCGTTTGACGCATCGCGCGAGGCGGCGTGGGAGATGCTAAAAGGGTGGTGTCTATGAAAGCGTTTCCCCTTTTGTCCGGTGCGGCTTTGGTGTCGTTGATTTCCGTGAGTGTGAGTGCAGAGGATTGGATGCAGTGGCGAGGTCCTCGGTTCGATGGGTCGTCCTCTGAGAAGGGGTTGCCGGCGAAGTTTTCCCCAGAGGATGGCGTAGCGTGGTCGTATCCGATGACGGGGCCGAGTGCGTCGACTCCGGTGATTGCTGGGAACCGTGTTTTCCTTGCCACAGCGGATGCTGATAACCAGTCGCTTCATGCGGTGTGTCTGGACAAGGTGAGTGGTAAAGTGCTGTGGCAGAGCAAGGTGGGGGATGGTTTGAAGCGGGATGACCGCAGCAACTATGCGTCTCCCTCTCCGGTCACCGACGGCAAATCGGTGTATTTTTTCTTCGGGAACGGCGATCTTGCCGCATTTGATGTGAGTGGCAAAGCGTTGTGGAAGAGGAATATCCAAGAAGATGAGGGGGACTTTGCGATGCAGTGGACTTTCTCGGCGAGTCCGCTGCTTTTCGAGGGGCGCTTGTATGTGCAGGTCTTGCAGAGGGATCAGCCTGTGCACGGGAAAGGCAAGGTAGGGGGTGAGTCGTATATCCTGTCGATCGATCCGGCGACGGGAAAAACGCAGTGGCGGCATGTGCGGCAATCGGATGCACAGGCGGAGTCGCGCGAGGCATTTAGCACGCCGATGCCGTATCGTGTTGGGAAGGATTGGCAGATCTTGGTGGTTGGTGGGGACATGGTGAGTGGGCACGAACCCTCCACTGGCAAAGAGATCTGGAGATGGGGGACATGGAATCCCAACCGCATCGGGCACTGGCGGTTGGTGCCTTCGCCGGTGGCTGGGGGCGGAGTGGTTCTTGCGTGTGCGCCCAAGAAAGAGCCTGTGTATGCGGTGAAGCCAGGGCAGGGCGTGCTGGATGACAAAGGGTTGGCGTGGAAGAGCACGGAACGGGGAATCACCTCAGATGTGCCTACGCCCGCATTCTATGAGGGAGACTTTTTTGTTCTGTCGGACTTGGCGAAGTCGCTGGCGCGTGTGTCGCCGGATGGGAAGGTGAAGTGGAGCGTTGAGACGCCCGGCCGTTCGAAATACGAGGCATCGCCGCTGGTCGGTGATGGGAAAGTCTACACGGTCAACTTCTTGGGCGAAGTTGTCGTGTTCGATGCATCGACGGGCGCCGTGGTGCATCAGGCGAACTTCGGGACGAAAGAAGACAAAGTGGTGAGGTCTGCGATTGTGGCCTCTGGGGGGCAGTTGTTCTTGCGGACGGACACGCGCTTGTTCTGCATCGGGAAGCCGAAGTCCTGATCTCGAGGTCCTTATCTCGTCTAGGCGGATACATGGGCCTGTCCGACTTCCGAGGACAGGCCTTCGTCCGATGGGGGGCTTATGGCCGGAAACGCTGGGCGACGGGCATCTTTCGTCCCATCCCGAAGGCTCGTGAGGTGACTTTGAGTCCGGGTGCTGCTTGGACGCGTTTGTACTCATTGAGGTCGACTCGGCGAACGACCCAGTGGACGGTTTCCTCGGGAAGGCCTGCGCGAACCATCTCTGGCACAGATTGTTGCAGGTCGACGTAGCGTTCGAGGATGGCATCGAGAAGGGGGTAGGGCGGCAGCGTGTCCTGATCCGTTTGATCGGGTTTGAGTTCGGCACTTGGCGGCTTCGTGATCGTGTTGACGGGTATGATCTCGGATGTGCGGTTGATGTATTCTGCGAGTTGATAGACCCGGGTTTTGGGAACATCGCTGATCACGGAAAGGCCACCGCACATGTCGCCGTACAGGGTGCAGTAGCCGACGGCCATTTCACTTTTGTTGCCGGTCGAGAGAACAAGGTGTCCGAACTTGTTGGACAGCGCCATGAGGGTGAGTCCGCGGAGGCGCGGTTGAAGGTTCTCTTCGGTCTCGTTGGGGGGGAGTCCGTTGAAGTGCGGGAGGAGTTGGTTGGAGACAGCTTCGAATGCGGGTTGGATGGGGATGTTGAGGAAGTGGATGCCGAGACGGTTTGCGAGGATCTGCGAGTCATCGACACTTCCGTCGCTGGAGTAGCAGGAGGGCATGGTGACGCCGGTGACGTTGTCTTTGCCGAGGGCGGACGTGGCGAGGCACGCAACCACCGCGCTGTCGATGCCGCCGCTCAGGCCGAGGATGGCGGAGCGGAAACCGCATTTTCGGAAATAGTCCCGGATCCCGAGCACGAGAGCATCGTGGAGCGCCTCGATGCCATCTTTCGGGGTGGTGGCGCATGGTGCGGTATCGTCCAGCGTGGAATCCGACTCCTCGAAGGAGGGAAGCACGGCTGCGGTCGAACCATCTGCGCGGATGAGGCATGACTGACCGTCGAAGACGAGTTGGTCGTTGGCGCCGACCGCGTTGCAGTAAGCCAGGGGTGTTTTCAGGGATCGTGCGACGGAGGAGAGCATTTCAATCCGGCGCAATGGTTTATCGCATTGGAAGGGTGATGCGCTGAGGTTCACCAGTAGGTCCACTCCGACGTCCTTGAGCGGGGTGAGGGGGTGACGGTGATAGAGGTTGCGCGGAAGGTATTCTGCGCTCCAGACGTCCTCGCAGATGGTGATGCCTAAGGTGATCTCTTTGCCTGCGAGACGGATACGGAGAGGCGATTGAGGTTGGGCAGGTTCGAAATAGCGGTCTTCGTCGAAGACGTCGTAGGTTGGGAGCAAGGTTTTGTGGTTGAATCCGAGAATGTTACCGTGCTGGAGGATGGCGACGCTGTTCCGGAATGGTTTGCCAGTCTCGTGATTGGGTGTGACGGTCCCGACGAGCAGGGCGGTTTCGCCCGTTTCCGCAGCCAGACGTTCAAGGATTTCGGAGGCTCTTGGGACAAAGTCACTTTTGAAAACCAGGTCGAGTGGTGGGTATCCGGTGAGGGCGAGTTCGGGTGTGAGCACGAGTGCAGCGCCATTGGTTTCGGCGATGCGGTAAGACGCGAGAATCCGGTCAGCATTGCCTTCGAGATCTCCCACGGTGGGGTTGATCTGTGCGAAGTGGATCGGGAAGGGGAGGGTGGTCACAGGTGGAGGGATCAGCGGGCGGCGTTCAGCTCTGCGAGCACTTCGGGATCACGGACATCGGCCCAATCTCCACGGAGTTCAACGGCTTGGACTGAGCCAGTCTCTTGGGCGAGCGTTCGGATGGCATCGGTGAGTTCGAACTCACCGCGAGGCGAGCGTTCGAGTTTTGCGGTATGGGCGTAGATGGCTTCGGTGAAGGTGTATACGCCTGCGTTGTACCAAGGGCTGGGCGGGGGGCCTGCCGGTTTCTCGATGAGGTCAGTGAGGATCATCTGGTCATCCACCACCACGCATCCTCCTTTCGCGATCTCCGCTTCATTATGCTTCACGCTCACCAATGCCGTGTGGTGTCCGATCTTGGTGAGCCGCTGATAGTTCTCCGGGTCGATCAGGATGTCGCCGTAGGAGAGGATGAAGGGGTCGGTTCCTGTGAAGTTCTTGGCCAGTTCGACGACGCGCCCGGTTCCATCTTGGACGACCTGCGTCACGTAATGGATGTTCAATCCATGGGCTGATCCGTCCTTGAAATGGGAGGTGACCACGTCTGCACGGTACCCGACCACAATGAGGACATCGCTCACTCCTGCTGCGCGAAGGCCCGTGAGGATGTGTTCGAGGATCGGCTTTCCTTGAACGGGGAGCATCGGTTTTGGCAGGCTTTCCGTGAGGTCGCGCATCCGCGTGCCGCGTCCTGCGGCGAGAAGGACTGCACGTTTGACCGATGGATGGGTGTGGGTGTCTGGGTTCATGGGCGTAAGGATGTGGCGGTTTTTCGGAGAGCGATCCGGAGACGATCGAGAGCGGTTCTTACGACGAGTTCTTTGAAGGTTGAACGGTCCGTTTTGAACTGATGTTGGGTGGTGTCAACGGAACCGTCGGGGTGCGCGAGACCGATGAAAACGGTGCCGACGGGCTTGGCATCTGTTCCGCCGTCGGGACCAGCGATTCCTGTGGTGGCGAGGGCAAAATCGGTGCCGGCTTTGAGTCTTGCCTCGGATGCGAGGGTTGATGCGACGGCCTCGCTGACTGCGCCGTGCGTTTGGAGGAGCGATGAGGGGACGTTGAGGTCGTCGGATTTCGACGCGTTGGCGTAGCAGACGAAACCGCGGTTGAAGGAAGCGGATGCTCCGGGGATATCCGTGATGGCGGACGCGAGGGCACCGCCGGTGCAACTTTCTGCGGTGGCAAGTGTTCTGTTCTGATCTTTGAGCATGGAAAGAACGATGGCGGCGAGGGGCCGCTCATCGTCGACGAGGTTTTCGGGAGGGATGGATTTCCGGAGGATCTCGACGCCTTGTTCAACGATTGATGCTTCGCCGATGAGGCGCACGTCGACCTCACCCAATCGGGCGCAGTAACCGAGTTCGAGTCCGAGTTCGAGTAACGGTTCTCCGACCATCTGTTCGACGATGCTTTCGGGGATGCCTGAGACACGGAGTGAGCGCATGCGCGGTCCGGTCAGGTCCTTGAGGAGCTCGCGGAGAGCTGGGACGAGGGATGCTTCGACCATGGGGCGCAGTTCTCTGGGTGGGCCTGGGAGCAGGAAAATGTGGGGGTTTTTGCCTGTGGCGGAATGGGTTGCTGGGATGTGGATTCCTGGCGCGGTGCCGAAGGGATTTGGGAGAACGACGCCTCCTTCGGGAACTTGGGCTTGGCGGAAGACGCGATCGGTTGGGGCGATGCCACGGCGGGTGAGGCGTTCAAGGATTGCGGCGCGGGTGTTGGCGCATTCGTACATCGATCGGCCGAGCAGTTCAGCGGTGCATTCCCTCGTGATATCGTCGGTGGTTGGGCCGAGGCCACCGGTGACGAGGACGATATCGGCGCGCAGGAACGATTCTTCCAATGCGCGGCGGATGTCTGGTCCATCCGGCACCGTGACTTGGCGCGTGATGCGTACTCCGATGGGGAAGAGCGCTTTGGCGAGAAAGGGGAGGTGGGTGTTGGTGACATGTCCGAGCAGGAGTTCGGAGCCTGTGTTGATGAGTTCGGCGGTCATGGCAAACGGTGAATCATGAGGGCAATTAGCGGGTTTTGAAACCGAGGGATTCAAAAAGGAGGTGAAGGCTGGGTGGGAGTTTATCTGGGAGATCTGATTCTTGGTGCGAACCGTCTTTGAGGAGGGCGAAGCGGAGACGTTCTTCACGGGTGCCGAACGAACCATCGCGGATGACGACTTTCGGAGGTGCGAAAGCGAAAGAGAAGGAGAGGTCAGACGGCTTGCATCCGGGGAGTCGTGTTGAGGGGAGCGAGATCCGACCGGTGAAGAGGGGGGAACGCTTCTCGTCTGGGGTTTGTGCGATGGAGAGCGTTATTTCAGGGTGGGCGGAGAGGGCGAGTAGAGGGCGGGCTGGGAGTGGGAAGATGGCCTCAGCGGCGAGCAGGGTGGATCTGGACAGGTTGCTTTGGAGTTCGAAATGATGAGGTTGGCCGTTCTCCCAATCTCCGAATGCCTCCAGTTTACCTGTGTCATCTGCGACGAGGAGGGATTGGAGGTTCAGTCGGTTGTGATGGATGTTGGCTTGGGCTTGGAGTTTCGCGATGGGGATGGCGTTGAACTTCAGGTCGGACCCAGAAATCGAGCCGGTGAGCTCGATGGAGCTGGGTTGCTCGAGATCGCCTTGGAAGGTGAAAGTCAGCGTCGGTGGGCGTTCTGCTTCGATCTCGCGGATGGCTTTGAGGATGGATGCGACGGCCACGAAGAACGTTTTGTCGATCTGCGGTTGCGCGGAGTCCAGGTTGCGCAGGGTTCCCCGGAGCGAGAGGTCGACGTCGTGGACGGTTGCCGTGGCGTTCGACACGAGGAGGGTGTCTCTGGGGAAGTACAGATTGGCGTTCAGATTTCGGAGTTCGAGAGGGGTTGCATCTGCGGGGGGAGGCAGTGGCATCCGGAGATTGGCTCCTCGGAGGATGAGGCTGCGTAGGAAGGGTTTGCCTCGGAGCGCCTTCGAGGCATCCACGCTGAGTGTCATGCGATCGATTGTCGCGATGGGGGATCGTTCGTCCCCGTTGGTGAGGGTGACGTTTTCGGCGACGAAGCCGTGGAGCGGGGAGAGCGTGAGGCGGCGGAATTGGATATCGAGACCGATCCGGTCGAATTCTCGAGACACGAGTTGTCGCCATTTTCGGGTCAGCCCTTTGGTCTGACCATACCATGCGGCCCACAGGACGAAGCCTGTGAGCAGGGCAAGGAGAGCGATCAGGGTACGGCGTGCCATCAAGGAGAAAACGCTGCCTGATGTGGGCGGTTGGGACGATGCGAAACTTCGTGCTTGGCTCGGTGTTTAGTACTTCACGAGCTACAGTGATGCTCTGGTAGAACCCCCATTCTGATCATGATCGACCTGCACTCCCCCTTAGCCTCTCCGATGGGAATTGGAGGGGATCCTTGTTTTGAGATGACGCGACGCGGGATGTTGCGGCGAAGCGGTGCGGGGATTGGCGGGTTGTCGTTGGCCTTTCTCTTGCAGGATGCGTTGCGGGAGAGTGCGGAGGGAGCGGTGGACATCAAGGGTGCGCCATTGGTCCCTCGGCAACCGCCAAAAACGGTCAAGGCCAAGCGGGTGATCCAGATTTTCGCTCCGGGAGCGCCCTCGCATGTGGATACGTTGGACCCTAAGCCGGCGTTGAAAAAGTATGCGGGTCAGGCGCTTCCGAATCTGAGAGGCAAGGCGTTCCCTTCTCCCTTCGAGTTCAAGCGGTTCGGCAAATCGGGGCTCGAGTTGAGTGAGGTGTTCGGGCGTTTGGGGGAGCACGCGGATGACATGGCGGTGATCCGCTCGATGTTCACGAACGTGCCAGCGCATGATGTGGCGCAGATCTTCATGAACACGGGTTCTTTGCGGTTGCCTAGGCCGAGTCTTGGTGCGTGGACGTTGTACGGGTTGGGATCGGAGAACCAGAACCTCCCGGGGTTCATCGCGTTGAAGCGAGGTAACTCGAACACGACGATGACGGCATCGTGTCAGAGTTCGTTCTTGCCTGGCGTGTTTCAAGGGACGCTTGTGGACACGACGAAAGGGACGGCTCAGGAGATGATCGAGAACTTGAGGAACCCGTTCATGGGATTGTCGGAGCAGCGCAAGCAGTTGGATTTTGTGAATCAGGTGAACAAGGTCCATCAAGCGAAGCTTCAAGAGGATGCGCAGTTGGAAGCGCGGCTTCAGGCGTTCGAGATCGCGTTCAAGATGCAGACGGAGGCGACGGACGCGTTCGATCTTTCCAAGGAGTCGACGCAGTGGCGTGAGGCGTATGGTGAAGGGGGATTGGGGCAGCAGTTGTTGTTGGCTCGGCGCCTCTCGGAGCGTGGGGTGCGCTTCGTGCAGGTGTGGCATGGGGGGTGGGACATGCACAACGACTTGGAGGCAAGGATGGGCCGTGTGGCGGACGAGGTGGATCGGCCGGCAGCGGCGTTGTTGGCGGACCTGAAGTCGAAAGGGTTGTTGGATGAGACGTTGGTGATGTGGGGGGGGGAGTTCGGGCGGACGGTCACTTACGACAACAATGGCAATGAGAAGCCGGGACGCGACCATAATGGGCGTGCTTTCAGTTTATGGATGGCTGGGGGTGGTGTGAAAGGGGGCCAGGCTTATGGGGCGACGGACGAGTTCGGCTCGAAGTCGGTGGAGAACAAGGTGCATATCCACGATCTGCACGCGACCATTCTTGCGCTGCTTGGATTTGATCATCAGAAGCTTACGTACAGGGTGAATGGGCGGGATTTCCGGTTGACGGATGTTGCTGGGAACGTGTTGAAGGAACTGATCGCATGAGGTGACCAAATGGACCATCGATTGAGCCGATTGATATTGGGATGGGGTGTCTGGGTGACGGGTCTGGTTGGAGGGGCTGCTGCGCCGACGGGCGCTGCGGTTGGTTCTGCGAAGTTCTTTGAGGAGCGGATTGCGCCGGTGCTTGCGCAGAAGTGCATCAAGTGTCATAGCGCGGCGGACGGGAAGGTGAAGGGGGGGCTCGCGTTGGAGACGAAGGAGGGTTTGCGGAAGGGAGGGGACAATGGGCCAGTGATTGTGCCGGGCGATCCAGCGAAGAGTGTGTTCCTGCAGCGGATCCTGTCGAAAGATCCGGACGAGAAGATGCCGCCGAAGGACGAGCACTTGACGGCTCAGCAGGTGCAGGATTTGACGGCGTGGATCCGTTCGGGGGCAGTGGACCCGAGAACGGCTCCGACGAAGGCGCCGTCGTTATCGGAGACCGCTTCGAAGTCGAAAGCGCATTGGGCCTTTCAGCCTTTGGCGAAGCCGGTTGTGCCGGTGGTGGCGAACAAGGGATGGGTTCGCACGCAGGTTGATTCGTACGTGTTGGCTTTGCTGGAGCGGAACGGGATGAAGCCGAACGGAATGGCGGATAAGCCGACACTGATCCGGAGAGCGTATTTCGACCTTTTGGGGATCCCTCCGATGCCATGGGAGGTGAAGGCGTTCATGGATGACGAATCTCCAAATGCTTGGGAGAAGGTGATCGATCGATTGTTAGCGATGCCGCAATACGGTGAGCGTTGGGGGCGGTATTGGCTGGATGTGGCTCGATATTCCGACACCAAAGGGGATGTGGGCCGCAAGGGAGATCCTCGAAGTGTGGATGCTTGGAACTATCGCGATTACGTGATCTCTGCCTTCAACTTGGACCGCCCGTATGATGTGTTCATCAAGGAACAGATCGCGGCGGACAAGTTCGTTTCGAAGTCCGATCCGAGGCCTCTTGCGGCGCTTGGTTTTCTGACGGTGGGCGAGAGGTACAAGGGGAATGAGAACGACATCATCAACGATCGGATTGATGTGGTGACGAAGGGGTTCTTGGGTTTGACGGTGAGTTGCGCGCGGTGTCACGACCACATGTTCGATCCGATCCCGCAGAAGGATTACTATGCGATGCACGGGATTTTCGCATCGTCGGTGGAGCCGAAAAACAGTCCGGTCATCCAAGCCCGTGGAACTCCGGAGGAGCAGAAGGATTATGAGGCCAAGAAAGCGGCGCTTTTGACCCGCGCGCAAGATGCGATTGCGAGTGAGTTGGAGACGGTGCGCGCGTTGTTCAGGAAGGATGCGGGAGCGGTCTTGCTGGGGATGGAGCGAGGGAATGGGAAGAAGGGTCCTGTCTCGTTGGGTGGCGCGCAGAAGTTATCGAAAGATGAGCAGCAGGAGATGAGGGAGATGTTCAGAGGGATCCGAGCTGAGGGGGCGTTTGAGCCGTTCTTTGCGATGGCGAAGATTCCGAAGAAGGACTTCGCTGCGAGGTCGCCTGATGTAGCGAGGCGTGTGGCTACAGGGGATGGGATGTTCAACGATGTGCCCTCTTCGGTTCGCGAACGGTTTCGCGGTTTGAAGCCGGGTTCATTGGACGAGGTGGCGAAGATTTACACGGGATTATTCCATCAGGTGGCTGACGAGATCGGGAAGCTACGCAAGTCGTCGGGGAAGGATTGGCATGCGGTTGCGCGCCAGAATGGGAGCAGTGCGGTGCGTGAGTTGATGGATCTTCCTGGTGGGAGATTGAGCCATGGCGGGTCGATTGATGCGATTGCAGAGGCTCTGCCCCGGAAAGTGCAGGGAAAAATCCGCGGCTTTTTGGCTGAGGAGGACCGGATCGATTTCACGCATCCAGGGGCGCCGCGTCGGGCGATGGTCATGGAGGATTCGTCGAAGCCGAAGGATTCGCCTTTGTTCATCCGTGGTGAGGCGAACCAGAAGGGGGACATTGTGCCTCGCCGGTTCCTGGAGATCTTGGGTGGATCGAATCGCACGGCATTCAAGGACGGGAGTGGGCGGAAGGAGTTGGCAGAGGCGATTGCAAGTCCGAGCAACCCATTGACTCCGAGAGTGATGATGAACAGGGTTTGGTTGCACCATTTCGGGCAGGGCTTTGTGGCGACGCCGGATGATCTTGGTACGCAGGCGGGTAAGGCGGTGAATCAGCCGTTACTGGATTATCTTGCCTACGAGTTCGTGCGCGGCGGTTGGCGCCTGAAGCCGGTCCACAAGGCGATCATGATGTCGTCGGTGTACATGCAGAGCAGCGAGACGAATCTTGCGAATGCGGAGAAGGATCCTGCGAATCGGGCATTGTGGAGGTACAACGTGAGGCGGCTTGATTTTGAAGCGCTTCGGGATTCGTTGCTCTACATCAGCGGCAAGCTGGACATGTCCGAGGTGGGAGGGCATCCGGTGAACATCGTGGAGGAGCCGTTCTCGAATCGGCGGAGTGTTTATGGATACATCGATCGATCGAATCTTCCGGAAACGCTTGCACACTTTGATTTTGCGTCGCCATCGCAACCGATCGGCAACCGGCATGAAACGGTGGTTCCGCAGCAGGCGCTTTTCATGATGAACAATCCCTTGTTGGTGGAGGTGTCTCGGAGGTTGATGGTGCGAGAGGAGATGAAGCCTGCGGATACGGACGAGAAGAGGATCCATGCGCTTTACTGGATGATTTTCCAGCGGCCTCCGAAGTCCGAGGAGATCGCGTTGGGCAAGCGGTATATCGAGTCAGTGCGGGGCGGGGTGAGTGATGGGTCCGATGGACCAGTGGTGGGGTCGACGGGCGGGTCGGGCAAGGCGATGGCGAATGGAGGGGGAAAGAAGGCGGGGTTCACGATCCAGAATGCGGGCGAGCGGGTGGATCGGAGCAAGGC
>CAZAZT010000067.1:0-5021 GCA_964489645.1 uncultured Chthoniobacteraceae bacterium | reverse complement strand
CTTCACGACGAGGTGGTGCATGCGTTTGAGTTGCGCGGAAGGAGTTTTGCGCCTTGGCCGAGGGCGGAGTTGATGGGTGTGGTGAATCTTTCGGCTGACTCGTGGTACCGGGAGAGTGTGGTGTTGAACGTTGAGGCAGCGGTGCGGCGCGGGGTGCGGTTGACGGCGGAAGGGGCTGCCTTGATTGATGTCGGTGCGGAGTCGACGCTGTTGCATGCTGCTACGGTTGAGGCGTCCGTGCAGGCGTCGATGTTGACGCCGGTTGTGAGGGAGTTGAGTCAGCAGGGGGTGTTGGTTTCTGTGGAGAGTCATCATGTGGAGGTGACGAGGGCGTGTTTGGCGGCGGGCTCAGCGGTGGTGAATTTGACGGCGGCTCGCGACACGGAACCGTTTTATCATGCAGCGGCCGAGCATGATGCGGGGGTGGTTATCTGTTACATCCAATCGGCGGATCATGTGCGTGCGGTGGGCGATTTCACGTTGGGCGGGGATCATACGGCGGTTTTGTACGACTATTTCGGACGGGAGACCGAGAGGGCAGCGCGGTGTGGGGTGAAGCGGATGTGGGTGGATCCAGGGTTGGGTTTCTACTACAAGAATCTTTCGGATAGTTCACAAAGAGTTCGCTATCAGATAGAAACGTTTTTGAATGGCTACCGGCTGCGTTCGTTGGGGTGGCCGGTGTGTCAGGCGTTGCCGCATGCGTTCGAGTTTTTTGAGGAGGAAGTGCGTGTTGCGGAACCGTTCTTTGGATTTGCTGCGCTACTGGCGCACACCGATCTGCTGAGGACGCATGAGGTGGCGAAGCTGCGCGGAGTGATACGATCGATGGCGGTGATGCAATGAGTGCGGAAGTTCGACGAGTTGCGGTGGTGACAGGTGCAGGGCGCGGCCTTGGGGGGGCGATTGCGGTTTCCTTAGCTGGGCGTGGATTTGATGTGGTGGTCCATTGCAACAGGAGTCGTGAGGGTGCGGACGATGTTGGGGAGCGGATCCGGGAGAGGGGATGTCGAGCGGTGGTGGTGCAGGGGGATTTGACGAATGGCGAGGGGGTGGAGTTGTTGCGTTCTGCCGTGGAGCAGCAGTTCGGGAGTGTTGATGTGTTGGTGAACAATGCGGGTGTGTATCTTGGGCGACACGGACTGGAGTTGTCGGAGAGCGAGTGGCGAGAAGGGTTGGATACGACGGTCACGCAGACATTTCTGACCACGCGGGCTTTGTTACCGATGTTGAGGAGATCGGGCCGCGGGCGCGTCATCAACATCGGGGACTCGGGAGCGGATCGGCCCGGTGCGCGGGATCTGGCGTGGAGTTATCATATCGGGAAGACGGGTGTGTGGATCTTGACCCGTTCGTTGGCGACGGAGGAGGCATCGCATGGGGTTGCGGTGAACATGGTGAGCCCGGGATTTTTGGAGAACAGCGTTGGCAGTCCGGGGCAGCAGGCGATTCCGGCAGGGCGCAAGGGAGCGTTTGATGATGTGACAGGCGCCGTGGAATTTTTGGCGAGTGAGGCTTCGGGATACGTGACGGGTTCGAACATCGTTGTGGGTGGGGGGTGGAATCTTCGATGAGTGGTTTGCGTTCGGTCCTATTCCATGGAACGGCGAGAGCCTCACATCGCGGGGCTTTGATGGAGCGCGCGTTGAGCACGGGTGACGTGCATCCTTCGCTGCACTATCTGAGTGCGCAACAAGCGGATCTTTGGATGCGGGTGCATCAGGTGCATGCTCCGATCGCGGCGGATCCTGAGTTCGTCGATATTTTTGTTCGGATCGCTGAAAGGATGAGGGGTGTTGGGACGTATTCGGGTGTTCTGGCGTTGGGGCCGGGCGGTGGGGAGAAGGAGCGGGTGATCCTCCAATCGATTGCTGGGGCGCGGAGGCAAGCGTGGTTCACGGCAATCGATGCGAGCGCAGAGTTGGCTTTGTGTTCCGTTGAGCGCGCGACGGAAGTGACCGATGGGGAGTGTATTGCGATTGTCGGTGATCTGGATTTTCTCGAGGGGATCGTTGGCGAGACGTCCTTTGATGGGGCTCATGGTGGGCGGGTCATCACCGCGTTTGGTATCACGCCCAATCTTCTGCCCAGCAGGATGTTGCCGGCTATCCGTTCGTGCATGCGTCCTGGGGATGTTTTGGTTATCAGTGCGAATCTGGCTTTGGAGAGTGAGGGTGAGACGGTGCCGGGGATGCTGGATGTGGCTGATCTGATCTTGTCGCAGTATGCGAACGAGGAGACGCGGGTGTGGTTGCGGCGCTTTTTGGAGGAGGCGGGATTGGAGCGAGCCTATCCGGATTGTTCATTTCGCGTGGGGGAAGTGGAGGGGCACAGCGCGATTGTGGCAGAGGCAGTTCGGGATGTTGCTGCGAAGCATCTTTCGCGAAAGGTGTTACCGGAGATGTTGCGGCTCTTTTTCAGCATCCGATTCACGCAACGCACCTTTGAGGCGGCGCTGATGCGTAACGGGTTTCAGGTTTTCGGCTGTGAGGTGACGCGGTGCGGACGTGAGGGGGTGTGGTTGTGCGGGTGTCCCTCGTGAAGGGTGTGGGAGTTCACTCCGCCCGCGGTGGTCGGTCGCTTGCTCTCCGCTTTGAGATTGGGAAGCAGAGGTTTGGGGTGTGAGTGGAGAGAAGGGAGATGGCCTGTTGGCACGGTTTGCGCGTCGCGAGGCGGTATGTTTTTTCACGTCGACGTGTCAGTTCAACGGATGGTTCGTGGTGTGTTCGTGGGATGTGTGGTTGCGGTCTGTGCGGTGGCAGATGCGGGCGAGGTTCTTCGGAAGGTTTTGCAGCCGTTTGTGGATGATCGAGTGATGGCGGGAGCGGTGGTTGCGGTGGCCAACAAGGATCGTGTTCTCGAGTTGGAAGCGGTTGGCTGGATGGATGTTGCCGGCAAGGTGCCGATGCGAACCGATTCGTTGTTCTGGATTGCGTCACAGTCGAAGCCAGTGACGGGTGTGGCGATGATGGTTTTGGTGGATGAGGGGCGGGTGAAGTTGGATGATCCGGTGGAGAAGTTCATCCCGGAGTTCCGTGGGCAGATGGTGGTTGAGGAGGAGGGTAAGGATCGGACGGTCTTGAAGCGTCCGGAGCATCCGATCCGTGTGCGCGAGGTGTTGAGTCACACGAGTGGGTTGCCGTTCAAGAGCGTGATGGAGGGGCCGACGTTGGATATTTACCCGTTGGAGGCACGGGTGAAGAGCTACGCGATGTCCGCATTGTTGTTCGAACCGGGGAAGGGTTATCGCTATTCGAATGCGGGGATCAACACCGCGGGGCGGATCATTGAAATCGTGAGTGGGAAGGCATTTGACGTGTTCTTGGAAGAGCGTGTTTTCAGGCCGTTGGGGATGAAGGACACGGTGTTTGTTCCGAAGGGTGAGCGGTTGGGACGGTTGGCGAAGGCGTACAAGCCGAACGCGGCGGGCGACGGGTTGGAGGAGTGTCCGATCTCGCAGTTGCGGTATCCTTTGGATGATCCGTCGAGGGAGCCGATGCCAGGGGGAGGGCTTTTCTCAACGGCATCCGACGTGATCCGCTTCTATCGGATGTTGGCGAACGGAGGGGTATTGGACGGGGTCCGGGTTTTGTCGGAGGGGGCGGTGCGTGAGCTGATCACGGATCAGACGGGTGAGCAGAAGCGGTCTTATGGGATTGGGATAGGGGCGAATGGGCGGAGCTTTTCGCATGGGGGCGCTTATTTGACGAACACGACGTTCGATATGGAGCGCGGGTTGATCACGTTGTTCTTGGGGCAGCACGCGGCGTGGCGTGAGGGTGGGAAGGAGATCATGCCTCGGTTCCAGAATGAGGCGTGGAAGGCGTATGCGGCGGAGGGAACTCCTGTGAAGCCGGTTACGGAAGGCGTGCGACGGGGGGAGGTTCCGGTTGTTGGGATTCCGGGTGAGGCGGAGCGTCCGAAGCCGGTCAAATGAGAGGAATCGGTGGTTGGCTGATCGCGGCGTGTCATTTGCTCGGGGGTTGGAATGACTTGGACGCAGAGTTACGACCCGTTGGGTGGGATGGTGGGATCGACGTTGATGGCGGCGTTGCCGGCGGTGTTGTTGTTGGTGGGGATGACGGTTTTTCGTTGGAAGATCCATACGTCGGCGTTTGTCGGTTTGGGGGCGGCGTTGGCTGTTGCGGTGGCGGGATATCGGATGCCGTTTGAGATCGCTGCGGGAGCAGCGGTGTATGGCGCGTTGTTCGGCGCTTTTCCGATCGGTTGGATCATCTTGAACGTGATCTTCTTGTATCAGCTCACGGTGGAGCGTGGACTGTTCGAGGCGTTGCGGGGTTCGTTGGCGCGTGTTGCGCCGGATGCTCGGGTGCAGTTGGTTTTGGTGGCGTTTTCGTTCGGCGCATTTTTGGAGGGGATGGCTGGGTTTGGTGCTCCGGTGGCGATCACGGGTGCGATTTTGATGCAGTTGGGGTTTCGTCCGGTGGTTGCGTCGGGTTTGGCGTTGATTGCGAACACTGCGCCGGTTGCGTTTGGTTCGTTGGGCATTCCGATCACGACTCTCGAACAGGTGGCGGGGCTGGATGAGTTGAAGGTGTCAGCGATGGTGGGGCGGCAGTTACCCTTTTTCTCCATGGTTTTGCCGATGTGGATTGTGGTCGCTTTTTGTGGGTGGCGGCGTGCGAGGGGGGTGATGCCTGTGGCGTTGGTGGCGGGGGTGAGTTTTGCGGTCCCTCAGTTCTTGGTGTCGAACTATCACGGTCCGTGGTTGGTGGATCTGGTGGCGGGGGCGACGTCCATCTTGGCGGTGACGCTGTTCTTACGGTTCTGGAAACCGCGAGAGCGGATGGTGTTGCGGGATGGGGAGTTGGTTACAGCGGAGGGCGAGGAGGGGGCGGGTGAGGAGGGGGCGGACCGCGGGGCATGGCGGGCTTGGATGCCGTGGGGCATCCTAACGGGTTTCATCTTGGTGTGGGGGTTGCCTGGGGTGAAGGGATGGTTGGATGGGGTGTGGTCGGGGAGTCTTGCGATTCACCCGTTGGATGGCTTGGTGCAGCGGG
>CAZAZT010000066.1:15456-21029 GCA_964489645.1 uncultured Chthoniobacteraceae bacterium | reverse complement strand
TCAACGCCTCGGATTTCGCAGGTAATAAAACCGCCCGTCCTCCGCGCCACCCAAAAAGTCCGGCACCCCATCCCCGTTGAAATCCACAACCGTCGGACTCACGTCGTGCCCCTCGATATTCTGACCCACAACAGGGCCCTCATCCTTGAAAAGCCACTTCCCATCGCGATACCCGACCTGTCGCAAAAAGTTCGCGCTCGACGAGTTCAACAAGATGTCCAGCTTCCCATCCCCATCCCAATCCACCACACAGAACTTCCTCCGCCCACTCTTTCCAGCCGCTCCCTTCGCCAACCGAAGCGGCTCCCCCTTCTCATCGCAAAACACCCGCTGCGGATGCTTCAACACCAACTCACCACGCGTCGTTCCCCGCTCAAAAAACGCGAGATATCCCTCCTGATCCAACATCACCAGATCCGTCAAACCATCCCCATTCCAGTCCACCGCAAACGGCGTCGTCCGCCATTGCGTCAACAACGCCCGCCCCGTCGGCTTCATCCACCCAAACGACAACGCAGGCTGTAATCCGTTCCAAGACACTTCAATCGGTAACGGTGAACTCAAGATCGGTTCCCGCCGCGTCCCCACATTCCGGAACCAATACACCCGTCCCAAAATCGAGTTCACCAATAGGTCCGGTAGCCCGTCGTGATCCCAATCCGCAACCGAAAGCGTCGTGTACCCCCACTTGGCCTCACACGGACCTTGAATGCTCCCGTTCTCTCCCGCCATGAAACGGATCAAAACCTCGTTGGACACCAAATTGCGCGGCGGTGCCCACAACGGCTTCTCAACCCCAGGCCCACTCAGGTTCTCGTACAACACAATGTACCCCGCCGTGTTGCCGCTCACGATGTCAATGTCCCCGTCCCCATCCCAATCCGTCCCAACCGGTGTCGCAAGCGCCCCACATTTCAAGTCCTCCGCCACCTGCTTGAAATACACCGGCGGTAAAAACTGCGGCGTACGGTCCGCCCTCAACTGCCCAGTGTTCTCGATGAACGCAACCCGACCATCCTCATCCCCAACAATCAGATCCACATGCCCATCCTTGTTCCAATCAATCGCCACCGGCGTGATCATCTCCAAATCCATCGTCAGCGGACGAGGCGAGCCAGGAAGCCGCGCCGCCTCCTTCACCGCAAGCCATGAAGCCGCCGCCGCCGAATCCATGTCCTCCCCCAAAACCAAACGCCGACCCGCCGCGTACCGAGGCTCCGTCCGCGTACCCACATTCTCGAAATACGTGAACCCATCCAAAAACTCCCCACACAAAAGGTCCAGATCCCCATCGTGATCAAGATCCACCAAATTCGGGGACGGCCACCCAAACGTCTGAAGCGGCACGCCATCCGCCAAAACTTGCCGCTTCTCCTCATACCGCGGCTCCCCATCAGTCCCCACGTTCCTTAACCAGTACACCACCCCCCTCAACGGACCATTCATCCACTTCCCCTCCACATTGTACGCATTGTCCCACCCGTAATCCGTCCAGTCGTCCGCCCCGATCACAAGGTCCGTCTTCCCGTCACCATCATAATCCGCAAAACGCCACATGTTCCCGCGCACCTTGTTCGGATGGACATTCGCCGGCACCGACAACTTCACCGGCTGCGCCAACCCCGTCCGAAGGAAATCCGGGAACACACTCCCCGGCACCGTCACCACCGGACGCCCGTTCACATAACTGACCTGCGTGTTCTGGAGACCCTGGCTGATCCTGCGCCCCGGCTTGAACACAGGCAACGGATGCTTGCCAGTGTCACCCGTCACGTTCTCGAAGAAATACACGCCGTTGTAAGGTTTGTCCGGACAGTTCACGACCAAGTCCAGATCGCCATCCCCATCAAAATCCATCGGCAACGGCCACGCCCAAAGCCCCACCCCAAGATCCACAGCCAAGCCCTCATGAAGATATTGAAGCCGCTCAAGCTTCGGAGCTTCCGCCGCACGCGCAGCGAGAGAAACGGCTAAAAGGAAAACAAGAAAGTGGGAACGGTTCATCATGTGGGAACTCCAGAGCCACACCATGTGAAATCCACCCCGACCGGTCGAGCCAGCATCGCCGGTTGCCTCAAAAGTTTTGCCCTCTCTACCCACTCAAATTCGATCCCCGCACTCACTCCATCGATTCACCACACAGTCCACCCCGTCGCCTGCAAGTCGAGGTCTCGGCCTAGATCCGCCCCTCCTTCAGCTCGAATCCTTCGGCCAAACAAAGAATCTCGGTCATCCGCCAGCGAGCGTCAGGTGCCACAGGCATGACGCCCATGATCTTTCCCACAGAAATGCGCCACTTCCAAAGTCGAGGAAAATGGAGCGGGTGACGCGATTCGAACGCGCGACATCTTCCTTGGCAAGGAAGTGCTCTACCAACTGAGCTACACCCGCGAATGCAGAGCTCGGAAACATAGTCCGAAGCCCCCGTTCCGCAACACTTTTTTCTAGGGCGCACGCCGCCGACTCCCACCAAACCTCCCAACCACTGCTTCAGTAAGAACATAGGCCCCAAACGCCGCCCCCAAGCTCGTCAAATACACCCCCTCGAACGGTCGCACCCAAGTGCCCACAACCCAAACCAACGCGCCCACCCCCATCGCAAAATACGCCGCCAACGCTCCCCCCCACGAAGTGAACAACCCCAAGACCACCACCACAAAGATCCCTGAACTCCCAAACGACGAAGCACTTTGCACCAATTCATGGATCGAATCCGACTGCATCGCTAACCACGCAGACACCCCCCCTCCAGCCACCACACAAAGCCGCGCCAGATTCACCTTCGCCCCATCACCCATCCCGCCACGCATCGGCGCAATCACATTGTGCGAAACCAATGCCGCAGCCGCCAACAACGTGCTGTCCACCGTCGACAAGATCGCCGAAACCAAGCCCCCCAGAAAGATCACCTCCCACACCCCATCCAGGTAACGCTTCGCCATCAACGGCAACACCTGCTCCGGTTCCTCCAACCCCGGCAACAACCGGAACGCCAACAACCCGATCAACACCGGCATCGCCCCAACCACCACATAAAGACCACCCCCAAAAAGGGACGCACGCCGCGCCACCTCCGGACTCCGCGCCGAAATCACCCGCGAAATCAACTCCTGCGCCACCACCGACCCGCAAATCGGCACCGCCCACGCCTCCATCAACCCCCACACACTGTCCCCCTCCTGCCGCATCCGCAACCGCTCAGGGTCCACCCCACGCAACGCCTCCACCAAACCCCCAGACTCCCCAACCGCAAACCACGTCACCACCAAAAGCCCAATGATGATCACCGCCCCTTGGAACAGATCCGTCACCACATCCGCCCGCAAACCCCCAGACGCCGTGTAAACAATCGCCACTCCCGCCCCCAATAAAACCCCGCGCCCTACCCCCATGTCCGACGCCGCATCAAAAACCTGCCCAAACGCGCGCATCTGCGCCGCCGCCCAAAAAAGCGAGGTCGGTACCATCAACAAAACCGCAAAACGCTCCACCCCCACGGAATAACGCTCCCGAAAAAGGTCCGCCACCGTCAAAAACCGACGCCGCCACAACGGGATCGCAAAAACCAAGCCCATCAAGAACAAACACGCCCCGTAACCCAATGGGTCAACCGTCGCCCCCACCAGCCCACTCGCATAAACCTTCCCCGAAGCGCTCACACAACTCTCCGCCCCAAACCACGTCGCAAACACACTGAACACCCCCATCCCCAACCCCACACTCCGCCCCGCAATCAAGTAATCCTGCTCGTCACGCACCTTGCGAACCATGAACAACCCGATCCCCAACTGGATCAGGATGTAAATCGTCAAACCCCAAAGCAACGGCGTCATCCCCTCAACCTCAACCGCACCACCCATCGCAATCAAGACTTCACCCCCACCCCTTCCCTTTTCCCATAACCTGCGGCAACTTCCCCTTTACCATGCGCCTCTTCCACACCGCCGACTGGCACCTCGGTCAAACCTTCCACGGCTTCGATCGAGAACCCGAACACCACGCATTCCTCCAACACCTCCTCCACCTCATCCACCAACATCGTCCCGACGCCCTGCTCGTCTCCGGTGACGTGTTCGACACCGTCAACCCCAGCGCCTCCGCCCAACGCTGCCTGTTCAACTTCATCCGCTCCGCCCACCACTCCCTCCCCTCCCTCCAAATCATCCTCACCGCAGGAAATCACGACGCAGCCGCTCGCCTCGAAGCACCCGACGAACTCTTCCGCATGGCAAACACCCGCGCCATCGGCACCGTCGAACGCGACGCCAAACAGAACATCCAATTCGAAAAACTCGTCATCCCCCTCAGCGATACCACCGGAACCGTACGCACCCTCGTCATCGCCATCCCCTTCCTCCGCCTCCCAGACCTCCCCCTCCTGCCCGCCGCCAATAACCCCTACCTCGAAGGCGTCGCCGCCCTCTACCAACAAGCCACCCAATTCGCCCTCTCCCTCAAATCCTCCAAATATCCCGAAGCCTCCCTCATCGCCATGGGACACGGCACCATCCAAGCCGGCCTCCGAAGCACCGACTCCGAGCGCCCCATCATCATCGGCAACAGCGAAGAACTCCCCCCTTCCACCTTCCCTCCCGAACTCGAATACATCGCCCTCGGTCACCTCCACCGCCCACAAGCCTGCCCCTCCAACCGCACCGTCTACTCCGGAAGCCCCATCCCCCTCTCCTTCTCTGAAACCACCTACCACCACCGCATCTGCCAAATCGACCTGACCCTCAACCAACCCCCCTCCCTCTCCGAACACCTCATCCCTCGCTCCGTGAACCTCCTCCGCATCCCCCAAAAACCCGCCCCTCTCGAACAAGTCCTCACCGCCCTCCAACAACTCCCCCCCGCTCTCTCCACCCCACCACAATCCCACCCCTTCCTCGAAGTCCGCGTGCTCGCCAATCAACCCGATCCCGCGCGACGCAAGAAAATCGAGGATGCCGTCCACGACAAAGCCGTCCGCCTCGCCAGCCTCCGCATCGAATCCCCCGAACGCGACCCAGCAAACGCCGACTCCTTCCTCCCCCTCCTCGATCTCGATGCCATCGAACGCATGGACCCCCGCGAACTCCTCGCCGCCGCAACCAGCGAACACCACGGCACACAACCCTCCCCTCAACTCCTCGCCGCTCTGCACGAAGTCCTCTCAAAACTCGACGCCTCTCACGCATGAAAATCCGGCGCATCACCATCGAAAATCTCACGTCCCTCGAAGGACGCCACTCCGTCGACTTCTCCTCCCCGCCCCTCGCCTCCGCCGGACTCTTCGCCATCACCGGCCCAACCGGATCCGGTAAAACCACCCTCCTCGACGCCCTCTGCCTCGCCCTCTACAACCGGACCCCGCGTCTCGGCACCCGCAAACGGAACGCAAAACTCGACGACGCAGAACAACAGATCAGCCAATCCGACCCGCGCAACCTCCTCCGCCGAGGATGCGCCTTCGGCGCCGCCGAAGTCGCTTTCGAAGGCCGCGACGGATCCATCTACACCGCCGTATGGAGCGTCCAACGCGCTCACCGCAAACCAGACGGCAAACTGCAACAACCCGAACTCACCCTCTA
>CAZAZT010000066.1:7657-15356 GCA_964489645.1 uncultured Chthoniobacteraceae bacterium | reverse complement strand
CACGCCGATGACAACGAACGCGCCAGCATCCTCCAAGCCCTCACCGGAACCTCCCGCTTCGAGGACATCGGCCGCGCCGTTTTCCAAACCCATCGCGAACGATCCCAAACCATCGAACAACTCCGCCTCAACCTCTCAGGGAACCCCCCTCTCCCCACGCCCGATCGGGACAACCTCGAAACCCGCGCCCACTCGCTCCGCACCGAACTCACCCAAATCGCCGAACAACAATCCACCCTCCAAAAAATCGACGCCTGGTGGCAAACCCTAGAACAACTCCTCGCCACCACCGAATCCGCCCAAACCCGCCTCTCGCAAGCCACCCAACAGTGGCTCGATGCCCAACCACGTCGCAAACGACTCGAAACCGTCGAACGCGTTCAGCGAGAAGCACTCACCCTCCGCGACCGACTCGTCACCGCAAAACACGCTCTCCACCAAAGCTCGTCCGCAGCCGAAACAGCCCTCACCAAACATAACACCGCTCAACTCGCAGCATCCGCAGCGTCCAACAACCTGAAAGACGCACTCGCACAAGAGGCCGCCGCCAAACAACACACGGAAAACATCCGCCCAAAACTCACCGAAGCCGCCCAACTCCTCTCCCTCCAAAAAGAGCGCGTAACACATCGGGACGCCCTCACCAAATCCTTGACCGAAACCCTTCAACGCCAGAGCCCCGCAAAATCTGAGCGCGACCGCGCCGAACAGGAACGGGATGCCCTCCGGAAAAAATATCAAACCCTCCAAGACGAACGTTCCAAAAACGATCGCCTGCTCCCGTTTCTCGAATCGCGGAACGTGCTCGTCCGAGACCTGAAGGATCTCGCAAAAAAACAGGCGACCTCGCGCCAACTCAAATCGCTGGAGAACCAAATCAACTCCCGCCTCGCAGGCCTCAATCCGCAATCTATCCAACTCTCCGAAAGTCTCGGCCATCTCGACGCGACCATCCAGTCCAGCACCCTCACCCTGCAGCAACTCGAAAACCAACTGCAAGAAGCCTCCGCCAACGATCCCTCTGCCCAGCTCGTCGCAAAAAATGCCGAACAACTCGCCCTCTCCCGCGCCATCGCAACCCTCCGACAACTCGAAAGAACAGAAAAGGAGATCGCATCCCTGAACGCCGACAAAGAGCACCTCCGCCTTCGCCAGATCGATCGAGAATCCACCATCAAACACCTGCACGACACCGCATTGCCAGAAGCCCGTGCAGAACTCGCCGCCGCAGAGATCACCTACAACCGGACTTCCGCCGCCGCCGGCAATGAAGCCGCCGCCCTCCGCACCACGCTCGAACCAGGACACCCCTGCCCCGTCTGTGGCGCAACAGATCACCCGCAAACCAACGCTCTCGCAGATCAAGCATCTTCACACCTCCTCGAAACCCTCCGGTCCGCCGTCACCTCCGCCCAACAAACCCGCGATTCCCTCGAAAAGCAGCTGTCCCAAGCCAAGGCAGAAGCCACCTCGCTCCTCGAACAACAACAGAAACTCGATCGCTCCCTCGAAAGCCAGAAAACCGAGCTCCAATCCCTGCAGGCTGACCGTCAACAGATCCCCAACGAACTCTCCCCACTCCTCTCCGCCGCCCATCCCCTCACCGCACTCTCCGAACGAGAAACGCTCAACACCGCCTCCATCCAATCGCTGAGTCGAGAACTCGCAAACCTCGAAAAAGTTCGAGAAAAGGTCGCCAAACTCCGGGCCCAATCGCAGCAACAACAAACCGATCGCCAAACACAAAGGGACAAACTCGCGTCCCTGAACAACGAAATCGCGCTCCTCAAAAAAGACAACGAACAGAACCGCTCCCGCCAACACGAACTCGACGCGGAAATCACACCGCTCCTCGCATCCGTGACCCCCCTCCTCAACCAAGAGGCAACGGGATGGAAAGATTTCGAATCGGATCCAGATGCGTTCATCTCGGAGTTCGCCCATCGAACAGATCGACTCCAAGCCACAGTCGCCGCACTCGCGGAAACCGAATCCGCCGGTCGCGAAGCCAAAACCCGCCTCGAAGCCTTGCAAAAACGCCTCGCCGAGATCGAAGAACAACGAACCGCCCTCGAAAAATCCCTCGCAACAGCCACCGCAGCCTGCGACGAGACCCAAAAAAATCTCTTCGCCCTCCTCAACGGGAAATCCATCGACCAGATCACCAACGAACTCCAAACCTCCCTTCAATCCGCCGAAACAAAAGTCCGCGAACAACAGGAAATCGCCACACGCTGCGCCACCGCCGCAACCGCCGCCGCCACCGAGCACTCGGAACGGACCGCATCCCTGAACGCCGCGACCCAAGCCCTCCACACCGCAACCGAGCACCTCGAATCCTATCGCCGCACACTCGAATCGTCTGGCTTCCCCTGCTCCCCCGAAGACCTCGACCAGATGCTGTCCACCGACGCAGATGCGTTGACCGCAGAACACACACTCCTGCGCCAACTCGAGGAAGCAGAAGCCATCGCCAAAGCATCTCTCCAAGAAAAACAGGGCCTCCTCCACAAACACCGCGACTCACTCCCCAACGCCACGCCACGACACGAATTGCTCGCAAAGATCGCCGATTGCCGCGAACGCCACGACCAACTCCGCGAGGAAATCGAACGCGTCGCCGTCATCCTCGAATCCGACACCCAAACCCGGAAGCGGAACGCTGCTCTCACCGAAGAGATCGCTGCTTTAGAAGAGGCAAACATCCCGTTCGGACAACTGAACGAACTCATCGGAAGCTCCGACGGAGCAAAGTTCAGGACCATCGCCCAACGCTTCACCCTCGACATCCTCCTCGAGTATGCCAACGCCCACCTCCGCCAACTCTCCAGCCGCTACCGGATCTCGCGCATCCCCAACTCCCTCAACCTCCTCGTCGTCGATGGCGACATGGGAGAAGAGAAGCGGTCCGCAGCAAGCTTGAGCGGCGGCGAAACATTCATCGTCTCACTCGCGCTCGCTCTAGGCCTCGCTTCCATCACCGCACGCCGACTCCGCATCGAAAGCCTGTTCATCGACGAAGGATTCGGATCCCTCGACACCGACGCGCTCCGCACCGTGACAGATACCCTCATGCAACTCGAAAGCCTCGGCCGCAAAGTCGGCGTCATCACCCACGTCACCGAAATGGCCGACGCCATCCCCACGAAAATCCGCCTCATCAAAGGTCGCCGCGCCGCATCACGCATCGAGGTGCAATGATCCGCCATCCCCCCCACATGCCCCCAACGCCAGCGACCACGCTGCTCCCCACTCAGGATGGCACATCCTGTGCAACACGTTACGCACATGGTCTCCCCACGAACCCTCCTCGCGCTCGTCCTCATCGCGCTCCCCGCCCTCGCCGGTGAGCCCTGGAACCTCTCGCTCCAGACCCGCTCCGGGTTCGCAAAAAAGGCCACCAAAGAACAGTGGGACCCCGCCTCCACAGCGATCATCGTGTGCGACATGTGGGACACCCACACAAGCCCCAACGCCGTGGCCCGCGAAAAAGAGATGGCCCCTCACCTCAATACCCTCCTCGCCAAAGCCCGTGACCACGGCGCACTCATCATCCACGCCCCAAGTGCGTGCATGGCCGCCTACGAAGGCACCCCCGCCAGACAACGCGCCATCAATGCCCCGCCCGCCGCCCGCATCCCAAAAGACATCCATCAGTGGTGCCGCCAAATCCCCTCCGAAGAAGCCGCCATCTACCCCATCGATCAATCAGACGGCGGCGCAGATGACGAACCCGCCCTCCACCAAAAATGGGCAGAACAACTCGCATCCCAAGGCCGTAATCCCAAAGCACCCTGGCAACGACAGATCGATCAGATCGAGATCGATCAAACACGCGATGCCATCAGTGATTCAGGAACCGAGATATGGAATCTCCTCGAAAGCAAAGGCATCCAGAACGTCATGCTCGCCGGAGTCCACGTCAACATGTGCGTCTCCGGCCGCCCCTTCGGCCTCCGACAGATGACCAAAAACGGTCGGAACGTCGTCCTGATCCGCGACCTGACCGATAGCATGTACAACCCGCGCTCATGGCCCTACGTCAGCCATCAACGCGGCACCGAACTGTTCATCGAACACGCCGAACGCCACATCTGCCCCACCATCACCTCCGACCAACTCGTCGGAGGACAACCCTTCAAGTTCTCCAACGCCACCAGCGGACCAAAAAGGACTCAAGTCCTCCTCCTCGGCGACAGCACCACCGAGGCCATCATCCCCAAACAACTCGCCCCCCAAGAACCCCAATTCGAGGACGTCATCCGCATCCTGCTCGCCCAAAAAGCAGGCCTGCCCCCCGTCGATGTCCATAACCTCGGCCTCAGCGGCGAATACATCGAACGACTGCTCGCCTCCGGTCGCTACGAACGTGAGGTGAAAACCAAACCCTCCGCCGACTTCATCTACATCCGGTACGGGTTGAACGACCGCGCGCGACGAAAGGATTTCACCACCAACTTCCCCGCCGACTTTCACGCCCTCATCGCAAAACTGCGCCAAGATCATCCCCACGCGACCATCATCCCGATGACCGTCATCCCCTACCTCAACGCCGAAGCCTCCACCGAGATCAATGACCTCGTGCGCACCGTCGCTAAACAGGAAAAACTCGACGTGTTCGACATCTATCCCGCCTATGCCCAGGAACTCAAAAAAGGCGGCGACATGCTCAACTACCGCCGCTACGCCCTCTCCCGCATCCCCGCAGATCTCCAACCGCTCGCCCGTCCATTCGTCCGCCCAGGCAATGACCCCACCGTCGTCATCCAAGATAACCGCCTCGACGCTCTGCTCGGTCACCTCCCCGGTTGGTTCGCCGACCGCCACCCCAATCAAGCCGGATATCACGTCATCGCCCGTGAAACCGCAAACCACCTCGCTCCACTCCTCGAAGCCCACGCGAAGACACCCCGATAACTTGGACAAAGCGCACGATTTTTTCTCTGCCACACCTCCGCCGCTCCTCTAACATTCCCAATAGGTTCCCCCGAATATCCAGCGACCCCTTCACCCACGTTTTTCATCATGAAACACCCCCGAATCCTCACCGTCTCCCTCGTGACCCTCGCGGCAGCCGCCACCTCCTGGGCCATCCATCCGAAAAATGCCGGCCCCTCATCGGTCGAACTCAAATTCAAACTGCCCCCGCCCGCCCCCCTCTCGACCCAAGACGCGCTGAAATCCTTCAAGGTCGCACCAGGATTCAAGGTCGAACTCTTCGCAAGCGAACCCATGATCGAGTGCCCCGTCGCCATGGCTTGGGATGAAAAAGGTCGCGCCTTCGTCCTCGAAATGCGCGGGTACATGCACGACATCGATGGCAAAGGCGAAGACCAACCCAACTGCGTCGTCTCCATGCTAGAAGACACCGACGGCGATGGAAAAGCGGACAAGAAAACCACCTTCGCCAAAGATCTCGTCATGGCCCGCGCCATCATGCCCGTGAACGGGGGCCTCCTCGTCGCCGAACCACCCAACCTCTTCTTCATGAAAGACACCAACGGCGATGGCGTCGCCGATGTGAAGGAAATCGTCGACAACAACTACGGCACCAAAGACGGCCAGCCCGAACACATGGCAAACTCGCCAACCTGGACCCTCGACAACTGGATCCACTCCGCCAATCACTCCATCCGGTACCGTTTCAAGGACGGTAAATTCATCCAAGCCACCTCCGGACGCCGAGGGCAATGGGGCATGACCCAAGACGACAACGGTCGCATCTTCTACAACTTCAACAGCGATTTCCTCCGAGCCAACCTCGTTCCAGAAGGGCTCTTCCTCAGGAATCCGAACTGGCCCGGCTCCGCAGGAACAGGCGTCAAAGTCGTCGCCGACCAAAGCGTGTGGCCCATCGTGCCAACGCCCGGAGTCAACCGCGGCTACGAACCCAAAGCCCTCACCGAAGACGGCAAACTCCGCGAATGCACCGCCACCTGCGGCGCAGGCATCTACCGCTCCGAACTCTTCCCCAAAGAATTCCAAGGGAACGCCTTCATCCCCGAACCCGCAGGAAATCTCGTCAAACGCTTCCTCCTCTCCGAACAGGATGGCCTGCTCACCGGAACCAATAGCAAAACAGGGGAAGAATTCCTCGCCAGCACCGACGAACGCTTCCGCCCAGTCAACGCGTACACCGGCCCCGAAGGTGCCCTCTACCTCGTCGACATGTACCGAGGGATCATCCAACACAAAGGCTTCCTCACCCACTACCTCGTCGCCAATATCCAAGACAGAAAACTCGAGCAACCCATCAACATGGGCCGCATCTGGCGCGTCGTGCCCGACAGCAAACCCGTCCCGTCCTTCAAAGGGCTCCCCACCGACACCCAAGGACTCGTCAACTCCCTGAAAAGCGACAACGGATTCGTCCGCGACACCGCTCAACGTCTCCTCGTGGAACGGAAAGACGCCTCCGCCCTGCCCCTCCTCGCAGACCTCGTGAAAACCGGTCCCCAAACCGCGAAAATCCACGCCCTGTGGACCATCGAAGGCATCGGCGTCCCCGCCCCTGAAGTCGTCAAACTTGCCCTCAAAGACCCGTCAGCAACCGTTCGCGCAAACGCAGTCCGCGTCGCCGACAAATCGCTCGCCCCAGAAATCTCCGCCCTCGCCTCCGACGCAGATTTCAACGTCCAGATCGCCGTTGCGTGCGTCGCCGGAACCATGCCGGAATGTACCGACGCACTCGTCAAACTCGCACGCACTTCGCGGGACGAAAAAGTCGCTGGCAACAAAGACCGCAACCTCATGCTTCGCGACGCCATCTTGAGCGGACTGCGCGGCCGAGAAATCGATGTCCTCGAAACATTGCTCACAACCGGCACCAAAACCGCACGCGCCGATGTCCTCGCCGCCCTCTCGGGAGCCGTCATCATCGAACGCAAAGCCGCCAATGTGAAACGTCTGCTCACCCTCACCGCCGCACAGGCAGGCGATACCCGCCTCGCTCTGCTCGAAGGCGCCAGTGGAAAAAACACCCCAAAAGGTGCCCGCAAACCCAAACTCCTCTACCTCGACGCCGAACCCGTCGAGATGGCCGCGCTCGCCGCAGCATCCACCGATACAAAAACCAAACCCCTCTTCGCAGGCCTCGACGGCTTGGTCGCTTGGCCAGGAAAACCCGGCGTTCCACCACCACCAGTCATCCCCGCACTCAACCCCGAACAACAACGCCTGTTCGACATCGGAAAAGTCACCTACAACACCCTCTGCACCGGATGCCACCAACCCAACGGCATGGGCATGGACGGCCTCGCTCCCACCCTCGTCGATAGCGATTGGGTCCTCGGTAACCCCGCCATCCTCCAACGCGTCGTGCTCCATGGCCTCACCGGCCCCATCAAAGTCAACAACCAGAACTGGTCCCTCGAAATGCCTCCACTCGGCGCCGCCCTCACCGACGATCAAGTCGCCGGCGTGCTCACCTACATCCGACGCGAATGGGAACACGGCGCAAGCCCCGTCAGCGTCGCCGATGTCCAAAAAACGCGGGACGAAAACAAGACCCGCTCCAAAGCATGGACCATCGAGGACTTCATCCAAGTCGGTCTCATCAAGAAAGAAGTCAAAAAGTGACCCTTCAAAAAGGCGGCGCCTCCTCACCGAGGCGCCGCTCTTTTTTTGTCGTCCCATCTCCTGTAAAAAGCGCCATGCACCTCCCCCCAACCCTCCATCACCTCCTCCTCACCACCCTCCT
>CAZAZT010000066.1:0-7557 GCA_964489645.1 uncultured Chthoniobacteraceae bacterium | reverse complement strand
AACGCCACTCCCAAGTACGAAACCGAATTCGCCGCGTTCCGCAAAGCCGACTCCCAACCCAACCTCCGCCCAGGAAGCATCGTCTTCACCGGAAGCTCCAGCATCCGCCTCTGGAAAACACTCCAATCCGATTTTCCCTCCCTCCGCGTCCTCAACCGCGGCTTCGGCGGATCCACCGCCACAGAAACACTCGAAAACTACGATCTCCTCATCAAACCACACCACCCACGACAGGTCGTCATCTACGTCGGATCCAATGACATCAGCCGTGGCGCGTCCGCCGAAGACGTCCTCAAAACCCTCACCCAGTTGTTCAACCGCATCCACTCGGATTTTCCCGCAGCCAAAATCTCCTACATCTCCAACGCTCCCAATCCCAAACGCTGGTCCATGATCGAACAGTTCAAAACCATCAACACCACCGTCCAATCCTGGACCAAAGACCATCCCCACCTCGATTTCATCGACGTCTTCCCAAAAATGCTCGGCCCAGACGGCCTCCCACTCCCCGACATCTTCGTCTCCGATAACCTCCACATGAACCCCAAAGGCTACGCAATCTGGAAAGATGTCGTCGCCCCCCACCTCCTCCCCGAACCAACCTCCCACTAACCCATCCATGCCCCCTCCGTTCGCGCTCCTCTCCCCCCGTCAACGCGTCTCCCTCCGAGGACCCGACCGTGTCCGTTTCCTCAACGGCCAAATGACCAATGACTGTCGACGCACTCCCAACGGTAGCCAAATCCCGTCCTGCATCCTCAGCGCCAAAGGCAAACTCCAGTTCGTCATCCACGTCAGCGTCACCCCCGATGCCCTCATCTGTGACGCCCCTGTCAACCCCGACGGACCAACCCTCCTCGAACGCCTCGACCGTTACCTCATCGCAGATCAACTGGAACTCACCGACGACTCCGAAAATTGGGCGCTTCTCCACTTTCCCAATGCCACCCCAGAATCGCTCCCTCCCCAACCAAACGCCGAAACATTCCCCTCCAAACGGCTCGGCTCAAACGGCACCGATCTCTGGATCCCTTCCGCCACCGTTCCCGAGTGGCTCAACCATCCTGAACGCCTGAACCCAGAGGCCATCACCCTTCGTCGAATCCTCGCCGGTATCCCTGAGTGGGGCCCCGAACTCGATGAAGACACCCTCCCCGCCGAAGCCGGTCTCGACCGCACCCATATCGACTTCCACAAAGGATGCTACATCGGCCAAGAAGTGGTCTCCCGCATCAAAAGCGTCGGCCGCGTCAACCGCTGCCTCGTCCGGATCACCTCAGACCACCCACTCCCTCCCAAAACCCCTCTCGTTTCCGCCGGACGCGAATGCGGCCAAATCACCACTTCCGCAAACTCCAACGGCAAATATCTCGCGCTCGCCTTCATCCACCGAACTGCCGACCGTGAGAACATTGCGTGCGCAGAGCATCCCGTCCTCGTCCAATCCCTCCTCGACGGGTCCAGTACCGACTTTCACACAATCAGCACAACGTTTTGACAAAAACGCCAACCCGCTACGATACACCTGCATAGAACCTCACCGAACATGAACCCCACTTTCTCCGCCATCATCTCAGGAACCGTCGCCGTAGCCCTGCTCGGCACCCCCCTCTCAGGCCTCTCACAAACCCTCACCAAGGCCGTCACAACCGCCAACACCGCGAAGCCGGTGACCAAAACGCTGAAAGTCGAGCGGCTCGGAAAATCCGCTGAAATCAAGATCCCCGAAGGCTGTTCCAAACTGACGGTCGACTACCGCCCTCGCGGCTCATTGCGCTGGCAGTCCTACAAAACACTCTCCCCCTCCGGAGCCGCGCAACTGTTCAAGATGTCCGACCCCACCGGAGTCATCGTTTCAGAATGGCGCGCCACAGCCACCATCACACCACCCGGCGTAAAGGCAGCTTCCGCAAAACTCCCCACCACCTTCTTCAAAGGGAAAAAGTCGTTCGCAAAATCCGCCTCGGAAACCTACGACCGCCTCGAATCCGCAGCCACTCTCGGAGCCTCCATCGGCGGCGCCCTGAAATCCTCCGCCACCCCAGGCATCGCCAGCCTCGCCTCCGTCGTCGCATCAGATAGCGCCCCCACCAGCGACTCCACCACCGAAGTCCAAGAATCCGATATCTGGAAAGTCGACGGATCCACGGTCTTCTTCTTCAACCAACTCCGAGGCCTTCAAATCATCGACATCGCCGACAAAGCGAACCCCAAACTGAAGGCCAACTACCGTCTCGCCGAATCCGGCGAAGACATGTTCGTCCTCAACACCTCAACCCCAGGCGAAAAAGACATCCTCCTCCTCACGCGCACCACCGACGCAAAAACACAAGTCGTCTCGCTCCGCTACTCCGGTTCAACCGTCAAAGAAACCGCTCGCTACACCACCAACGGCTGGCTCAACGATTCTCGGATCGCCGGAAACCAACTCTACATCGTCACAACCAACTGGGCCTACTACGACCAAGTCTCCCAAAACACCGATCGCACCACCCTCCACCAAGTCGAAATCTCAGCCGCCGGCGCCCTCACAGAAAAACAATCGTTCGACGTCCTCGCCGCCTCCGGTTCCTCCATCGTCTCCTCCGCCCCAGGATGGATCGCCGTCTCCTCCTCAAGCTATAAAGACTGGAACAAATCCAATATCGAGGTCTTCAAGGTCACAGAAACCGGCGCCGCAAAACTGAACTCCGCCCCGCTCTCAACCATCGGAAGAGTCGGTAATAAATTCAACGTCAACGTCGACGGATCAAGCGTTTGCGCCATCACCTCCCGCTGGGAACAACCAACCGACGGATCATGGCGCTGGGTCCCCATCACCACCCTCGAAAACTTCAAACTCGATGGCTCAAAACTCGCCTCCCTCGAAATCATCCGTGGCGAATCCCTCTTCGCAACGCGCTTCGCCAAAAACACCCTCTACGCCGTCACCTTCCAACAAACCGACCCGCTCTGGATCATCGATCTCGAAGACAAGGCCAACCCGAAAATCACCGGCCACCTCGAAGTCCCAGGATTCTCCACCTACATCGAACCCATCGGGAACTTCCTCTTCTCCATCGGCCTCGAAGACGGAAAAGTCGCCGCTTCCCTCTTCAATGTCGCAGACCCAGAAAAACCAACCCTCGCCGACCGCTGCTACCTCGACGGGAAATGGGGCTGGAGCGAAGCCCTCTACAACGAGAAAGCTCTCAAAGTCCTCCCTGACCAAGGCCTCGCCCTCATCCCCTACTCCGGCTCAACCTCCGTACTCCAGTTGCTCGACATCTCGACAGCAGCAACCGGCAAACTCACCCTCCGCGGACAGATCCAGAACGCCACCCCCTCACGACGCGCAACCGTCGTCGACAAAAGCCTCGTCTCCATCACCCAAGAACAACTCCTGACCGCCGATATCTCCAACCGCGACAAACCCGCAATCCAATCGGAAGTCCTCCTCGCATGGCCCGTCGATCGCGTCGTCGTCAGCGGAGATTACCTCCTCCAGATCGCCACCGGTAACGCGTGGTCCTCCCAAACCCCCTCCATCAAAGTCTCCCGAGCGGATGACGAAAACACCGTCATCCAAGACATCGACGCAGGCGCAGGAACCATCACCGACGTCTCCATCAACGGAAACCGACTCGCCGTGCTCCGCCGCGTGCCCGTCGCAAATACCACCAACCCAAACGATATCACCGCAAACTCCTCCCTGCGAATCGCCGCCTGCGTCGCCTACATCCCAAGAATCGGTGGCTTAGGTAACATGGCCCTCGATGTCTATGACATCTCCTCGCTACCCAAACTCACAAAAACCGGTTCCGCAGAAATCGATCTATCCACCGAGTCCTGGTGGGAAACCTCCAACCTCCGTTGGCTGTCTCCCTCCCTCGTCGGCACTCTCGTCCAACGCACCACCGCAGCCGACTCTTGGATTCGCCCCATCCTCTACGCCAAACCCATCGCCATCTCAGAACCCATCGCCACCAACCCCGTCGTAAAAGTCGCCTCCGTTGCCGCTCCCAAAGTGGCCTCGTTCAGGCCAGCCCCCGTCAGATACGCCCCCAAAAACACCGCCCTCCAAGTCTTCGATGTCTCAAACATCGCCGGCCCAAAAGCCCTTCCTCCCGTAGAAGTCGCCGCCACCGCCAACACGAAAATCAATGTCACCGCCGCCGGTGACAACCTCTTCGTCCTCGGTTTCGGACGCGCCTCAGAACCTGTCGCATCCCCGACCATCTACCGCAAAAAAGGCCCCGCGTGGGATTGGCAGTTCAACACCTGGAACCTCTTCAACTACACACACAACCTCGCTGTGATCGATTTCTCCGACCCCGCGAAGCCCGTGAAAAATGAGTCCATCGATTTGCCAGGCCGCCTCTTCGCCCTCGGTACCATCCAAAAAACCGGATTCATCGCCTACTCCGAAAGCTGCATCACCGACCCCGCAGGAACCGTGTCCCGCCAAATCCAAGCCACCGCCATCGATGGAAAAGACGGATACCTCGTCACCGCTCTCCCCATCGAACGCGATAGCCGACTCGCGGCGCTCGACTCCGATGTCTTCGTCAGCACCAAAGGCGTGATCACCCCCTTCCGCCTCTCAGAAGGAGGGACTTTCACCCCCCTCAGCCCCGTCACACTCAAAGCCCAACCCGATGCACTCCGCCTCCTCGGAGGAGCCCTCTTCTCCAGCCAAGGCCTCGATTTCTCAAGGATCTCATGGCCCCTCGAAGGCGCAAAAGTCGAAACCGCTCGCATCGCCTACAGCTCAGACGTCGAACGCCTCGCCATCACCAATGACGGCTCCGTCGTGATCCCATCGGGTCAATACGGAGTCCTCCGCATCTTCGGCAAATAACCGAAAAAATCCCCACCCCGACGCGGGAGTGCGCCCCAAACGCGCTCCCCACTGACCTCAAGCCGCACCCACTCCCCTCACCGAAATCCCGCCGCGCCGCCAAACAAAGCTCGGAGGAGTTCGAAGGAGTTCGGAGGACCTGCGCCGCCCGTCAGCGCGCTGATTGCGCAGCCGCAACCTCCCACTCCGGCTCCATCACCAAACCTCCGCGCCCACCGCCCCGCGCCATCCGCGTGCCCAACAACGGATGCCCCGTTCCCAAACCCGCCGCCCACATCGCACCAGACCCAGCCCGCGCTTCTCGGTTTGCCAAACGCCAACACAAAGCCACCCTTTCCCCCAAAAGCATTGGCCCAATGAACTACACTTTCGCTAGCGACAACACCTCCGGTGCATGCCCCGAAGTCCTCGATGCCATCATCGCCGCAAACCAAGGCCGCGTCCCCTCGTACGGCGATGATCCCTTCACCGCAGATGCCGCCGATGCATTCCGCGACCTCTTTGAAACCAACTGCGACGTCTACTTCGTCTTCAACGGAACAGCCGCCAACTCCCTCTCCCTCGCAAGCCTGTGCCAATCCTACCACAGCGTCATCACCCACGAGACATCCCACGTCGAAACAGATGAATGCGGTGCCCCCGAATTCTTCTCCAACGGTACCAAACTCCTCACCACCACAGGGCCACTCGGAAAACTCAACCCCGATGCCGTCGAAAAACTCGCCACCAAACGCAGAGATATCCATTTCCCAAAACCCAAAGCTCTGACCCTAAGTTGCCCCACCGAACTCGGTACCGTCTACTCCCCCAACGAGATCCGTGCCCTCGGAAATCTCTGCAAAAAACTAGGCCTCCGCTTCCACATGGACGGTGCCAGATTCGCCAACGCCATCGCCTCCCTCGACGTCACCCCCTCCGAACTGACCTGGAAAGCCGGCGTCGATGTCCTCTCATTCGGTGGCACCAAACTCGGCATGCCCTGCGGCGAGGCCGTCGTGTTCTTCGATCGCCATCTCGGAGAAGAGTTCGCCTACCGCTGCAAACAAGCCGGACAGCTCGCCTCCAAAATGCGCTTCCTTTCCGCCCCTTGGCGCGCCGTGCTCAAAAACGGGACCTGGCTGCGCCTCGCGAAATCCGCCAACCACTTCGCACGCCAACTCGCCGACGGCCTCGCATCCATCCCCGGCGTGGAAATCCTCTACCCCGTCCAAGCGAACGCCGTGTTCGCGTCCCTGACCCCAGAAGTCCACGCCCGCATCCAAGCAGCCGGCTGGAAGTACTACGTCTTCATCGGAGGCGGAGCCCGTTTCATGTGCTCATGGAGCACCACCTCCGACGACATCCAAAGCCTCCTGACCGCCGCCCAAGGCTGATCAGCGCCCGCTACCCTCAGCAAGCCTTCCCCCTCAGCAAATCCTCACCGCCCCGCCGAGCGCAACAACACGAAGCCCCTCACTTCTTCGTCGCCTTCTCGATCTTCGCGAGATATTTCGCCGGATCCTTGTCAAAGGACTTGAGGCAACTCTTGCAGCAAAACTGCACTTCTTTCCCTTTGTGCTCATGCACATACGATTTCCCCATCGATCCCAGCTTCTCCCCAGAAACCACGCAGATCGTCAGAGGGTACTCGGGCTTCGGCTTCGCATCCTCCGCTAAGGCCACCACCCGAGCCGTCAAAACAATTCCCACAACGCCTGCGACACGGAAGAGAGAAAAAAGATTCGCGTTCATCCAACCAAGATAGACCAAACCACACGCCTTGTCAGGCGAACGCGCTCCCCACGTTCAATAACACTCACCCCCCAAACTCCACCTTCAACGCCGCCTCCAACTCCGGATACTCCCAACGAAAGCCGCGCAACCCCGCAACCCCCGGCAACACACGCTTGCTATCCAACAACTCCGCCGAAAACTCGCCCGCCAAACGGACCGCCCACGCCGGAATCCGAAGGAACAACGGAGCACCCAGCGCCGCCGCAATCGCCTCGGAATACTCCCGATTACGCCGCGGCCACGGCGCCGTACCATTGACCACTCCTCGCACCGCAAGATCTTCCACACAAAAGAGAAACATCCGCGCGATATCGTCCAGATGGATCCATGAAACCCATTGACGCCCCTCCCCGATCACCGCCCCTCCACCCAACCGGAACGGCCAATGCATCGCTCGCAACGCCCCCCCCTCCTTCCCAAGCACAATCCCCGTCCTCACTCGAACCACCCGACACACCGCCTCCACCGGAAGCGCTTCCGCCTCCCACGCCGCACAGGAGTCCGCAAGAAATCCCCCTCCAATCCGCGAGTCCTCCATCAACTCCTCATCCCCACGATCACCATAAAAACCGATCGCAGAACCACTCACAAAAACCTCCGGCGGACGCGCCATGCGAACCAGACCTTCCGCAAGACGCCGCGTTCCCTGCACACGACTTTCCACAATCCGCCGCTTCTTCGCCGCAGTCCAAAGACCGACCACGCTCTCTCCCGCCAGATGCACCAGCGCATCGATCCCATTCAAATCCGGTACCACCTCCGAACAGAACCTCCTCACCTCGCACCCCGGTATCCGCAACCGATCCGGATCCCGCGTGTACGCGACCACCTCATAGCCGCGCCGTAAAGCGAACTCCACCACCCGCCGCCCAATGAACCCCGAAGCACCCGTAACCCCAAGTGTCATCCCCCCACCATAAGGCCCATTCCCCGCCTGTCATCCG
>CAZAZT010000065.1:6313-21067 GCA_964489645.1 uncultured Chthoniobacteraceae bacterium | reverse complement strand
CGTGCCATGAGCCAAAAGAAAGGCGTCGACCTTCTCTCGTCACCCCGTGTCACGTGCCGGAACGGGGCCACCGCCAGCATCAAGATCACCCGCGAGTTCCGTTACCCGACCTCCTTCGCTCCACCCCAAATCCCTGGTACCATCGGCGGTGGCGTCGGCGGTGGTGGCGGCGGAGCAGGCGTCAACAACCAAGCCGCACAGGGTGCCCTCAGTGCCCCTGTGACCCCAGCAAACCCTGAAAACTTTGAAACCCGCAACACGGGAGTGATCCTCGAGGTCATCCAGCCTCAGATCCAAGCAGATAACTTCACCGTGGACATGGAACTCAAGCCGAAAGTCACCGAGTTCGAAGGGTTTATTAACTACGGCAGCCCGATCAAGGCCATCGCAACCCGCACCATCAACGTCGGCGTCGGCGGCGCGGATCCCGTCGCAGTCACCCTGACCGACAACATCATGAACCAACCCATCTTCTCGGTCCGTGAGGTGGAAACCTCCGTATCCATCATGGACGGACACACCGTCGCCCTCGGCGGACTCATCCGCGAAGACATCCAAAAGGTCGAAGATGGGACGCCCATCCTGAAAAGCATTCCGATCGTCGGTCGTCTCTTCCAGTCGAAGATCGAGCAGCACATCAAAAAGAACCTCGTGATTTTTGTCACAATGCGACTCATCGACGCTGCGGGACAACCCGTGAACCCAACCGAAGGTCTTGAGGACAAGTCCTCCTTCAGTGCTCCGGTTCCGAACCTCGCTCAGCCAAAAGTGCCTGCTGGCGACGCCAACTGATCGATCGATGCGGTCTTGATCGCTTCCGATGCCAGCAGTCGCTATCACCGGAGGAATTGCGTGTGGTAAATCCACCGCATCCCGTTCGCTCGCCCCCCTCCTGCCAAAACCGATCACGTTCAGCGCAGACGAATGCGCACATCAACTGCTGGCCACCTCTCAGGAGGTTCAACACTCCCTCCTCCAACACTTCGGGCCATCCATCCTGACAGAAAACGGGATGGTCAACCGTCCAACCCTCCGTGCCCGAATCACCACCAACCCAGTAGATCGGAGATTCCTCGAATCAATCCTCCACCCACGCATCAGAGCCGCGTGGCTGCCACTCGCAGCTCGCGCACAGCAAACAGGAACCTGGTTCGTCGCAGAGATTCCGCTGCTCTTTGAAACGCATGCCCATCCCCTCTTCGACGCCATCGTAACCGTTGCTTGCTCCCCAGAAACCCAAACAACCCGCCTCTCCGCTCGGCAATGGTCCGCAGAACAAATCCGCGAAATCTTGATTGCACAGGCCCCTCTCGCCGATAAAGTCCATCTCGCGCACTTTGTGATTTGGACGGATGTTCCAATCCACATCGTCGGCAGACAAACCGCGCTGCTCGCCGAATCTCTCTTGCACACCTTCGCAGAGCGATCGGGTTCCGATCAGCCAAGCCGGTAGTCTCCTTCGGAATCCCCAGCCTCCCCTCTCAACGGACGCTGGAACCAAGGACCCACACCACCTGCCCCAGCACTAACTCACCAAGCCAAGATGACCGAGCATAACGAAACACCGACGGAAGCAGTTCAAATCCATTCCGTCGATGACCCATCAACCGAAACGCAACCCGCTATCGCCCAACACCCGCTCGAATCCGCCCCCCAAGAGAATCCCCAGCCTTTCCAAGCACCCGAGACGCTCGACATCGACCAACTCAACGACACACCTCTCGTCGAACTCCTCCAACTCGCAGAATCCCTCAACCTCCGCTTCAACCCCGACCGCTCTCGCCACCACCTCGTCGTCGACATCGCCTCCGCTTACGCACAAGCAGGAACCGTCCTGACCGCCGAAGCCGTTACCGACGTCAGCGCACAAGGAAGTGTCTTCCTCCGCTGGCAGCGATACAACTTCCGTCCCATCCCCCAAGACATCCAGGTGCCACTCCACGTCGACCGCACCTTCCGCTTCAAACCCGGTCTCAAGGTCAAAGCCAAACTCCGCGCTCCACGCGACCGCGAACGGTTCCTCTCCGTCGAAGAGGTCATCTCCGTCGAAGGTGTGCCCGCCGCAGAATGGCGCGAACCCGCTGACTTTGACCGACTCACCGCCACGCACCCCAACCAACGCGTCATCCTCGAAAACCCGACCGGACGCTCCATCAGTCCCCGCGCCATCGACCTTATCGCGCCCCTCGGAAAAGGCCAACGCGCACTCATCGTCGCTCCACCGCGCGCAGGAAAAACCGTCCTCCTGAAAGACATCGCACAATCCATCGTCAAAAATCATCCCGAAGCCACCCTCATCATCCTGCTCGTGGATGAACGCCCAGAGGAGGTCACCGATTTCCGACGCACCGTAAATGCCGAAATCTACAGTTCCACTTTTGACGAGAACGCACAGCGCCACACCCAAGTGGCCGAGATGGTTCTCGACCGCGCCAAGCGCCTCGTGGAACTCAATAAAACCGTCATCATCCTGCTCGATTCCATCACACGCCTCTCGCGCGGTTACAACAACTTACAACCAGGAAAAGGTCGTATCATGTCCGGCGGCCTCGACACCAAGGCACTCATCAAACCGAAAAAGTTCTTCGGCGCCGCACGGAACACCACCGAGGGAGGCAGCCTCACCATCGTGGCCACCGCGCTGGTCGAAACCCAAAACCGGATGGACGACATCATTTTCGAGGAGTTCAAAGGCACAGGTAACATGGAACTTCGCCTCGACCGATCCCTCGCAGAGAAACGGGTGTTCCCAGCAATCAACATCCCTCAGTCCGGCACCCGCCGCGACGAATTGCTCTATCACCCTGCAGAGTTCGAAAAGGTGAACCTCGTGCGCAGAAAACTCGCAACCCTGCCGCCCGTCGAGTCGATGGAGTATCTTGCCGGAGTCCTGAAAGCCACCAACTCTAACGCAGAACTCTTGCTCTCGATCCGTCTATGAGAGCCGATGAGGTCAAATCAACCGCGCCACTCAGCCCGTTCCGACGCTTCCTTCAATGGCTGGGGTTCGCAGAACCGGCCTCCAAACCAAATCCCCAAAAAACCGATCCCCTCAGAAAAGCGGACCCCGACCGCAACCGTCGAACCGACCGGTTCTCGCGCAAGAAATCATCCAAACTTCCCCCAAAATCTTCTCCCGAAAAACGCCCCCAACGCGCTCCCAGCCAAATCCCCAATACCCCGGCCCTTCATGCCGAGATGATCACCGAACAACCCGCACTCCTCGCGCTGTGTGAACACATCGCGAAACACCCGAAAATCGCCCTCGATACCGAAGCGGATTCCCTGCACTGCTACTTCGAAAAGCTTTGCCTCATCCAGATCTCCACGCCTGACGCACACTTCCTCGTCGACCCCCTCGCCTCCCTCGACCTCTCGCCACTCTTCGAAGCCCTCAAAGGGAAAATCGTCATCATCCACGGCTGCGATTACGATCTCCGACTCCTCCGCAAAGCCGGTTGGACCGACCCTCAGAATGTCTTCGACACCGGAGTTGCAGCCCGTCTGATCGGACTCAGGGAGTTCGGACTCGCCGCTCTTCTGCACCATCACTTTGGCCTCGTCCTCGCCAAAGCATCTCAAAAGGCGAACTGGGCCATCCGCCCTTTGCCCCCCCAAATGCTCGATTACGCCGTCAACGACACCGCACACCTCCTCGCTCTAGCCGATCTCCTCGAACAACAACTCACCAAACTCGGCCGAACCGAATGGTTCCAACAGTCGTGCGATCGACTCATCCGGAACTCCGCCATCGTTCGCGAACGCGACCCAGACTCCCTGTGGCGGATCTCCGGTCACTCCGACCTCTCGCAACGAGGAATGGCCATCCTCCGAACCCTCTGGACCTGGCGCGAATCCGAGGCCCAATCCGTTGACCGACCCACCTTCCATATTCTCAACAACGATTCGCTCCTCGAAGCCTCCCATCGTCTGGATCAGAACGGTCAGTTCGAACCCCGCAACCTGCGCGGAAGCCGACTCGAAAGATTCCAGCAAGCGGCAAAAGAAGCACTCGCTCTCCCTTCAACCGATTGGCCCAAAAGCCTCAGAAAACCCAGGCCCAAACCCATCCCCGACTACGAGGAACGATTTCGCCAATTCAGGGACCGGCGCGATAAAAGCGCCTCGGAATTCTCCTTGGATCCCACCCTCATCGCCCCAAAGGCCATCCTCGAAGCCCTCGCCCGACAAGACCCCGACGTTCTCGACAGCCTCCTCCCGTGGCAGCGCAACGCTCTCGGAGTCCAAGACACTCCTCCCGCCGCCCCCGAAGCCTCGGAGGCCCCCCAAACGCCTTGACGCATCCAAGACCATCCGCGGATCCCGAGCGTCCAGACCGCTCCTCATCGCCCCTGACCGAAGCGTCCCGTCAGTAAAACCGACTCAACCGCCGAGTCACCGCTTGCCAACGAGCGAAGCAGGTTGGAAATCCGCAGCGTGGTAACTGCTCCGCACCAACGGACCTGACGCAACATGCTCGAAACCCCGAGCGTAACCCTCTGTCTTATACCGCTCGAACACATCCGGGTGAATATACTCCACCACAGGAAGATGATTCACACTGGGCCGAAGATACTGGCCGATCGTCATCACCTGCACTCCGTGCCGACGTAAATCATCCATCGTCTGCAAAACCTCCGACTCCGTCTCACCCAACCCCAGCATGATGCCGCTTTTCGTCACGATCTGCGGCGCGATCTCTTTCGCCTTCCGCAAGGTCTCCATCGATACGCCGTACTTCGCACGTGACCGCACCGCCGGCGTCAGTCGCTCCACCGTCTCGATGTTGTGATTGAAGATCTCCGGTTCAGCGTCCGTCACCACGCGGATCAGCGCCTCTTTCGCATGAAAATCGGGGGTCAGAACTTCAATCACGATCCCCGCATCCACCCCCCGGATCGCTCGGATCGTTTTCGCAAAATGCTCTGCCCCACCATCCTTGAGATCATCCCTCGCAACCGCAGTCACAACCACATGCTTCAAACGCATCCGCCGAACCGCCTCCGCCACTCGCTCCGGTTCGTCAGCCTCCAACGCAAAAGGTTTGGCCGTCGTCACCGCACAAAAACCGCAAGCACGCGTGCAACGGTCTCCGGCGATCATGAAAGTCGCTGTCCCAGAACTCCAACACTCCCAACGGTTCGGACATTGCGCCGACTCGCACACCGTATGCAATCGAAGATCCTCCACCAGGTTCTTCGTCGAGAAAAAGACCGGATTCGCAGGCAACCTCACCTTGATCCACTCCGGCTTTTTTGCCTGATGCAATGACGGATCGATTTTGGTGCAACTCATACCGCTCATTCCTACCCCAGAACGACGCGAAAGCAACGCACACAGAGATCAGACAGCGCGCGTCTTCTTCCGATCCACATCCTCCGGATACGCGATCCGCGAATGGGACATCACCACCAAACTCCGCTTGAAACTCTCCTTCACCACGGAAATCTCCTGCATGGTCAACGGACAATCCGAAAGCTGACCATCCCGAATCTTCTCATCCACAATGTCATCCACCAATCCGTGAAGTCTCGCCACGCTCACCTCCTTCATCGCCCGAGACGCGCTCTCGACCGAATCTGCCATCGCGATGATCGCGGACTCCTTCGTCGAGGGCTTCGGCCCAGGATAACGAAAACTCTCCTCACGCACCTCCGGAACCTCGGTGTCCGGAACCCCCTCCGCACGCGCACGCTCAGCCAATTCCATCGCGCGTCGTAAGAAGAACCGAACCCGCTGAGTCCCATGATGCTCGCGGATCACATCGATGATCGGACGACGCAACCGATGTTTGAGAGCCAGATCCACCCCGTCCTTCACGTGCGCAATGATCACGAGCGCACTCATCCAAGGCGTCAGGTCCTCATGCGGATCCCTCGCACCACGATTCTCCGCGAAGTACTGTGGCTTGGTAAGTTTCCCGATATCATGGAAATAGGCACACGCTCGGGTCCGCGCCGAATCCGCCCCGATCTCGCCCGCTGCAGATTCCGAGATCGCTGCAACCATCAAACTGTGGTGATACGTCCCCGGCGCCTCCAACACCATCCGCTTCAATAACGGGTGGTTCAGATCCGCCAACTCGATCCACGACAAGGTCGTCGTGATCCCGAACACGCCCTCCAAAATCGGGATCACCCCGTTCACCAGCATCGCCAAAACCAGACCGCCACACATCGCAACTCCCCACACCACCCCCGTCATCTTCCAAGGAAATCCCAATGCCGCAGTCACCGCCACCGGCCCAAACAGCCCCAAAACCAGCGCCAGAACAAAGGTCGTGTTCCCGATCAGAAACCCCGCACGCAAAAGGTCCGCTCGGCGACGCACATTCTGGGTCGCCAACGCCCCCGTGAAGGCAGCCAACAACGCCATCACCATCAACGAGGCATCCAGACCGCCCCGCGTCATCGCAGCGAACAAGCCCGTGAAGATCGCCATCGCAACGCCCAACCGAGTCCCCAAAAGGATGGAAATCGTCAAGGGCGCAAGTCCGTGCGGCAACAATACCCACAGCATCTGGTGACGAACCTGCGGAGTGAAAATCCCCGCCTCCCCGCCTCCAGCACCGCCCGCCAACTGATCATCCGCCGCACCCACCATCAACTTCACCGCAAAGACGTGCACCAACATCGTCACGAAAAACAGGCCCAACCTCGAGTTGCTACACCACAGGTGCTTGTGGTTCACCCAGATCAGCACCACGGACAACAGGTAGATGAACCCACTCATCAACGCCCTCTCAGGCAACACCCCCCCAGAACCAGATGCCAACATCCACACCATCAGCGCCCCACACAACCCCAACACCAACAACCGCGTAAACCATCCACACTCCACCCACTCCACCATCGCCGAATGGGAAAGCGTGCGCCTCGTCCGGCATCCCTCGCCCGACCCCAACCTCCCCATCGCTCGTCGAAAAAAGCCCATGATCAACCTCGCCCCCCAACTCCCCCCCCGCGGTGCTTCCGATACGCCGTCACAATGTCCGCCACCAACTCGTGTCGAACCACATCGCGCTCCTCAAAATAATTGAACCCGATCGCCGGAACCTCCGCCAACGCCTGCGCCGCCTCGATCAACCCCGACCGCCGATTCGACGGCAAATCGATCTGCGTCTGGTCCCCCGTGATCACCGCCTTCGAACCCGGTCCTAATCGCGTCAGGAACATGAACATCTGCTCCGTCGTCGTGTTCTGAGCCTCATCCAACACGATGAAGGCATTCGAGATCGTCCGCCCGCGCATGTACGCCAACGGCGCAATCTCGATCACGTTCCGCTCCATGAACCTCTCAACCTCACCAGGGTCCAACATGTCCTGCAACGCGTCGTACAGCGGCCGTAAATACGGCATGATCTTGTCCCTCAGATCGCCCGGCAAAAAACCGAGCGCCTCTCCAGCCTCCACCGCAGGCCGAGTCAAAACGATCCGCCGGACCGTCCCCTCCTTCAGCGCAGCAACCGCCATCGCCATGGCAAGATACGTCTTCCCTGTTCCCGCAGGGCCGATCCCGAAAACAAGATCCTTCGTTCGGATCGATTCAAGATAACGCCGCTGCCCCTCCGTCTTCGGCGTGATCACTCCACGCTTGGGTGAAACCTTCACCTGCTCGCGACTCAGAACATCCAACCCGCCACTCCCGTCCTCCTCCAACACCACCCGCATCGCGTACCGGAACTCCTGCCGCCCAATCGCCACCCCTCGCCCCCGAGCCGCCGTCAACTGCTCAAACACCCGCTTTACCCCATCAATCCCCCCATCGCCCCCCTCAATCCGCAACCAACCATCCCGAGTGGTCAAACGCACCGCAAACCGGCCCTCCAACTCCTTCAACAATCCCAAATCACCAGCATAAAGCGCCTTCAAAATCCAACCGCTCTCGAACTGAAGCGTCTCCACCCGCCCCTCTCCCCCAACCTCATCACGCCCCCCCTCCAAATCATGCTCAACACTCATGAGTTCTCAAAATCACCGCAAGCAAACTACCGGAACGCATAGATCAACGCCCACGGAGTCCGCTCCTCCGGCGATTTCTCAACCTCAACAAGCAGGTAATACGACCCCGTCCGCTTAGGGGTCAATCGCACCGCAAATGTCCCACCAAGCTTCACCACCTCATCCTCCACCAACTTCCCGTCCTTGTCGTAAACATGCACAGACACCCTCGCGCCAGACACCGCTGAGCTCATCCAGAACCAATACTCATTCCCCTTGAACAACTGGTGCACAATCGCACGCGGCTGGTTCACCGGCAAATCTCCACCCCAATGCTGCTCTCGCACCGTGAACCCACTCTTCACCGCCTTCTGAGACGCCTCAAACCCCAAGACCAACGCCTCGGAAATCCCGTCCTTCCCCCATGCTTCCCCCACGAAAAACGAAGTTCCCAACGCCAACGTCGCCACTCCCACCCAGCGAACAATCCGAGCCCGCCATCCAAAACGTCCAGTTTCCATGAATCGTGAAATGCTCATTTGTTCCGCTCCGTGATCTTAAGAACCAACTCCCCAGAAATGCGCCCCACCTGACGCACCTGCTCCTGGGACAACTTCGCATCTCCCGTCCCCATCAACTCCTTGATGCCGCCCAAACCCGCCCTCACCACCCCGATCAACGGATTGCGGGCCCCCTTCTCCAACTCCGTCAACCGCACGGAAAAATGATCCGCCAACAACGGTTGCTGCAACAACTCCGCACCGTCCTCCGAATACTGTCGGCCCACCACCACCGCCAAAACCTCCGTCCCTCGCAACCATCCGCCAACACTAACCAACTGCGATAACGCACCATTGTTCAACTCCGTCATCGCAGCCCGCACATCCTTGATCGCCCCATCCAACTCCCGCTTCACCTCGTTCCAAGAACGCCGATCCGCCGCCTCCACAATCGCCGTCGCATGACGCGTCACCGCTCGCTCCACCCCGATCGCCTTGGCCAACTGTCTCACCAAACTTCCCACCTGCTTCACCTCCTCCACACTCTCCGCCTGCACCGCCACAAACCCGTCCGCAATCACCGTCCCCAAAACCAACGCCACCTGCTCCCGTCCCCCACCCGGCACCATCAACCCCTTCACCGGCCTCACCGCCTCCCCCCACTTCGGCTTACCCAACTTGTCCAACGCAGCAAAAACCTCGCTCGGTATCGGCACCACCACGTCATCCACCACCTGAGTCGCACGCGGCAACTTCGTCACATCAATCGTCACCGGTGCCGCCGTCGCGCTGAGGGGCAACACCGAAAGCATCGCCGCCAAATAGGTTGGTCTCATAGTTATTCCCTCTGAAGTGAACCCCCACCCCGCAAAAACTCAACCCCGAACATCGCACCACCCATTTCCTGTTCTCAGACCCGACACCTGCCGCTAACGTTTCCCTCCAACATGAAAATCCAACGGGCTCTCATCTCCGTCTCCGATAAAACCGGTCTCGTCGACTTCGCCAAAGCCCTCGTCGAAATGGGCGTCGAAATCATCTCCACCGGAGGAACGTTCAATCTTCTCAACAAGAACAATATCCCCGCCCGCGAAATCTCCGATTACACCGGCTTCCCAGAGATGATGGACGGCCGCGTCAAAACCCTGCACCCAAAAGTCCACGGCGGCCTGCTCTGGGTCCGCGATAACGACGAACACACCGAGGCCGCCAACAAGAACGGGATCCTCCCCATCGATCTCGTCGTCGTAAACCTCTACCCGTTCGAAGCCACCATCGCTAAACCCGATGTCACCATGGAAGAAGCCATCGAGAACATCGACATCGGCGGCCCCTCCATGCTCCGGTCCGCCGCCAAAAACCATCGCTCCGTCACCGTCGTCGTCGACCCTGCCGACTACGAACCCGTCCTCGAATCCATGCGCGCAAACCAAGGCGCCACCACCTCGCAACTGCGCGAACGCCTCGGCATCAAGGTCTTCGTCACCACCGCCCGCTACGACGGAGCCATCGCCAACTACCTGAATAAAGAGAAAGACACTTCCAGCTCCTTCAACATCTCCCTGCCCTGCACAGCCCGCCTTCGCTACGGCGAGAACCCCCACCAAACCGCCGCTCTGTACGGAAACTTCGACTCCTTCTTCCAACAGCTCCACGGGAAAGAACTTTCCTACAACAACATCCTCGACATCTCTGCCGCCGCAGAACTCATCGAGGAGTTCTCCGACTCCACCGTCGCCATCCTCAAACACACCAACCCCTGCGGAATCGGCGCCGATGAAGACCTCCGCCTCGCATGGGACAAGGCGTTCGACACCGATAAACAAGCCCCCTTCGGCGGCATCATCATCACCAATCGCACCCTCACCGAACCCCTCGCACGCGCCATCAGCGAGATCTTCAGCGAGGTCATCATCGCCCCAGACTTCGATCCCGACGCCAGAGCGCTCCTCCAAAAAAAGAAGAACCTCCGGCTCATGCGAAAACTTAAACCCGTCAGCTCAGGGCTCCCCAACGAAACCACCGTCCGTTCCGTCGTCGGAGGCCTCCTCACCCAAAGCCGCGACCTGTCCTCCGAACTCCAAAGCGATCTCCTCACCAAAGTCGTCTCCAAACGGCAACCCACAAAGGAAGAGCTCCGCGCAATGTCCTTCGCCTGGCGCGTCGTCAAACACGTGAAAAGCAATGCCATCGTCTACACCGGCCCAGACCGCACCCTCGGCATCGGCGCCGGCCAGATGTCCCGGGTCGATGCATCCCGCGTGGCCGTCTGGAAAGCCGCTGACGCAGGCCTCTCCCTCAAAGGAAGCGCCGTCGGAAGCGATGCCTTCTTCCCGTTCCCCGACGGCCTCCTCGCCGCAGCCGATGCCGGAGCAACCTGCGCCATCCAGCCAGGCGGCTCCGTTCGCGACGAAGAAGTCATCGCCGCCGCAAACGAACGCGGAATGGCCATGATCTTCACCGGCCACCGCCACTTCCGCCACTGATCCCCCCCAGCCTCCCATGCCCCATCTCGGCCTCAACATCGATCACGTCGCAACCCTGCGCCAGGCCCGCTACCCGAAAACACCCTTCGCCCACAACGCCGAACCGCTCGTCCTCGATGCCGCGCGCCTCAGCATCAACGCAGGCGCAGCCGGTATCACCGTCCACCTCCGCGCCGATCGACGACACATCCAAGACGCCGACGTCCGTGCCCTCCGCGCAGAACCTGATCTCCGACTCAACCTCGAGATGGGCAACACGCCCGAAATCGTCGAGATCGCCCTCAAAACGCGCCCCGCAGAAGCCTGCCTCGTCCCAGAAAATCGTGAGGAAGTCACCACCGAAGGCGGACTCGATGTCGCCAGACTCAAATCCCACCTCCAACCCACCGTCCAAGCCCTCAAAGCAGTCGGCACCCGAGTCAGCATGTTCATCGAACCCGACCACGCTCAAATCGACGCATCCCTCGCCCTCGGCGCCGATATGGTCGAACTGCACACCGGCGCTTTTGCGAACGCCCAAGGACAAGCGCAACTCCTCGAACTCCATCGCCTCATCGAGGCCGCTACCCATGCACACCAAGCCGGACTCCAAGTCAATGCAGGTCACGGCATCAACTACTCCAATATCGCGCTGATCCGACGTATCCCCCACCTCGCCGACCTCAACATCGGCCACTCCATCATCGCGCGTAGCGTGTTCACAGGCCTCGACGCCGCCGTCCGTGAGATGATCCATCTCATGAACCTCCCCGCCTGAAATCCTCATGGGCGAACTCCTCGGAATCGGACTCGACCTCGTCGAAATCGAACGCTTCCGCCAATCCGTCCAACGCCTCGGCCAACCGTTCCTCCACCGCCTGTTCACCGAAACAGAACGGTCGTATTGCGAGTCACTCGCCGACCCCATCCCCTCCTACGCCGCTCGATTCGCCGCCAAAGAGGCCATCTCCAAGGCGCTCGGAACCGGGATCGGTCAGGATCTCTCCTGGCAAGATATCGAGATCACGCGCTCGGATCGGAACGCTCCAATCGCCCAACTCCTCGGGAAAGGTCAACACCTCCTCGCCTCGCTCGGAGCCACCCGCTGCCTCATCACCTTGACGCACACCGCAACCACCGCTGCAGCCAGCGCCGCGCTATTGCGCTAAGTCAGCCCCCCAACGCAACACCTACGCCCCGCCAGTCGATCGCCCGCGACGGAGCCGCCGCATCAGACCGGACGACAACTCGGTGACCTCGCGCAAACGGAGCATCAAGGCCGTCGTCCAAAACACAGCCGCTCCAAACCCGATCGCCCCGATCAACACCACAGCGCGTACCACCAAACCGCCTTCCGCTCCCGAACCGAGCCGTCGCCCAAAAACCCACGCATACCCCAAAAGCCCAAACACCATCGCAACACTCGACAGCACACACTTACCCACCGTGACCGCTAACCCGCGGGTCTCCATCCCACCCAGCAAACCACGCATCATCCGGTACAACACCGTGAAATTCAGGGTCGCAACCAACCCCGTCGCCAGCGCCAACCCGCGATGGCCCAAGCCCGTCCACCGCAAAAATGACCAGTTCAACAGCGCATTTGTGGCGATCGCCCCAAACGCCACCACCATCGGCATCATGCGACGATCCAGCGCATAAAAAGCCGGACTGATCACCTTGATCCCCGAATAAGCAGCCAATCCCACCGCATAGTACTGCAACGCATCCGCCGTCCGTCGGGTCGATTCCGCATCAAACGCCCCGTGCTGGTACAGGAGCGCCACCAACGGCTCCGCCAAAAACCACAACCCCACCGTCGCCGGCACCGTCAAAACCGCAGCCAATCTCAAACCATGCGCCAAAATCCCGCGCACACCGACCAAATCCCCCGTCTCCGCACTCCGCGACACGGACGGCAACGCCACCGTCCCGATCGCTACCCCGAACAGACCCAACGGTAACTGCATCAGCCTGAACGCGAAATCCAGCCAACTGACCGCCCCATCCCCTTGGTAAGACGCGAACTGTGCATTGACCATCACGTTCACCTGCACCGCGCTAGCAGCAACCAGCGCAGGACCCAACACCGAAAGAAATCGACGCATCGCAGGATCCTTCCATCGGAAATCCCACGAGAACCGGTAGCCAACACCGCGCAACGACGGCACTTGCACCAACCACTGTGCCAAACCACCCAAAAGCGTCCCCACCGCAAATCCGGTCAGTGAACGCGTTCCAAACGTGGGATCCATCCACCACCCGATCCCCAACCCGCCAACAATCGAAACGATATTGAAAAATGTCGACGCCATCGCTGGCACCCCGAAAACCGATCGCGCATTCAGGATCCCCATGACCACCGCTGCAACCGACACCAACAGGATGAACGGGAACATCAATCGCGTCAGGTAAACCGTCAAAGCCAGTTTCTCCCCCGTGAACCCCTCCGCAACCAAACCCACCAATCCATCGGAAAACGCTATCCCCAAGAGCGTTAGCCCACTCAACACCACCACCGCAAACGTCGTCACCCGATTCGCCAATCCCCACGCCGACTCCAAACCTTCCCCCTCCGCCGTGCGCGAAAACGTCGTCACAAAAGCCGTCGACAACGCCCCCTCGGCGAACAGATCCCGCAACAAGTTGGGGATCCGGAACGCCATCTTGAAGGCGTCCATCTGCCACGTCGTCCCGAACAGGTGCCCGAACACCTGTTCGCGAACCAAACCCAACACCCGACTGCACATCACCGCCAAGGCCACCACCCCAGCCGCACGAGCGCTCACCCGTCGCACACTTCGGTCCGCGCCCTCACCCGCAGCGTCTGTCCCACCAGATCCCATCTTCACCTCATCTCACAACCCCTAGAAACCAAGACCCGGAGGCAACTGTAAACCTGCCGTCACCTTCGACATCTCTCTCGAAGCCAAAGCCTTCCCATCCTCGATTGCCTTCTTCACCCCGCTCAAGACCAGATCCTCCAACATCTCCACATCCGTTGCATCCACCACCGACGGATCGATCTTGATCGAAAGGATCTCTCCCGCCGCGTTCGCTCGCACAACAACCTTCCCGCCCCCCGCGGTTGCCTCCACCTCCTTCTTCCCCAACTCCGCTTGCGTGTTGAGCATCTCCTCCTGCATCCGCTGCGCCTGCTGCATCATTTTTTTCAGGTTCATAAAGGATCAGCTTCCAAGGTTGCTTTGAAAATTTCCAGAGCCTTTCGGATCAAGGGGTCTCCCCGGAACTCCGCCATCACATCCTCCTGCGTCTTCGGCGCCGCTCGCGCCACCTGCGGAGTTTGTACCGGCGCCGAAACTGCACCCTCCCGCAGCTCCACCAAAACCGCCATCCGTCGCCCCAATCGATCCGACAAGATCTCAGCAATCAACTCCCGGTTCGCAGGAGAATCCAACTGCTCCATCGCCAACCCCTGATCCGGAGGAAACGCCAAAACCGCTCGAGTTTCCAAAACCTCCGCAAGACACCCGAACTCCAACCACATCCGGATCAACGGACGCTTCCTCCGAACCTCGTTCACTAGGTGAACCCAAGTTTCCCTCAAATCCACCGAAGCAGGTTTCACCCCCGCCCCATCCCCACCACTTGCAAACGGACTCACATCCTCATCATCCCCTCCCCCAACCGTTTCCGTCGCCGCTAGCGCTACCGGCGCAGCAACGGGTGCAGCAACGGGCGCAGCAACAGGCGCGGCAACAGGCGCAGCAACGGGCGCAGCAACAGGCGCAGCAACAGGCGCGGCAACAGGCGCAGCAACAGGCGCAGCAACAGGCGCGGCAACAGGCGCGGCAACAGGCGCGGCAACAGGCGCAGCAACAGGCGCAG
>CAZAZT010000065.1:0-6213 GCA_964489645.1 uncultured Chthoniobacteraceae bacterium | reverse complement strand
GGCGCAGCAACGGGCGCAGCAACAGGCGCGATTGGCACCTCCACGGGCTTGCCCTCCTTGATCCGCTGCAACGCCCCGAGCACGTCGGACAACGTCACCTGCCCCGCCAACTGAACCCCACGCAAAACCGCAACCTCCACATGCATCCTGCGATTCGCCGCCCACCGAACCCGTTCCTCCGCCTCAGCAAACATCTCCACCAACTCCAATAATCGCTCCCTCGCAATACACCCTGCCTCCTGACGCAACCCCTGTTGCTCCGCCGCCCCATACTCCTCAAACACCGCGTCCGGGCTCGCTTGCACCAACAAAAGATCGCGCAAATACCCGATCACCACCTTCACCAGTTGCGACAAATCCCGCCCCGCCTCCGCCTGTTCAGCCACGATTCGCAACGCAGCCCCAGCATCCTGTCTCAACACTGCCCCGCACAATGACACAACGGTCTGACGCGAGGTGAAACCGAACACCGAAGACACCTGCTCCTCCGTCACCCGATCGCCACAAAACGCCACAAGCTGATCCAACATCGATTCCGCATCCCGCATCCCACCATCCGCCGCCTTAGCGACCGCCAAAGTCGCCCCCGCTTCAATCGCTACCCCTTCCTGCTCCGCAATCTTCTGCAAATGCGACGCGATCAGATGGGTCCCGATCCGCTTCAGGTCAAACCGCTGACACCGAGACAAAATGGTCGACGGCACCTTGTGCGCCTCCGTCGTCGCAAACAGGAACTTCACGTGCGGTGGCGGCTCCTCAATCGTCTTCAATAACGCATTGAACGAACTCGTCGAAAGCATGTGAACCTCGTCCACCAAGTACACCTTGTACCGCGCACCCACCGGCAAGTACTTCGCATTATCGATGATGATCTCGCGGATCTTCTCGACCTGCGTGTTCGACGCAGCATCGAACTCCAACACCGAAAGCGAGTTGCCCCCTGCGATCTCCGTGCAGTTGCTGCACACCCCGCACGGGGTCGTTGTCGGCTTGTCCGACGATAAACAGTTCAGCGCCTTGGAGAAAATCCGAGCCATCGATGTCTTCCCCGTCCCACGCGGTCCCACAAAAAGATAGGCCTGCGACAGACGATCCATCGTGATCGCATTACGCATCGTTCGAACGATGTGCTCCTGACCGACAACATCCTCAAACGTCTGCGGACGGTATTTACGCGCGAATACAGTGTAGCTCACCCTGAGATTCTGCCCCCCTCACCCGCCCCTTCCAAGCCACACTTTCCCAACAAACCTCCGGGGCCGTCCGAAAATCACTTGGAATCCGAGATCTGCACCTTCATGCCCTCCGTAAGGATGTCCGGCGGGTTGAGCACAACGCGCTCCGTCTCGCCAATCCCCTCCAACACCTCCACCCTCGCCCCATAATCGCGGCCCAGTTGCAGCTTCCGAAACCGCGCACTCCCCTCGCTATCCACCACCACCGCCATCGGCCCAGCTGCCCGGATCATCAAGCAGTTGGACGGAACCGTCCTCACATCCTCCGCCTTGGCATCCGGCAACTCCACCTGCGCAAAGCTCCCAGACAATAATCCACCATCCCGGTTATCCACCTGAACCTCCGTCAACAACGTCCTCGACTGAGGATCGATCGCGCCAGCCGTGCGCGTCACCGTCCCTTCCCGCGTTTCGCCCCGCAACTCCGGCACCGAAAGCACCACCTTCTGCCCCACCTCAATCGACCGCGCAAACCCCTGCGGAACACGCACAAACGCACGAAGATCCGAAACATCCGCGATCCGGAAAAGCTCCGTCTTCCCACCCAGATCCACCAACTGCCCCACTTCCAGACTTCTCGCAATCACCCGCCCCCCAAACGGCGCCGTGATCCTCGCAAACCCGAAAACCTTCTTCACCCGCTCCATCTCCGCCGAAGCCGCCTCCACATTCGCCCGCTTCAAATTCACATCAGCGAACTTCTCATCCGCCTCCTGCTGACTCGCCGTCGCCGAAGCCAAAAGATCCTTCCACCGCTTGGCTGTGGTCTCCGCCAAAGCCAAGGCAGCCGACGCCTGAACGTGCTGCGCCTGAGCACGCTCCGCATCCCGCTCGATCTCCGGCGCATCAATCTCCGCAAGAAGATCCCCTTCCTCCACCTCCGCCCCAAGCTCCACATGGAACGCCCGCACATACCCCCCAACCCGTGCATTGATCACCGCCTCGCGCGCTGGCCTCAACTCAGCCGGTAACTTCAACGCTCCCTCCGCCTTCGCCACCTCCGGAACCGTCACCCGCACCCAAACCTCCGCCAACTGCGCGGTATCCCTCCCAACCGCATCCTGATGCGACGTCCGGACCGACATCACATATCGGAATCCCGCGCTCCCCCCAACGATCGCCAATGCCAGAAGCACAAGTCCACCCACCACCCCACGAACTCCTCCTCCCACAGCCCTCACGGGCGCTTCCGGATCCAAACGAGCATTCATCCCTGCATTCTCGCCCATCTCTCCGCTCCATCAATGCCCGAAAACACCATACACCCGCTCCTCAAACCCCCTCATCGAGCCGGCACCGAACACTCCCTCTGGATCCGTAAGAACAACTCCTCCAAACGCCGGTAATACGCATCCAAACCCATCTCGTCCCTCGACCCCCGAACCTTCTCCACCTCCGCCTCCAACTCCTCCCGCAAACGACGCTGCACATCACTCATCCCACGCTCAGCACCAGACTCGATCAAAATCGTGCGCGCAAACGACGGCACCCCACCGTCCCCAGCTTCCCAACTCCCCCCACGCCGCTTCACCGAATCGAATCGACGCACCTTGCCCGACTCATCCGCCCACACCGCATGCTCCGTCAGGATCCGCCCCTTCTCCTCATACCAATCCCGCGTCCGTCGCACCCCGTACAAAGCCGCTTCGAGAAGACTGATCTGTCCATCCCCATCTTCATCGGCATCCGTACGCTTCCAAGCCTGCGCAAGAAAACCCCCGAACCGGATCCGGTTCTCCTCACCCGCAGACGCAGCCCCACTCAAAACAATCCGACCTTTCCCCGCCACCGACTTCAGCATCGCGCCACCCGACGAAAAACCGAGCACCACAACCGCAGGCCCCCCCGAAGCATCCAACCACCCCTTGATCTCGCTACCCGACACATCCCCGCCGCGCAGAGCGAACAACCCTTCGTCCCGTCGGGCATACCCATGCCCCTCGAACACCACCCACATCCCGCGATCCCCACGACGCCCCCCTTCAACCGCAGCCCGCACCTCCGCCTTCAATGCGCCCCCCTTCCGCCCCACCACCACAACGTCCATCCCCGCCAACTTTCCCGCCTCCTCCCAATCCGAACACACCCCCTCGATCTGGCGTTCCATCTCCTCCGTGCCCGGCAACCCAGCCACCACAACCAATCGCCCCGCCTCCGCAGCCTCAATAGACGCCCCAGAAAAGAGGAACCCCAACACACTCAGCCAAATCAATCGTCGCGCAAACATCAGATCCTTTCCTTAAACGTGACCCCTCCGCCGACGTAGCACCCACTCAGCAACCAAACACCCCAACGCCAGACCGAAATACATCGGATGATGCCACACATCCGTCACCCGACGCTCACGCGAAATCTGCGGCAACGCACCAATCTTCGCCCCAATCCCGCCCAACCCCTCCAACGAAACCGCCGCACCCCCCGTCTCCCGAAACGCAGCCTCCCACGGCGCAGCCAACACCGGAGCCTGATGCTCCCACCCGCCCGCCTCCGCCCAACCCGTCCGAAACCGCCCGACCTCAACTCCTCCCACATCCCGAACAACCACCTCCGCCTCCCACTCCCCCGCACCGCTCCCCGGAATCCACTCCACCGCATACCGACCCGGCTCCCCCTCCGCCTCCGCACGCAACCCAACAGCCGACGCATCATCCCCTCCCCGCGGCCGCACCATCACCCGAACCTCCGCATCCTCCACCGGCTCCGCCTCGCGCCCCACCACACGCACCCTCAACCGTACCGCATCCGATCCGCTCCGGGATTCAAGCGCCACATCCACACGACCAGGAACCTCCGCCGTGCTCCAACGCACCGCTTGCCGCCAAAATCTCGTCAAATCCTCCGTCCTCGCCCCATCTCCCAGCGCCCAGTGATACGTGTCGCCAATCAACAAAGCCGCACTCCGACCGCGTCCCGCACGTTGGGTCACCAACCCCGGCGCGCTCGCACCGTCCGCCGCCCGCACCATCCCCAATACCGATGCCGCTGGCTTGATTCCCGTCACACGATTCAAAAGGTCAAGCCCCGGTAACTTCCCGAGAACATCCGCCTCCTCCAAGTCTGCCTTCCGCCGTCTCAACCACGTCTCGAACATCCCCTCCCGCGTCAATTCCCACCGGAACGGCCCCCCACCCGTCACCGCATCCGGCAACGCCCCACCCCCAAGCCAAACCGGTAGAACCGACTCCAAAGCCGTTCCGCGCCACCCCCCTCCTTCAAAACTCTCCTCCCCTCCCATCACGAACAATGTCCCCCCACGATCCGTCACAAACCGCTGCAGTAACCGGATCTGCTCCGGCGAAAAACCCTCCGCCTCCATCGCATGCAAGAACACCGCCTTGTACTCGAATAACTCCGATGCCGTCCGAGGAAATCCCTCCTTCAACTCGTCGGTCCCCTCCACATTCAATCGGATATTCACCGCCTGATCATACCGTTGCACCTCCTCATCCTTCGCCCCAAAGCCCCGGAACAAGGGATTCACCCCTTCCCCACCTCTTCCCTTGAACGCAAACCGCGGCTCACGACGCGCGATACGGATCACCCCGCGCCACTGCAACTCCGAGTCGCTCTCCAACGCCCTTCGCAACGGCGGAAACTCCCAGTTCGGCCTTCCCCCCATGTACAACACCCGATGCGGCCCCTCCGGACGAACCACCGCAACCACCCGGGACAATGCCTCCCGCGACAACCCCTCGATCCCCTCCCCACGAGGCTCCGCCGTCACCCGATAGTACGAAACCCCAGGAGGCACTCCCTTCAAAGCCAACTGCACACTCCGATTCTCCTCATCCCGCTGGATCAACACCTCCTCCTCAACCACCTTCATCGCAGGAGCATCCGCCGCCAATCGAACCCCACCCTCCAACCGCTGAGCCCGCACAGCGAACTTCAAACCGGCACCCCCACGCGTGTCCAATGCCACCTGCAACCCCACCGGAGAATCTTCAAAAGGCGACACCCGAACCCGTACGCCAGAAACCACCGCCACACGCGAAGGGATGACCCCATCCAGACGAACACCAAACAGCGGAATCCCCAGATCCGTTCGCAGGTCCGACACCGGAAAGCGTGCATCCGAAAACACCACCACCGCGGCAGGCCGATCAGCCGCCGCCATCTCCCCGATCCGTCGAAGCGCATCCCCAACGAACGATCCAACCTCCTTGGCCTGAATCATCTCCGGACCCGCAACCGACCGGATGTCCCGATGGAACGCATAAGGCTTGACCCGAAACCGGCTCTCAAGATCACGAAGCCACGGAGCAGCACCCCCCTGCCACACCCGCCTCAACCGATCCAAGGGAGTCTCTCCACCCGCCTCAGCGGATGACATACTCACGGAGTCGTCCAACAACAGGACAACCGATTGCTCGCGCGAACGAGGCTCCTCGCGAACACGCCGCGGCTCCATCAACGAAAGGACCAACAGCGTCAGCGCGCCAACCCGCAATCCCACCAACCCCAGCGTGCCCCACCCACGCCACGGCCGCACCGCGCGAACCGCCAGCACCGTCCCCAGCGCCCAAACCAGCAACAACAACCACCCCCACCGCAAATCGCCAAACTGCCACGCGCCGCCAGAATCCATCAACGTCCCCCCCCCAGCGCATCGTAATACCGTTTCACCGCCTCCTCAAAACGACGCGGCACCGGATCACGATCAACCGGCCCCACCGCCCGCTTCTCCGCACTGCGCGCAAGCTCCGCCGAAACCGCATCCTGCACCTGCGCCAGCGGTCGCATCAAACCCGCCTCAATCTGCTCCGCCGTCTGAACACGCGACTGCCGCTTGATCGCACTCCGCAAGGTCTCGATCTCCTTCTGCGCACGCGCAATCTCCCGCCGCACCCGAGGCGCATCCACCCCCGCCTCAATGCGATCCAGTTGCCGCAAAACATCCGTCAAAACCCGCTCCGCCGGAACCCCATCCCCACCCCCCCAAATGTTCCCCGACCGAAGCCCCTCCTGAAGCCCCCCC
>CAZAZT010000064.1:18189-21520 GCA_964489645.1 uncultured Chthoniobacteraceae bacterium | reverse complement strand
GTGGGGACTGTGGCGGCCACAAGTGCGCCAATCCCCGTTGGCCTGACGGTGAAGGATGCCTCAATGACGCGTTCCGCGCGCGTTGACGTGACCGTATTGGCGCCGGCGATTGCGGCCCCCTTGATCACCCGACAACCGATTGGCGGGACATTGCCTTCGGGAGGCGTGGTGAACCTTTCGGTCACTGCGTCTGGAGGGGATGGACTCAAGTACCAGTGGCGTCGGAATGGGGTTGCCATCGTGGGAGCTGACGATCCCACCTTCACGGCGAAGGAGCCTGGAGCCTACAGTGTAACCGTCTCCAACGTATCGGGTTCCGTCGCTTCTGCCGTCGCGAATGTTGCGGTGGCCGTTGCCCCGACCATCACGCAGTCGCCGGCTTCCGGAAATCTTGGAGATGACGAAACCCTGACGCTTCAGGTGTTGGCATCCGGCACCGCGCCTCTGGCTTACCAGTGGACCCGCGATGGGATCGTTGTGGCCGGCGCAACTGGCTCCAAGTTGACAGTCGACGGCGGTGGCACGTACGTCGTCACGGTTTCGAACTCCGTGGGCAAAACCCTTTCCTCTCCGGCGATCATCAAGACGCCAGTGGACGTGAAGGGTTTTGCGGGCGAGTACCGCGGTTTGTTCAAAGTCTCTGCGGATCCTGCATTTGCGGGGTTGGATCACAGTGGATTGGTGACCGTCACTGTCGACCAAGACGGTTCCGTTTCAGGACGGATTCTTCGTCGCCTCGGGGCGCAGAACTTCACCGCCCAGAGTGATGAGTTCGGCAACATCGTTTTTGGTGCGACCCAGCAGACGCCCAGCTTGTCGTTGATGAGCGAGTCGGGATCTCTGGGCCGCTTGAGTCTTGAGTTGGTGCGAACCAAGGAGGGGCGTCGCCTGCGCGGGCGAGTGACCTCAACGGTCGGAACCAAGTCCGTGGACTCGGCGGTGTTAGCGTGCGTGCCGGTACGGTCTGCCACGACCGCGGAGTCGGGGCGTTACACGGCGATTTTCCAACAGGTTGACGGGCAGGGGGGGAGTTACCCCGACGGAGATGGGTACGCTCTTTTCACGGTTTCGCCGACGGCGGTCAGCGTCACAGGGAAGTTGGCCGACGGTTCGGCGATCACTGCGAGCGGTAAGATGTTGGAGGACGGAACTGTACCGATTTTCGTCGGCCTTTACGGCGGGAAGGGGTTCTTGGCAGGGACCATCAAGATGGGATTAACGCAGACTCGCACGGACGCGACTGGGTTGGAGATGCGGTGGTTCAAAGGGGCTGGAGTGACGGGGGGCATCTATCCGAATGGGTGGAGTTCGGGGGTTCGGTTGGAGTTCGCGGCATCGAAGTACGATCCTGCGAAGGGATTCGGGCTTGGTAACACGACCAATCTCTCGCTTCGCTTCTTGGCATCGGGGGGAGGTCTCTCTGCGGAGCAAAAAGATGCGGCGACCATTTCTGCGGCGAGTGTTCTGACCATTTCGAAGTCATCTCCGTTGAAGCTGACGTCCGTGTTCACTTCAACCAGTGGGGTGGTGAGCGGCACATTCACGCCGGTTGGCAGTGCGCTGTCCCTGAAATACGAGGGGGTGGTCTTGCAAAAGGCGGACTTCGCTTCTGGGTATTTCATCCGTGAAGGTCGCTCAGGCTTCTTCCAGATCCAGAAATGACCGATTGGAAAGACGTCACCGTCCAACCCTGTTCGCGCACGGAATCGACACAAATATTCGGTTCAGTGAAATAAAACCGAGCGGTGGTGTCGCTTTATCCTCAGGAAAAATGATGTTCCTGTGGCAGACGATCCTTCCAGTGTGTGGCGACAATGGCTTAGTGCCCATGGTCCTCGGTTGTTTCTCTTCGCGCGGCAACAAACTCGCTGCGAGGAGGATGCGCGGGATGTTCTCCAGGACGCGCTGGTGGAAATCTGGAAGCGCAGCGCTGGAGGAGTTCCGGCGATCGCCCAGGTTTTTGTCGCGGTGCGTCGGAGAGCCGTCGATCAGGCGCGCGGGAATCAGCGACGCTTGGCTCGTGAGGGAGCGTGGTTATTGGAGACCGCGAATGAAGCGTGGTTCTGTGGACCACCGCAGGAGGGCGAGGCGGTTGCGGCGGCTCTTCAACACATCCGGAAAGACTTTGCGGAGGTGGTGGTCCTCAAGGTGTGGGGCCAGCTCACCTTCGAGGAGATCGGAGCAACTTTGGGAATTAACCCGTCGACCGCTGCATCGAGGTATCGCTATGGACTTCGTGAGTTGCGCGATCACCTCGAACTCCGAGAGGGTTTCGTCAGGAGGAAGCCGCGATGAGTGACGAATTCCAGCGCTTGGATGAGGATTTGCGACGGGTGGAGGAGCGGTTGCTTCGTGTGCGGCCGGCGAGGATGCCCCTCCCCTATGAGGAGGGGCTAATGAACCTTTCGAGGGCAGGGGGCCGATCGCGCCAAACATGGGCGGTATGGGCTCTCGCTGCGTCATTTGCATTCGCGAGCCTTGTGGGGTGGATGTCTCGCGAACATGCGCCCGATGAAGCGCAGCGCGCTGCAGTCGACCCAACAAATGGAGGGATGGCCGTGGCAGATGTCCTGGAGATGACGGATGTCTTGAACGCGGAGGAGGCAGGGACTGCGCCCGCCACGGATGGCATCTATCGGATCATGAAAGTCACGCTCGTCCACAGAACGCTGGAGGTGAGTGAGGGAGCGATGGATGCCCGGGTCATTTCGGAGCGAACCTCACATCAGTTCGTGGCCATCCCTTTGGAAATCTTTTGAAATCAACTATTAACCTATGAAAATAAACGCAACGAGGGGTGTTGGGTCCGTTCTCTTGAGCGGCGTGATCGTGATGGCGGGCTCTCTCACGGGCCGAGCGGAGGATGCGAAACCTGCCGCATCGCCGGAGGTGCGCAAGGAAACGGATAAAACCAGCGGGACGGCTGCCGACGGAAAGGTGAGTATCAATGTGACGGTGGCAGGTCCCGATGGAAAGCCGGTGACCCATTCGGTTGGTAACGTTGTCAAGGGCGCTGGGGGGAACTCGGTGGAAGTGCAGGGTTCCGCGATAGCCGTCTCATCGGCTGGCGGCAAGCAGACGGTGACTGTCACCACGGTTGGTCCGGATGGGAAGGTCCACACGGTCACGAGTGACGGCAAGGATGGGAAGCTCCCTCCGATCACGCTGCCGACCCCGGACGGCAAAGGGATGGTGATGGGAATCCATCCTGCACCGGCCAAGCTGGAGCGTGTGACGTACGCGGGGGTGCATGCCGAGGAGGTTCCGGAAGTCGTGAGCAAACACCTTCCTGTGCCGAAAGGGATGGGGCTGGTGGTGACAGAGGTTGTTC
>CAZAZT010000064.1:0-18089 GCA_964489645.1 uncultured Chthoniobacteraceae bacterium | reverse complement strand
ACGGAGAGCGTCCTCCCGGAATCCGGCGTGAGCGCGATGGAGAAAGGCCGCCCGGGGCTCGCCGTGACGGAGAGCGTCCTCCTGGGGCTGCTCGCGACGGAGAGCGTCCTCCTGGGGCTGCTCGCGATGGAGAGCGTCCTCCGGCGGCACCACGCGACGGAAATCGGCCTTGAGGCTGGGTCAGGAAATCGCAGGGCTTCCGAGAGGAGGCCCTGAGTGCTTTCGTTCGAAAAGATGCTTTGACAGCGAGGGTTATGGGAGGGTGCGCAGGTAGGCAGCAATTGCAGCAACCTGTTCGTCGCTCATGCCATCGGCTACGGGAGGCATGACGGATCGGCCTGCAATGTATCCGGCGGATTTGATCTCATCATGTGGGGTGCGCTGTTCTACGCCGCCCATCAGGAGAACGGTCACCTCTTTGGCGTCTTCGCGTTTCTTGAAACCTTCGAGCATTCCACCTGACTTGGTCTGAATCCGGAACAGCCGGAACGCCTGTTCGATGGCTTCGTTCGGGGCGAGGATGGCAGTGAGCAAACCGTCGAGGTCCCGTTTGGAGGAGCCATCCAGAGGAGGGGCCAACGAGACGCCTTTCCCTCCCGCGACGTGGCAGGCGAGGCAGAGGCTTTCTACCATGGGTTTACCGAGCTCCGCCGAGGTCTTTGCCACGAGCGGTTTGATGTTCTCGATCCGTTGCTTGAGGCGCGAGTTCGCCTCGGGGGTTGTGGCGGGTTCTGTTGCGATCACCCGATCCCAACGATTGTCGACGAGTTCTGCTGCTGGTTTCCCGGAGGTCGCAAGTTCGCTGAGAAAGTCTTGGAAGGCTCGTTCATAGGAGCCACCGAGGGCGAGATAGGTGCCTCCCCAGCCTTTCACCTGTTCGGTTGGTGCAGGGGCGTTGCTCCAGCGGCGAAGCCAACTTGTTTGGGCGTCGTTTTTGGTGCCGCCGGCGTTTCGCAGGTAGCGCAAGACTGCGTAACGCACGGGCCACGCCTTTTCCTCGGAGAGGCGCTCAATCAAGGAGAATCCTTGTTCGAGGGGGACGCGCAGCATGTCCATCGTTCGAACCGCTTCACGACGGATGTCTTCATCGGTGTCGGCGAGCAGGGACTGGAAAAGTTTCGCATCGAACTGGTTGAGTTCCCCGAGGGACCAGAGCGCGTGGATGCGCGTGGCGGGCGGGCGGCCAGCATCTCGGACCATGGCGGTCAAATGCGGTGCGAGATGGGACGCTTTCCGGGCCCCGATCTGATGCCATGCAGCACGCATTTCCCAGACGCTCGGGGAGTTGAGCCGATCCGGCAGTTGCTCATCGGTGAGCTTTGTGATGTCAGCTATTTGTCTCGTGGATTGAGAGCGATGGCGAACGCGCCAGATGCGGCCACGCTCTTTGTCCCGCGCGGGATGATCCCGGGCCACCTCGTTGTGCGAGATGATGCGGTTGTACCAATCCGTGATGTAAAGGCATCCGTCGGGCCCGAAGGTGATTGCGACGGGACGGAACATCGCATCCGAACTGGTGACCAGATCCGCGTGTTTGCTGAACTTCCAGACCCCTGAAGCGTCTCGTGTTGCGGAGACCGCGTGGATCTTGCCGTGGATCGGATTGGCGATGTAGATGAGCCCTTGCCAAGGGGAAGGGAATCCGCCTTCTCGATCGTCGCTGATGGCCAATCCCGAGAACCCCGTTCCTCCCAAACCGAGCCCTTCGGCCGTCGGAGGATGCACGGGTGCCCGAGGGTTCAGCTTGGTGGCGATGAAACTTGGGAAGGTCGAGTCCTCCTCGAAAGGAACCACGCTGTAACCGAGGTCATTGGCTTCATGGATGAAAACCCGTCCGGTCTTCTCGTGACCCCAGCACCAGATGTTGTTCAACCCGGCGCCGATGACCTGAAGGTCTGTTCCGTCCGGTTTGATGGTCGCGATGAGGGTGCGGTTGAAAGGGATAGAGCATCCTCCTGCGTCGGTCACCTTTCCTGATGTCAACACACCTTGAGAGAAGACGATCCGGCCTCCGGGATGCCATGACAGTTGATGAGGCACGGTGTGGGTGTCCTGAACCCCGAAACCTTGAGCGAGGATGCGCTTGTCGCCATCAGCCTTTCCGTCGCCGTCGGTGTCCTGAAGGAAGAAGATCTCCGGACCTTGTGCGATGAATGCCCCGTTGCCACTCGGAAGCACTCCCGTTGGCATCACAAGACCCTCTGCAAAAACCCTTGGAGTCTGGGGGTTTCGAGCGGTCGGCGTGTCGAACACGACGACCTTGTCGCGCCCGGGTTTGGTCCATGCAACGGGGTCCTTGTCCCGAGGGTATTCTGTTGCGGTGACAGACCACATGCGCCCTGCATCGTCGAAGGCCACGGTGATGGGCTTTGGAAGGCCGGTCTCCTCGCTTGCCACCAGTTCGATGGAAAAGTCTGAGGGAAGCGTGAACGTTGCGGATTGAGCGGAAGGGCTCAGGGGTTTTGCGTCCTCCGAGTTGCCTCCTTTGAGGTGGTTGGGCTTGCCGTTCGGCGCGGAAGGTGCCGCCGCCTGAACAAGTTGCGGTCCGACGGATTTGAGGTCTTTGATGGAAGACGGAGCCAGCACGAGGTAGTCCAGTCCAAGCATGTAGGCTTTGCGTGCGGCCGGATGCGCACCTTTGACGGTGAACACCAGACGATGTTCGCCGGCCTCGATGTGGATCGGATCACCGAGCTGGATGGTGCCAGTATGGATGACGCTGTTGTTGTACAGATCGAGGTCCTTGTGAAGGAGCGTTCCGTCGATGAAGACATCGAAGGTCCCATAATCCGAGGCCTTTGTGAGGCCTGCGCCGACTCGGTAATAGCCCGATTGTGCGACGTTCAGTGCGATGGAAAGTTGGTCGCCAGGCTTTGCGCCGGTCCACCACAGGTGTGCGTCACCGCTCCATCGGCCTGTTCCGTAACCCTTCAGGTCTTGGGGTCGGACAGAGCCTGATTTTTCGAGGATCTTGAGGGATTCACCCTCTGTCACGATGACGGAACCCGTTGTTTGGGAGTGGGATATTTCGGTCAGGGACAGCAGCGTGTACGCGAGAGCGAGTGCGGGGTTTCGGTGCAAAGGTTTCATCGGGTGGAGCAGGACTACAGCGTGAACAGCATGATCGGTCGCGCGAGGCGAAGAGTAGGTAGAAGTGGATCAGAGAACAAAGATGGTGGATCTGAGTCTCGGACGGCTTTGCGGCGGGGTCAGGGTGTACGGTCTTTCTTGTGCAGGACGACTTGTTGGAGGGCGATGGGAGGAGAGACCGAGGTCCGGATGCAGACCTGCACCCAGCCGGAGTCTGCGCTTCCAAGAACGGTGGCTGGTGCCCCGGAAACGTCGATCGGTTCTGTCTCAACGGGAGCGATTTGTGAGTCCTTTCGTGGTTTGGTTCGCAGGAAAATCCGAGTGGTTGCATCGATTGGCGCATCGGTGCGGGCGATGGCCATGCAATCGTAGGTCTGAGCGTCATCCAACGGTATCCACTCGCTGTTCCAGTCCTTGAGCCCCGAGGCAGCTGCGAGTTTTGCGGGGAGGGCCCTCTGGTGCCAGTGATCGAAACCGTCCTCGTTCAGCCAGCGTGAGCGGAAGTCGTGATTGCGAAGGAGATTCCCGGTGGGGTTCGGACCCAGCTCGATCGAAAGGTCATGTCGCGCCGATGGGCGAAGCTCCACCTCTTGAGGCAAAGAGCGGATGCCCGGTGCAGAGGCCGTTGCGCGGTAGGAACCAGGGGGAAGATTTCGGAAGGAGAAGGATCCGTCCGGCTCCGTGAGCGTTGAGTGGTCGGTGTTGTTGAGTGTGATCTTGATCGGCAGGCGGCGAAGGGTGGCGTCCGGATGCGGCGCCGATTTCACTGAACCGAAGAGCGAGGCTGAATGGGTGGGATGTGACGCGAGGGTGCCCAAGGTGTGGAGCAAATCGGCCGTCACCCGAGCAGTTTCCAGCGCGCTTTCCAAGACGACAGGTTCAACAGCGGCACGTCGATCCGCGTCGACATCGGCGCGACAGCGTTCGGCGCGTGCTTTGGAGAAGGCGATGAGGCCCTGCATCCGTTGGACGAACGCATCGACTGCGGTGTCTGGAGTATTGCCGAGGAGTGTTGGTTTGTATCCGGGGATGAGGATCGCTTTGGGATCGACCCAGTTCTCCATCTTGGAATGGGCGATTCCGAGAAACCCGGCCGCATGCGGTGGGCTTCCGGTATCCGTTGTGAAGTGCAGGATTGCGCCGAGCCAGCGCGCTGCGTTTCGAGGGGATTCCGTCTGGAGAGCCTGCAGTGCGCGTCGGAAATACGGGGAATAGGTCTGCTCAACCTCTGGGCAGATGTGTTGGAGGTGACGCGTCACTTTCGGGAAGAGGAGGAAGTCATCTGCATAAAAGACTTCATCCGTGCGGATGAGCAGTTGTTGTCTCCAATCACCCATCCAGACGTACTGAGTGAGGCGTTCGGTGTCGTTGCCAAGGATCTGCCGCAACGGGTGCGACTCAGGGAGAGCGGACAGCGCGGCGCGGGTGATCTCGGGATGTGGTCCCCATGCGAGGACAGTTGCCGGCATGGTGGCGAGCAAGCAGCAGAACAAGGCCAGCAGACGAAAGAGACGGACGGTGGCGACCATGTTCCGGTGAGGCGCAAACGGGGTGCCAAAAAACGTTCTGAGTGTGAGGTCAATCCTCAGAGCTACAACTAAGCACGACGGAGACTGTCAGAAAATCGTTCCTAGCGCACTTGCGTACTGATACAAAATCTGGCGTATCAATAAGTCACTATATGAAAGCTTTCTCCGCACTGTTCCGGTTGGTCTCGATGGTTGGGTTGAGTTTGATTGTCTCAGCCTGTGCTGCGCATAGCGGTCGGATGGAGAACACGACTGGGACGCTCGTTGGCCTTAACCAAAACAACTATAAAGTGATCAAGCCTGGAGCGAGTGGCGAGAGCATGGGCTTCAAATTTTGTTTCATCCCCATTGTGCCAACAAGCTTTGCACAGGCCAAACGCGCGTTGTATGCCAATGTGGGAGAGAACCTTGCGGGACGCTCGGTTGCCTTGGCAAATCAAACTGAAGATATCTCCGGCCTCAACCTGATCGTCTTCCAAATCCCCCGTTTGACGCTCACGGCGGATGTTGTGGAGTTCAACGCAGACGGATCCAAGACGCCGAGCGGGTCATCGTCGAATGCGAAGGCAAAAAAGGGTCAGTGATTCACGTTGGCTCACCTCGGTCATTGGCGCTGCGCGTGTGCGTTTAGCGCCAGATGGGCACGTTCGTGAAACGTGGTATTTGGCCGCTGGGGGCCTCAGCTCAGGCCTTTCATCGTTCCGGTGGAGGTGGCGAACGAATCGGCGTTGAGGCCGAGGTTGTGGAGCATGGACACGTAGAGGTTGGTGAGCGGGTAGTTGCTCTTGGTATCGAATGCGAGGTGTTGTCCGTGCTTGAACCCTCCGCCAGCGAGCAGCACGGGGAGGTTCACATTGGAGTGCGAGTTGGCGCTCCCCATGCAGGTGCCGTAGAGGACCATGGTGTGGTCCAAGAGATCGCTCTGTGATTCTTTGCAACCGGCCAGCGCGGTGAGGAAATGGTTGAGAGCGTCGAACTGTCCGGTCTCGTGTTTGCTGAGTTCTGCGAGAGCTTCCGGACGGTTGCCGTGGTGTGTCAGGTTATGAATCTGGGTGGTGTCGACGAACAAAGAGACGAAGCGGGTGGAGTCGGTCTCGAAAGCGAGTTTGATGACATCGAACATCTGGCGGGTGCGGGCTACGAATGCCATCGAATCGGTGATATCGACTGGTACGGGTGCATCGACCTTCGGTTTTGGGCGGTGCTCCCAATCTTGGGCATCGTGCATCCGGCGTTCGAGTTCGCGCACGCTGGTGAAGTATTCCTCAACGCGGTCGCGGTCGGCTTTTCCCAGTTTGCCTTGGAGCCGACGTGATTCTTCACCGACGAAATCGAGGGTGCTTCGTCCTTGGCGCAGCGTTTCCACACGCTCCTCGATCTCGGAGGGTTTGCCTTGGAGGAAGAGTTTTTCGAACACCTTGCGCGGGCTTTGGTCCGCAGGGATGGCGGCTCCGCTGCGGGTGTAACTGAGGGTGCGGTTCTCGTTGGTCATCGCGAGAACGAGCGAGGGGAATCGGGTCGAGTTCCCGAGCGATTCAGCGGCGAACTGGTCGAGGGAGATGCCGTTGCGGAAACCGCCTTGCGCAGGGTGGGGCGTACCGGTGAGGAAACATTTGTCGGCGGCGTGTCCGCCATCGACACCTGGCAAGCTGACGCCCGAGAGCACGGTGAACCGGTCTCGGAAAGTCGCGATGCGTTCGAGGTATGGCGACAGCGTGTAGTCGCGCCCTGCGCCCGTGGGGAAGAAAAACTGGGGCAGGATGCCTTGGTTGGTCTGGATCCCGATCATACGGCGCGGGGGTGTTGAGGACGTTGCGGCGGCGCGCGAGTTCGGGGTCATGGCCTCGAGGAGAGGGAGTGCGAGAACGGTTCCTGCGGCCCGAAGCACGGTCCGTCGGGAAAGAGGGACGCAAGAGGGAAGGATGGGGTGGTTCATAACGTGGAATATGGGTTTAGTCGGCTTGGATCACGGCGATCTCTGCAGCAGCGGCAATGGGTTTGCCGTTGATCTCGGAAAGGACACGCACGAGGACGAATCGGCCGCTGACGGGGGTCTTGCAGTCGGCGGATTGCACGGCCTTGGATGATGTGAAAGATGCCTGTGCGTTTGGTGCGTCGGGGAAACGGGACGGATCGTCGCTGACGCGAAACTCGGTGTTCGCGAGATGCCCGATGTAGCCGATCTGCCGTGGCAAGTACCGGAACCCCCCGATGCTTCTTGAGCGTCCAAGGTCGATCACCAGCTCGTGCGGCGGTGGCGAAGGTTCGCCGCCGGAATATTTTGTCGACCACTTGGTGAGGGGATCGCCGTCGATGACGTTGGATGCGAGTCCAGTGGAGTGGGCGTGCGCTTCATCGCGGCTCGTTTCCTCGCTGCTGACGCGGACAATGCGCATCTCGGAGTGAGGCACGGCACGTGGCTCGAGGATCCGGTGGTTGAGCATCACGCGGGCTTGACCGAGTGCCGCTTCAATGGGTTCGAGTGATGTTTTTCGACGATCAAACCTTGTCCGGATGAGGCCGTCCTTGAAGCTGACCGCGGCGTATTGCACTCCATCGATCTTTGAGACGACGCGATAGGCGCCGAATGCGCATCCTTTGCAGTCCAAGCCGATCACGGGGATTTCCGCTTCGACCAACTCCTCGGCGGGGGTGTCGCAGACGGGGAGGAGTTCGAACACGCCTTTGCTGGAGGCGCGGAGGAGTGCGTTGAGTTGTGTGCGGACCTGTTCAGGGGTCCGAGCTTTCTCGAAGGACGGGTTCGCAGCGGCATCGATGCGCAGGGTCACGTTGGAGGTGTTGAAATCAACGGATTCGGCGTGGATCCCGGGATGGTGTTCTTTCAGGAGGGCGTGGAAGTCCGCGACGCGGTCGGGTTGGAAAAGCGAGGTGACACGGAACGTGTGTCCCGGCTCACCGAAAGTGAAACCTCCGAGACTGAGGAGGATGAGGAGTGCGCCAACGGTTCTCATCGTGTCTGGAAGAGGGGGCTTCGGATGGTGGCGGTCAAAAGAGAGCGCACGCCGCCACCGGAGCGCTCTGCATCGTCGACGATGGTTTCGATGGCGTCTCGGTCGGCGAAGCTCAAGGGGCGTCCCGTGGAGTAGGTGAGGAAGCGGCGCACGAGGTTCCGGGAGAGGATGCGGGGATCCTGCTTGAGAAGTTCGCGGAGCGCATTGATATCGGCAAAAGATTTTCCGTCAGCCATTTGGCCGCTCGTTTCGACCGGCTTACCGAGTTTGAAAGCGATCGGGATGAACGGATCGATCCGGCCTCGTGGAGCGGGATCCCCATCGCCCATCGCGCGGTATTGAGTGCGTTGCCCGCCGATCACGTCGAACGCCTCCAGCGCGAACCCCGCGGGGTCGAGCTTTGCATGACAGCTTGCGCAGTTCGCGTCGTTGCGGTGCTTCTCAAGGAGTTCACGGATGGTGTTGGTTCCAGAGACGTCGGGTTCGACGGCTGGGACGTTTGGCGGAGGGGGATCGACGGGCAGGCCAAGCAGACGGTCCGTGACGAAGTTGCCGCGGGGAACAGGCGAGGTTGTGGTGCCATTCGCGGTGATCTTGAGAAGTGACGCGTGGGTGATGAATCCACCGCGACTCGTTCCGTCCGGTAGAGGAACGCGACGGATCCGAGGTCCGTCGACATTCTCGATGCCGTACAGTTCTGCGAGCTTGCCGTTGAGCATGGCGAAATCGGACGCGATGAGGTGTGAAGGGCTCAGGTCCTTTTCGAGGAGTTCGCGGAAGTATGCCTTGGTCTCGGCGACCATGGAGTCTTGGAGGTAACTGCTGAACTCGGGGTACAGCTTTTTGTCGGGATCCGTCGCTGCGATCTCGCGCAGCCGGAGCCATTGACCGAGGAAGTCGCTGACGAATCGCTCGGAGCGTTGGTCTGAAAGCATGCGTGAAACCTGCGCGTTCAGAACGGCTTCGGAGCGAATGGATCCGTCGGCTGCTTTCTCGCGCAGCTTGGCGTCTGGCTGAGCGCGCCAGAGGAAAAAGGCGAGTCGATTGGCGAGCCCGTGTTCATCGAGACGTTTGTTGGGCTCGACGTGGTAGAGGAAGTCTGGGGCGCAGAGGGCGGCGCGATAGGCCCAGCGCATGGCCGTTTCGAAACAGTCACCGGCATCGAGGCGTGTCTGCACGATGGCGACATAGCGTTGCGTATCGGCGTCCTCTACGGGGCGCCGGAAAGCGTTTGGCAGGAACTGCTTCAGAAGAGAGTGTGCATCGGCGAGGGGGGTGTCTGACCGGATGGTCCACACTCCGGATTCTGGGTCTGGGCGATTCATGCCTGCGCCGATCTGACGGACCTTCTTTCGCGAGGGCGGTTTAATGGAAGCGTTCTTGGGGAGTTCAACGAGGGGAAGATCTCCGAACAATCGGCGGTGGGAGGCGGGTGGCCATGATTCGTGGAGCGGGCCTTCGATCTCTAGCCAGTCGACGGCGATCCCTGGGCCGGAGAAAGCCATTGCGCGCCCTTTCCTGCTGTAGTTTGCCACGGGGGCGAGGGATGCGGTGTTGAAGCCGATGATCTCGTTGTGGTTGAGCCACGTGACGAGTTCATGTTGGGTCGGCTGAAGGGATGGCGCATCGAAGTAGCCGAGGACGTAGCTGGGGTGCCCACCTCCACGGCCGTCGCCGGTGAGTTGCACAACGGAGAGGCGTCCAGCGCCGGTCTGTTTGGCGGGTTGGACCTCGCCTTTTTCCCAGTGAAAAGACCAGAGCGAAGTCTTCACGCGATAGAGGCCAGGGTAAACCGTGACGTGCTCCATGAAGTAGGGGCTGAGCGATTCATCCTCATGTCGGAACAGACCGACGGTGGATCCGGTGTCGAACGTGCCGATGCTTTCGTGAGCCCCTTGATCGATGTGATTGAAGGTGCCAGCGGCAGGAAATGATGGGTCGGGTTTCATGTCACGGAGCAGCACGCCGTCTCCGTTCATGACAACGTGGGCGACGAATCCGCCTCGGTTCATCAGCGAGATGCGCCGCTTGCGGACGGTTGGTGCTTCCGGTCTGGTCGCGATGGCAAGGTCGAGCACCTTGTCGGCGGCCTCCATGTATTTCGCGAGATTGACGTGCGAGAGGTCGAGGGCGTCTGAGTTCGTGTCGAATCCGTGCGCTGAGCCGTCTGCTGGGAGATCGTCTTTGAGAGCGATTCCCGGCATCGAGAAAAGGTCGCGAACGGTGTTCTCGTATTCCACACGGGTCAGACGGCGGATGCGGGTCCGGCCTTCGATGGAAGGGTGCCTCGAGGATTCTGCTGCGATGATCCCTGATTTCAGATCTGCGAGTACGGAGCGTTTATCGGCCTCTGGCGGGGCTGATTTCTTTTTGGGTGGCGGCATCTCCCCAGAGAGGATCCGGTCGTACACCTTGATCCACTGAGGGTAGGTTGCTGGGTCTTTCTCAAGGCTGGACAGCGATGTGAGGTCGAGCCCGCCTTTTTTGTCGGTTGCATCGTGGCACTCGGAGCAATGGCGTTCGAGGAACGGTTGGAGTGTTGCGGCTGCGCATGAGGCGCTTAGCCACAGGCACAGCCCGAGCGTTGAGATGGCGGATTGGAGGTGTTGGAGTCGCACCGTGTTGATCCGTCAGGCCTTCGGTTCCCAGCCGGAACGATAGGCACGTTTCCAGAGTTTTTCGGCCTCCGCGTGTCCGGAGATGCGACCGGTTTTGGGGTCTGGCTGGAGGACGGAGCGAGTCCGATACGCGATGTTACCGAGGTGACAGAGCATGGTGCTCTTCTGACCTTCGTCGATGGGGCTATTGAGTTTGGCTTCACCACGGATGGCATCGAGGAAGTTGCCGAAGTGAGCTGGATCACCGCCGCCGGGGCCTTTGCCTTCGGAGACCTTCACGCCTTTGGTGTCGTAAACGCTCCAAGCGGGTCCGGAGATGACGAATGTTCCGCCTTCGCCGTAGAAGACACATTCACCGATCGGCTTTTCGGCGGAGCGTGGGTGGGAGCTGCTTTGGACCCATTCCATTCCCACCTTGCCGCAATCGAAAAGGGCGGAGCCCGTATCTGGCGTCTCTTGAGTGTCTTGGAAGCGGTAGCGTGCGCCGTTGTAAGAGACGCGGGTTGGGTAATCGACGCCAAGCCCCCAGCGGAGGACGTCGAGGGAATGGATGCCGTTGTTACCGAGTTCGCCGTTGCCCCAGTGCCAGAGCCAGTGCCAGTCGTAATGCACGTAGGGTTTGATGTCGCGTTCGTTGGCAACGGGGCCTTGCCAGAGATCGAGGTCGAGTTCGCCGGCGGGTTTGATGGCTTGTTGGGCGATGGCCTTGCGGGAGGCGTAGTAGAAGGATCGGGCGAAGAAGAGTTCGCCGATCGGCTTCTCGGTGTGCAGGTACTGGATCGCCTCCTTCATCCATGTGCGGCGCTGGTTCCCCATCTGCACGAGGCGCTTGTGCTTGAGGGACGACTCCACGATGAGTTCGGCTTCGAAGGGGTTCTGGCTGCCGGGTTTTTCGACGTAGACATGTTTGCCAGCTTGCATGGCGAGGACGGCAGCAGGCGTGTGCCAGAAGTTGGGTGTCGCGATGAAGACGGCATCGAGGCTCTTGTCGTCGAGGAAACTGCGGAAATCTTTCACCCCTTTGCATGGGGTGCTCTGCTTCGAGGCGATGGTCTTGAGCCCGTTCTCGAGGCGGCCTGAGTCGACTTCTGCAACGTACGCGATCTCGGTGTTCGGGCAGGCAAGGATCGCGTTGACGTGTGCCATGCCTCTGCCCAAGGCGACGACAGCGCAGCGGATCCGCTTGTTCGGGGAGTCCGCAGCGCGAAGGGCGGGGAACTGCGAGGCGAGGGCGCCCATGGAAGCGAGGGCAGACGTTTTGAGGGCGGAACGGCGGGAGAGATTCATGGGTGAAGTTGCTTTCTGCCCGTGCAGGATATGTGCCTGTGAGAGGTGTCCCAAGCCTCATGGAGTCTGGGGCTGTGTTGCAGAAGGTCTTGCCATTCCGCGTCTCACCGGATTGTTGGAGGGATGCCTGTGCGCGTTGTGATGTTTGTGTGGCTGATGATGTTTGGGCTGATGCCCTTGAGGGTGTGGGGCGGCGGCGAGGAGACGCGGTTTGAACGGCTGACGTACCAGAGCCGAGTGGACAACACGGGACCGCTGCACGCCGATGTTGCGTATCGGCCGGGTTCGGGACGCAAGCCGGTATTGCTTGTGATGCACGGGTACACTGGCACGCGGAAGCATGTGACTGCGGACCTTAAGCAGTTGGCACCTCGGGATCTGTTCGTGATCGCGCCGGACATGCGGGGGTGTGGCGACTCGGCGGGGCGCTGGGATTCGGGGGGATTGGATGTGCACGACATTTTCGATGCGGCGCGTGCGGCGTTAGCGCGCTGGCCCGAGGAGACGGATGCGAGCCGCGTTTCGGTCTTGGGCTATAGCGGAGGTGGCGGGAACGCGATCAGTTGTGCGGTCCGTTTTCCGGATTTCTTCAGCACGTGCGTCTCGTTCTTCGGGATCAGCGATTACGCTGAGTGGCATCGTTCCCGATCGCGTGCGGACATGATGCGCAGGCTGGAGGGTGCTTTAGGGGGTGGGCCTGAAGTCGTTCCAGATCAATATATTGCTCGAAACGCGAATGCTGCTGCTGGCAACGTGGTGTCTGGGAGGGTGCACCTTCTCTGGGATGTGGAGGAGAAAAACTGTCCGCCAAAAATGGTGGAAGAGTTCGTGCGAACCCATCATCTGGCGGGTGGACATCGCGTGGAGGCGCACATTTCGCGGCCAGGAGATCCTGCGCGTTGGCGTCATGGTTATCGCTCGGGCATCGATGATCTAGCGAAGGCGGACGAGGTTTTTCTCCCCTCGGTTTTGCGCAGCACAGGGACCGGGCTTGAGTTGCCGAAACGCGGGCGATTGGTCGTCCCTGGATATGTGGTGACCAAGCGATTCTCGGTGTGGGTTGAGGATGGCACCAAGGGGGCGGTCACCGTTGAGTACGACCAGAGCGGCGACGATGTCCGAGTGGATGTGATCGAGAATCGTGGCGACTGGAAGGTGCGGGTCGGTCGCGGATGGCTGCCGTAGAGGCAGGGTTTTTGGTGCGATTCAAATACCTCCAAGGGAGGAATGTAAGTGCGTTGAATTTCGACTATCGAACGAACTGGATGTCGAGGGTGCGGAGGTAGGTGTGAAGGCCGGCGTCTTGGATGGGCAGGACGACGGCGTCGTGTCCGGTTTCATTGTGATGGGAGTGCCAGAGTCCTGGAGGAGTGACGAAGACGGTCCCTGGGATCCAATCGGCTTTGATGGGGTCGATGATGTTCCCGTTCTCATCGAGCTTATCGCCGATCAACGTGTACGTGCCGGGTTGCGCATCGACACAGAGATCGATGGCAACGGAGTTGTGGCGATGAGGCTTCTGCACGACGCCTGCGGGCAGCACGTTGAGGAGGGACCAAAGGATGTGGGTGAGGGTGAGGGTCTGCGGTGTCGCGGTATTGCCGAGAAGGATTCCCATCCGGTTGCGGTTGACCGCGCCGGGTTGATTGCGCACATCGGTGAGTTCTTGATGAAGGCGTTCGCGGGTGAAGAGGGTGGGTTGGAATCGAGGTTCGGACGGTTTGACGCCGAGATAGCGCAGAAGGGGTTCATCGTGGACCCAGTACAGCGCGGAGTCGCCGTTCCCGTGGTGTTTCAGTGATTTGTCGGCGGGGAGCACGAAGAGGTCGCCTTCCGACCAAGTCACATTCCCGGAGGAACTTGTGGTTCCGCCATTTCCGCGGATCACATAGAACATCTGCGAGGTCGCGACGGCGGCGGTTGCGAGTTGTTCGCCAGGAAGGATGCGGAGGTACGATGCCATCAGGCTGGGAGTGGTGGCGGGGAAGGCGGTGCCGATGCGTTGCGAGAGGTCGAATGGTACGATGCGGGTGGGACCGGTTTGATGTTCGGTTGCTGGGAGCACATCGACGGGGATGGCGGGCACGCGGGGGTTTGCGGCGGATGTGTACTCAAAGAAGCGGACGTTCTCTTCCCAAGGATGACGGGGTGCTGCGGGGGTTGGGGACGTGTTCATGGGCTTGAGTGTAATGCATGCGCAGGTGGCGATGCAAAGGCGGTGGGGTGCATGTGACGGGGGAGCGCTCGATTGCGTGGCATCCGACATGCGCCGGATGGTGGTCATGAGAAGCGTCGTTCGAAGCAGTTGGCTGGTGCTCTTTGTTTGGGGGATGTTCGGGTGTTTGCCTGATGCGCATTCGCGGGAGTGGATGGCTGGGGCGGGAACAGCGCGCATCACGCCGGATAAGCCGATGTGGATGGCTGGGTATGCTGGCCGGACGGGACCCTCGGAAGGGGTGGAGCTGGACTTGTATGCGAAAGCATTGGTGCTGACCGATGGCGATGGGAAGCGGTTGGCATTTTTGACGATGGATCTGATCGGGGTGCCGCGAGGTTTGAGGGCGGTGGTTGCGGAGGAGGCGCGGAAGCGTTGGGGGATTGAGCCTTCCCATCTGGTGCTGAATGCGTCACACACCCATTCGGGGCCTGAGCTCAAGAGCAGTCGGCTTCACGGGGTGGACGATGTTGCGTTACGGGAGCGGGAGGCGGGCGAATATGTGACGGCGTTGGGAGAGACGTTGGTGCGCATTTTGGGGGAAGCGTTGGCGTGCAGTCGGCCGGCTGTGGTGGATCTTTGTTCGGCGAGATGTGGTTTTGCGATGAATCGGCGTACTTCGGATGGAAAGGGTGGATGGCGGAACTTCCCGAATCCGAACGGGCTTGTTGATCATCGGGTTCCCGTTTTGCGGGTGAACGGAAAGGAGGGTGGCGAGATTGCGGTGATGTTCGGTTACGCCTGTCACTGCACCACGTTAGGGCATCAACGGTTCAGTGGTGATTACGCAGGCTACGCGCAGCAAGCGTTGGAGACAGCGCATCCCGGGGCGGTGGCGCTCTTCATGAACGGATGCAGCGGCGACCAGAATCCGTATCCGCGACGGACGCGGGAGCTGGCCGAGACGCATGGAGTGACTCTGGCGACTGCGGTGGAGGCGGCGCTGACGACGACGATGCGCCCGCTGGAGGCGACGGTGCGCGGGGCGTATGGGGAGATCCCCTTGGAGTACGATCGCATCCCGACGCGTGAGCAGTTGGAGGAGGAACGGAAATCCGCGGACAAATGGACGGCGGTGCATGCAGAGCGTTTGCTCCGTCGGATGGAGGAGGGACCGTTGCCGAAGGATTATCCTTATCCTGTGCAGGTTTTGAGGATCGGAGGTGATCTCACGTGGGTCGCGTTGGGCGGCGAGGTGGTGGTCGATTATGTGTTCCGGATTGAGCGGGAGTTGAAGGAGCCTCGTGTGTGGGTCAGCGGCTACTCGAACGATGTGATGGGGTACATCCCGAGTCGGAGGATATGGGATGAGGGGGGTTACGAGGGAGGGGGGGCCATGATCTATGGGACGCATCCGTCCCGATGGGCATCTTCCGTGGAAGAGCGCATCATCGATGCGGTGAGGTTGCTACGCTCGGCGCTCGAGTGAGTTCTGTGTGACCCCTCGGAGAAGAGGGGATCATGGCCGCTCGGTGAGGCGTTCGTCGGTCAGGCTGAGGTTTTGCTGACCAAGGTGCCGTCTTTGGAATCTTTCACGGTCCAACCTAGCTGGATGATGGCATCGCGGAGACGATCGCTTTCGGACCAGTTTTTCGAGGCGCGCGCCGCGTTTCGCTCTTCCACAAGCGCGAGCACTTCGGAAGGGATTGCAGCCTTTTCCGCTTCGAGGTGAAGGACGGAGTTCAAGCGCTTCCATTCCGCGAGTGCCTCGCGTGCGTGGAGAGGGTTCTGTTCGGTATCGAGGAGTCGATTTGTTTCGCGGAGCCAGTCGAAGAGGCAGCCCATTGCGCCCGAGATGTTGAGATCGTCATCGAGGCAGTTGAAGAAGGCGTCCACCAGGTTCGAGGCGACAGTCGGGCATGCTGCGCTGGTCTGAGTGGTTGCGGTGGAGGATTCGCGTTCCAGTCGCTCGACCAAGGCGTCGATGCGAGTGAGGGCGGATCGTGCGGCATCGAGGCCAGAAAGCGTGAAGTTCAGGGGAAGCCGATAGTTCACCGTGAGCAGGGCAAATCGGATCTCGCGGCCGGAGTAACCTTTTCCGAGGAGATCGCGGAGGGTGTAGAAGTTGCCGAGCGATTTGCTCATCTTCTGTCCGTCCACCATGAGGTGGGCGCAGTGTAACCAATAGCGGACGAACGGTTTGCCGGTACAGCATTCGGTCTGGGCGATCTCGGCCTCGTGATGGGGGAAGATGTTGTCGACGCCACCGCAATGGATGTCGAGTTGATCCCCAAGGATAGCGCCGGCCATCGCGCTGCACTCGATGTGCCATCCTGGACGGCCTCGGCCCCAGGGGCTGTCCCAAGCAACGTCGCCGTCCTGTTCGTCCCAGGCTTTCCAGAGCGCAAAATCGCCGAGGGACTCTTTCTCGAACTCGTCGGACTTGATGCGTCCGCTGGGTCGGAGTTCGTCGAGATTGAGGTGAGCGAGGCGGCCGTAGTTCTTGAAGCGCGAGATGCGGAAGTAGACGGATCCGTCTTCCGCGAGGTAGGCCTGCCCTTGTGCTTCGAGTTGGGCGATCATCGCGATCATGCGGGCGATGTGGTTGGGGTCGGTGGCTTCGGGGAAATGATCTGCGCGTTTGATGCGGAGCGCGTCGAGATCCTCGAAAAAGGCCTGTTTGAAGCGTGCGGTGAACGCGCTGAGGGGGATGCCTACATCGCGGCAGCCGCGGATCGTCTTATCGTCGACGTCCGTGAGGTTCATGACGCGATGGACGTGGAATCCACGGGCTTCGAGATGTCTCTGGAGGAGGTCCTCAAAGATATAGGCGCGGAAGTTACCGATATGAGCGAAGTTATAGACGGTGGGTCCGCACGTGTAGAGGCGGACCGTCCGGCCTTCCGGATCGAGAGGGGTGAAATCTTCGAGGGAGCGTGAGAGGGTGTTGAGGAAGCGCAGGGACATGATTGGGGTGGGCGTTTCGACGGACTCAGAGGGTATCGGGCAGCAGCACGGAGGCAACGGCGAGTGCGGCGATCCCTTCGTTGCGGCCGACGAAGCCCATGCGCTCGTTGGTGGTGGCCTTGATGCCGACACGTGACGCTGGGATACCGAGTGCGTGTGCGAGGTTGTTCCGCATCGGTTCGAGGTGTGGACCGATCTTGGGTGCTTCGCAAATCAGTGACGCGTCGATGTTCACGAGTCGGGCCCCTCGATCGTTCACGAGGGCGACAGAATGAGAGACGATCTTGAGGGAATCGATGCCTCGATAGCGTTCGTCGGTGTTCGGGAAATGGAAGCCGATGTCGCGTTCGCCGATTGCGCCGAGGATAGCGTCAGCGATGGCATGGCAGAGGACATCGGCATCGGAGTGACCATCGAGGCCTTGTGGGTGCGGGATGGTGACGCCGCCGAGGACGAGGGGGCGTCCGTCCGCGAAGCGATGCACATCATAACCGATGCCGGAGGCTGGGAGGGACGGGGCGGACATGGCTGTCAGATATTGATGTCGATCAGACCGTTCCAAGCGCGGAGCGCGATCTTGTCGGGACTGCCGGCGCTGGGAGTGATCTCGAGGCGACCTCCTGCATTTTCGAGGAGGATCTTTCCTGCGGCGATATCCCAAAGGTTGACGGAGGACTCGATGTAGGCGTCGAGGCGACCGGAGGCGACGTATGCGAGGTCGAGCGCTGCGGAGCCCATGAGACGGCATTTACGGACGCGGTAGACGAATTTTTCGAGGGTTGCGGTGGCGGCAGTCAAACGGGCGGGGTCTTTGGTCATTCCGACGGAGACGGCTGCGTCTTCTAGGCGGGAGCGGGAACTGACGCGAACGGGTTTTCCGTTGAGCAGCGTGGGAGCGCCGAGGTGGGTTTCCCACAGTTCGTTGCGGATCGGGTCGAGGATGACGCCGACTTGGATCTCGTCGTTGAGGCGAGCTGCGATGGAGATGCAGAAGTGTGGGATGCCGTAGAAGTAGTTCACGGTGCCGTCGATGGGATCGATGATCCACTGCCAGGGGCTGGATGGGTTGCCGGACACGCCTTCTTCTCCATAGATCGCGTGATCGGGGAACGCTTTGAGGATGATGTCGGAGATGAGGTCTTGGGTTTGGACATCGAGTTCGAGTTTGATGTCGTGTTGGTAGGCTGCGGCGACATCGGGAGCGGTCCCGAAATGGGAGCGGAGGAGATCACCGGCTTCGCGGGCTGCGTGGATGGCGGTTGCGAGGATGTGCTGCATAGGGGGTGGAGGATAGGAGTGTGGAAAGGTGTGCGTTAGTAATTTCGCATGAGCGGCGCGCGCGGAGGGCGCGGAAAAAACAAACGCGGAAGAGGAGACCTCTTCCGCGTCGTGGACTGCCCGTGATGGGCGTCATTCTTTGTAAGCGCTTACTTTGCAGCAGCTTTCTTAGCTGGAGCCTTCTTCGCAGCGG
>CAZAZT010000063.1:0-21538 GCA_964489645.1 uncultured Chthoniobacteraceae bacterium | reverse complement strand
CCGTCGAAAAATCCGGCCCATACCACCAGAACCAATCGCTTCCCTCCGCCGCATAGATCTCCTCCAACGCAGCCGCCAACACCGCCGCATCCAAACCCCCACGCCGGCGCCCCTCCAAATACTCCCGCACCTCCCCAAGCCTTTCCCACGCCGTGTTCTCCTCGTCCTCTCCAATCCAGATATCGAAGTTCGAACAGATCCACGAACCACTATGCAACCGCCGCAACACACCCTGAGGCGGACACCGCCGAAAATATTCCTCCGCCGTCACGTTCTCCAGAACGCCAGACCGCTCCCGCAACCCCCCATACAAAGCATCCAAAAACGCCTCACCCCCATCGTGGAACGTCTCCCACGCATTCTCCCCATCCAAGATCAAAGGCACCACGCCGTCCGCCCCAGTCACCCGCGCAATCTCCCCCAAATGATGCAGCAAATGACCCGCCCCCGCCTCCGGCGAGTTTCGCGCCGCCAAAAATCCGATGAAATCCGACAGCGGCTTCTCGCGGAACAACGCGTTCACCGAAGCCCCGCCACTCTCAATCCGCCACCCGCGGAACAGGTCCTCACGCCGCACCTCCAACCCTTCACCGCGCAACGAGTTGAACAGGTTCTCCTCATCCGTGCACAGATACTCGATCCCCGCATCCCTCACCAACGGGATCACCTCCGGAGACACTGATCCCTCGCTCGGCCACAATCCCCGAGGCCGCCGTCCGAACACCGCAACATGCTGCTCAACCGCTCTCTCCAAATGCGCGCGCACATCCTCCGGCCACGCGAATCGACGCGGCATCGCACGACCAGGCATCGCACGTAACGCCGAATCCGTGTCGCACACCAACGGCATGATCGGATGATAGAACGGCGTCGTCGTGATCTCCGCCAACCCCCTCCGCTCCAGATCCGCATACATCGGCAACACCTTCCCCACGATCTCCTCGTGCACCGCAATCACACGCAACTTCTCCTCCTCCGTGAACCCACCTCCCTTCCGCTGCAACTCCGCAAGCTCAGGATACATCCGCAATGCCGTGAACCCGCACCACGCCAAGTTGAACCACACCTGAAGATCCAACATGTCCTGCACCCCGAACCGCTGCACCACCCCGCGCGCCCCCTCCGCCGGCAACCGCTCGCCCCGCCGCGCATAAAGCTCCGCATACCTCCCATGGGGAGCCAAAAGGTTGCCGATGTGGATCTTGAAAAAGTTCTCCAAGATCTGCGCCTTCTCCACCTCACCCAGCGATGCCGCAGGCATCCGCGTCCACTCCAACCAAAGATCCTTCACCTCGCCCGTCACCAACTCCCGGATCTGCTTCACCAAAACCGGCGTCATGTTGAAGTTCAAACGCACCTCAGGGTGACGCGCCGCCATCGCAGCCATGTCAAGGTACCCCTTCACCGCATGAAGCCGCACCCAAGGCATTTGCGCCATCCGGGACACCGGATCGACGTAATAAGGTTGGTGCATGTGCCACAGAAAAACGACGTGCGCCATGCCTCATCCTTATCGCGCCAATCCCCCGCAGCAAGCCGCAGCACTCAACGCCCGAGCATCTCACGAGAGATCTTTGCCGCACACAACCAACAGACGCCCCCCACCAGAACCGCCCCACCCACAAGCAGCATTCCCGTCCCCAAACCCCACCGGTCCGCGATACCGCCCACCAAGGCCGGTGAAATCGCATCCCCTAACGCATGGATGATCAGGATGTTGACCGCAAACGCCGTCGGCCGATCCCCCTCGCGAACCGATTCCGCCAACGCCGCATTCGCCGGCCCGCTGTGGATGAACACCATGAACACCGCCAGCGCCAACACCACCCACTGCCAATGCCAATCCACGCGAACCGCCAACGCCACCACCGGCCCCGCAACCACCGTCGCCCAACCCGCCACCACGTACAACCCATCCACACGCCTCCGTCGCACCCGGTCCGCCAACCATCCCCCGCATACCGTCGCCCCAATCCCGCCCACCACCATCATCAACCCGAACACCACGTTCACCCGATCCAACCCCACACCGCTCCCCGCCAACGCCGCCTTCTCCACCAAAAACGTCGGCATCCACACCGACAACCCTCCCAGTGCAAAGGTGACCGCCGTCATCGCCGCCGTGTTCATCACATACAACCGATTGCGCATCAACCCGAGGAAGCCGACCGACCCACCCCCTGAAACCTTCTCTCCCACCCCGCCCTCAACCCACCCCATCCCTCCGCGTAAACAACGCCACCCCAACAACAAGCCCGGAAGCCCCATCACCCAAAATGCGCTGCGCCACCCATACGCAGTGCCCAACCATCCCCCAATCCCATACCCCAACGCACTGCCCACCGGGATCGCCAAATAGAACAACGACATCACTCGCCCGCGATCCGACTGAGCAACCCCTCCCGCAATCAACGCCGGTGCCAATGGCCCAAACGCCGCCTCTCCAACACCCACCCCAATCCGCGCCATCATCAAGCTCGCATACCCATTCGCCCAACCCGTCCACAAAGTGCTCAGACTCCATAACACCGCGCCGATCCCCATCAAACGCCATGGCGAAACACTCCGAGCCAATCTCCCGAACAACGGCGCCGCCAACATGTACGTGACCAAGAACGCGGTCTGCAACAACCCCAGCCGAACCCCCGCATCCGATTGTCCCGCAAAGTACGATTCTCGGACCATCGGCAAAACCGCTGACAAAACCGACCGATCCGCGTAGTTCACCAAGTTCAGCATCAACAAAATGCTGAAGCCTTGCGGAAAACTCTGAGGAAACCAGCGATTCATCGGTGCACACGATGGATGCCCGCCCTCGCTCTCGACCAGCACTTCCTCACGCCACAAGAGCACCCCACCTACCGCGCTGCGCCCGAACCGATCTCGACCTGCGCTCCCGTCGCCGTCACGTAGTTCAACTTCGTCCGCGCCTCATACCGCCCCACACCCGCCTGCGGATACACCGTCAACACACCCGTCAACATCTCCCCACGCGCCGCCGTCCCAGCCTCACGCACCGTCTGCATCCGCATCTTCCCTGCACTCAACAACGTGTTCGTGAGCGTCAACACGTTCGAGGGCGCACTCGTCCACCCGCTCCCCGTCACCACAGCCCCATTCACCGTCCACCACGCTCCTCCTACCACGGGCTTCCTCAACGTCGAATCCGTCAGCGCCGAACTCCACTGCGTGTAAGGCGTCAACACCGTCGTCACCGTCACAACCCCGTCGCTCCAAGCCGCCATCTCGGGCGCTCCCGCAAACTCCACCCGGTTGCGCGGCGTCGTCACAAGCAACAGATTCGCCCCGCTCAACCCAGTCCCCATCTGGCCCATCCGCCCGTTCCCCCACGCCAACACCCCTCCTGCCCGCTTCATCCCATAACTCTGCGCATCCCCAGCACACACGCTCACCCAATCCGTGCTCGTATCCACGACCGTTGGCAACGCCGTGCTCAACCTCGTGCCCAACGACACACCCAACTGCGCGTTCACATTCGAGCCCCAAGCTCGCAACACCCCATCCACCCCCACTCCAAGCACATGCTCGCGCCCCACACTCACACTCCGCCATCTAATCCCTCCCGACACCGTCACCGGCGCAAGCCGCTGCACCGTGGTCCCATCCCCAAGCTGCCCGCTCCCATTACTCCCCCACGCTCGCAACATCCCATCCACTCCCTGTCCATACGAACTGATCAACCCCGCATACACCTCGCTCCATCCCGTCAAAGTCCCCACACGCACCGGCACCAAACTGTCCCGCACACTCCCGTTCCCAAGCTGCCCAGACCCATTCCAACCCCACGACCATAAACTCCCATCCGTCCTCACTCCCAACACGTGCCCTTGCCCTGCACTCACACTCTTCCACACCTTCAACGTTCCAACCTGCCGCGGCACCGCGCTGCTCACCTTGCTCCCATTTCCCAACTGCCCGTACCCATTAGCTCCCCATCCCCACAAACTCCCATCCGCCCTCAGCCCCATCACAAAGTCCTTGCCCGCACTCACCTTCACCCAGTCCGTCAACACTCCCACACGCACCGGCTCCGCCCTCATCCCCGTGTCCCCAACCCCCAACTGCCCACTCTCATTCCCCCCCCACGCCCACAACGTCCGCTGCACCTGCGTCACCCCGCCCACCACCACATCACTCCTCCGGATCCCCACACTGAAGTTGTCCCCAACACTCACATCCTCCCAATCACTCCAACTCCCGATCACCTCAGGCACCATCACCACCTGCCCGACCCTTCCTCCACCCAATCCCACCTGGCCGCTCACATTCCCACCCCATCCCCACAGACTCCCATCCGCCTTGATCCCCACCGCGTGCGCGTTCCCCAACACCCCATCATTCAACCGACGTGACGCGCTCATCTTCGCGTACAACCCGCCACTTGGCATCACCATGAAACTCCTCACCACATCATCCGCGCTCCTCACCGTCGCCTTCCCGTTCTGACGCACCCTCAACACCACCAACCCCGTCTTCCCAGCCACAGGCCGCAGCGTTTGCGCCCCAGTGAACTCGATCACATCCGCTCCCGCCAAAACCTGCACCTCCGGACTCAACCCATTGGTTGATGGACTCAACCCGATCCCCAACGAGAAAACACTCCCGCCCATCGTCTTCTGCGTGATCTCAGGGAACACGATGCTCTGCGTGCTCGCACTCCCACTCACACTCACCGCCGCGCTATCCGCCATCCCCAACTCATTGCCAACTCGCACCATCAACCGGTACACCCCTCCAACTCCCTCCGCCATTACGCCTCCCGTGACCACCGCATTACGGTTCACCTCCAAGCGGCTCCGGATATACCCCCCTTCTTCCCAACTCCTCACACTCACCCCATCCATCGTCGCCACCGTCTTGGTCACCACCCCGCCCACCATCTTCTGCCACGTCACCGTATAACCTCCTGCGCTCGAAACACCTCCCAAATCCGTGCGCCCCTCCAACATCAACGTTCCCCCACTACTGACCACTCCCCCAACAGGTTGCTCCACAAACGCCGTGGGCATCGTCGCCACAAGCATCGCCACCTCCGCACTCATCACCTGCTTGGTCTCCCCGATGAACGTGTTGCTCACTCGCACCTTGTACATCCCCTTGTCCCCTGTACTCACACTCCCGATCACAAGATCCTTCTGCGTCCCGCCTGCCAATGCCACACCGTTCCGGTACCACTGATAACTCAATGGCCCACTGCCCAACGCTTCAACACGGAGGCTCGCCCCTGTCCCAACATACCCGATCAGCTCCTTCGGTTGCACACTGATCACCGGCGCCGCATACACATTCACCGCCACCCCTGCACTCTCCACCACCCCTCCCAAGTTGCTCACTCGCACCGTGTAACTCCCAGATTGCGCCACCTTCACCCCGCTCATCGCCAACTCCGCTCCCGTCGCCCCCGCCACCGCAACCCCATTCCGATACCACTGATACCCAAACGGCGCCGTTCCCCCGCTCACCTCCACTCTCATCACCCCTCCTCCTCCCTCCCACGCCTCAAACCCCACAGGCTGCGTCCCGATCTGCGCAGGATCTACCACCGTCAACTTCACCGCAACACTCTCCACCTTCCTCGTCTCCCCTAAGAACGTGTTGCTCACCTCCACCTTGTACATCCCCTCATCCCCCTTCACCACCCCGCTCAACCCCAACACAGATCCCGTCTTTCCCGCCAAAACAACCCCGTCCTTCAACCACTGATAACTCAACGGCCCACTCCCTCCTCCCACAACGCTCAAACTCCCACTGCCTCCTGCCCCAATGCTCGTCACAACAGGCTGCGTCACCACCTTCGGCGAGGTCACCACCGTCAACACTCCTGCCCCACTCGTCACACTCCCTCCCAAGTTGCTCACCCGCACCGTGTAACTACCCCCGTCCCCACTCACCACACTCCCAATACTCAAACTCGACTCCGTCTTACCCACCATCACCACCCCGTTCTTGTACCACTGATAGTCGTACGGCTCGGTGCCCCCACTCACACTCACCACAAACGTCGCCACTCCACCCTCCCACACCATCACACTCGCTGGCGACTGACCTATCACTGGCGGATACACCAAACTCAAACCCACCGCCACGCTCGTCACCCCTCCCGCAGAGTTGCTCAAGCGCACTCGATACTTCCCTACCGCCGCCTCCATCGCATTGCTCACCACATAACTCGCCCCAGTCGCCCCAACAATCGCCACATCCTTCGTCTCATCCGCCTCATCCACCACTCGGCTCCACTGATAATAGATCGGCCCAAACGCCGTCCCACTCACACTCATCGTCACACTCCCCTTGTACCCGGCCTTCACATCCACTGGCTGCTTCACGATCACTGGCGGCAACAACTTCACCAACACATTCACCGCATCACTCGTCACGCTCCCCGCCGCATTCGTCACACGCACACTGTAGTTCCCCGTGTTCGCATCCTCCGCATTCACTATCGACATGCTCGTGGCCGTTCGCCCACTCAACGCCACCCCATCCTTCAACCACTGATAACTCAGCGGCCCTCCTCCACTGGCCACAACACTCAACGGATACGTACCCCCATACGTCACCTGCCCTCCCACAGGCGCCTGCGTCACCACCGGGATCAAGAACGCGCTCACCGTCGCTCCCGTGCTGCTCACACTCTTCACCTCATTGCTCACCTCCACCGTGTACACCCCAGCGTCCACTCCCTTCATCGTCCCAATCGTGTAACTCGACCCTCCCGCCCCACCTATCACCACCCCATCCTTCTTCCACACATAACTCAGCGGCGCATACCCACTCGCCTCCACACTCATCGTGTAACTCCGGTTCTCCAACACCACCCCGCCAACAGGCCCCTTCGTGATCACCGGCGCCGCCTTCACTCCCAACACTCCCCCATCACTCACCACATCCCCAACCACATTGCTCACCTTCACCGAATACGTGCCCGCACTCCCAGGAACCACCTTCGACAACGTCAACACCGCACTGTTCGTGTTCGCTATCGCAACCCCGTTCTTCATCCACACATAACTCAATGGCCCCTCCCCCGTGCACTCCACACTCATCACCGCATCCTCTCCCTCCCTCACCACCAATGCCTCAGGCTGCTTGACGATCCGCACCATCTCCTTCACCACAACCCGCGCCGCCGCCGATACCACCGTCCCATACATGTTCGTCGCCTCCAACGTGTAATCTCCCCCACTCGTCCTCAACACAGGACTCACCGTCAAATCCTTCACCCCTCCTCCCGCCACCGCCACCCCATCCTTCTTCCACACATAACTCATCGGCGCCGTCCCGATCAGCGTCGCCTTCAACATATACGCACCTCCCTCATTCACGCTCCCTCCAACAGGCTGCACCGTGAAATGCGGCGGCGCCAAAACCGTCACCACCGCACTCGTGCTCTCCACACTCCCAACACTGTTGTACGCCTCCGCCACATACACCCCGCCCGCAGGCGCCATCACCCCACTCACCAATAACGTCGCCCCACTCGCCCCACTCAACAACACCCCATCCTTCTTCCATCGATACTGCGGCACAGGCTTGCCACTAGCCTCCACACTCAACACCAGATCCGTCCCATACATCAACGTCACAGACCCCACCGGCTGCACCACCACCTTCGGCATCTGGTTCACCGTCAACAACACCGACGCACTCTCCGTCACCCCATAATCGTTGTACGCATCCACCGAGTACATCCCCTCATCCCCCAATACCACACTCCCATACGTCAACGTCGCTCCCGTCTGATCCGTCAAATACACCCCATCCTTCTTCCACATGTACGACACCCCTGGCACCCCGCTCGCCGTAACCCCCAAACTCACCGACTGCCCCTCCACCGCCGTCTTCGCCACAGGCTGCGTCGTGATCACCGGCTTGCTCCCTACCAACACACTCACACTCCCAACCCCACTGGTCACCACTCCCCCCACATTCCTCACCTCCACCGTGTAACTCCCTGCATCCGCCATCGTCACTGACCCGATATCCAACATCGCTCCCGTCGCCCCATCAATCGACACACCACCCTTCTTCCACTGATAACTCAACTCCCCATCCCCACTCGCACTCACACTCAATATCCCTCGCGCCCCAACCAACCACGTCACACTCGCCGTCGGTTGCACCACAATCACCGGCGGCATGATCACCGACCAATACGCGCCCCCACTCACCGTCTTGCCCACCTTGTTCGTCACCTCCACCGTGTACGTCCCAGCATTCCCCGCCCCAAACGAACTCACCGTGTACGTGCTCCCACTCGCACCTGCTATCACCACCCCATCCTTCTTCCACACATAACTCATCGCGAACGGACTCGTCGCCACAACCTTCATCACCACCTTCTGCCCAAGCACCGCCGTCCCTCCCTCTGGATCGCTCACCACCTCCGGTACCCTCGGATACGAACTCCCATCCAACGCGTCCGTCCCCTGATCCCTCTCCACCTTATCCCCAAAACCGTCCCCATCCGTGTCCGCAAGCAACGCATTGGTCATCGACGTCGCCTGCTCAAAAAGATCGCTCAACCCATCCCCATCCGTGTCCGCCGACACGGGACTCGTCCCTGGCTCGATCTCCAACAAATACCCCATCGTGAAATAATCCGCCTGATCGTTCCACTTCGAGTCGAACACCACATTCCACAAGTGCACATAGTTCTCATCCCCACTCCCATTATCAGGCCCGCCTTCCACCCACCGCGTCCACCCACTCCACTCCTCCCCTGTCACCCAACTCCATCCTGCCCCTTCTCGCGCCGCTCCTATCCACAACAGATAACCCCCCAACTTCGGCCCAACCTGCCCAACCATCCGATCCCATTCCGCCTGATCCCTGAACGTCGCCAAATGCCCTCCCCGCGCCTCCGCATCCGCCTTCGCCTGCTTCCACGTATACGAACCACTCACCACCACAAACTGACTCACCCCACTCTTCCTCTCTCCCACCTCCACATAATCCCCCAACCCGTCCCCATCCGTATCCACCTTCGTCGGATCCGTCCCCAACCGGTCCTCCTCCCCATCACTCAACCCATCCCCATCCGTATCCGCCAATAACCCGCTCCCCTTCGTCCCCTTCTCCAACAAATACCCCGTCAACGTCGACTCCCCTCCCATATCCGACCAACTCCCATCCATCATCAACGCAAGATAGTTCTCACTCGTTCCAAACCCGCCCCCGTTATCAGGCTGCAACGTCGCCCAGCGCGTGTACCCCCACGGCTCTCCAGTCACCCATCCCCAGAACCCTTCCTTCCCAACATCACTCCCACCAATCCACATGTTCCTCCCTCCCAACGCCGCCGCAGGCACCGCCGCCTTGATCGCATTCCACTTCGCCAAACTCCCCACCGTCGCCAAATGCCCTCCTCGCGCCAACGCATCCACTCGCGCCTGCTCCCACGTGAACGTTCCCGTCACCACCGAATACACCGTGCTCCCCACCTCCACATCATCCGCTATCCCATCCCCATCACTGTCCGCCATCAACACCGTCGGACGCTTGAACAACTCCACCACATTCCCCCCATCCCGCTTGGTCATCACCGCCAACAACCCAACCCCAGCGTCGTAATCCACGCTCCACCCAAACTCCAAGCCCACCTCATCATACCCACTCCTCACACTCCCCACATACACCCCTCCACCTCCCACCATCTGGTACACGTGCACCGCTCCACGCCCCAAGCGCATCCCATCATTGAAACCACGATCCGCCACCAACAACAGATCCCCCCTCATCACCACACTCCGCCCAAAATCCTCGCTCCCTGCCCCCTTCACCGGCCCAGCAATCCGCGCCACCTCCTCCAACACCAAGTTCGATCCCTCCGCGTTGATCCGCCCCAACACCACACGGTTGTCATCCCCATCACTCCCACTGCCCATCACCCCATACGCCACCATCTCCCCACTCACACTCACCATCTGCCTCCACGCTCCACTCAACACTTCACCCCCACCACTCACCATCCCGCTCATCGCACTCGCCATCCCCGTCTTACCCCCCAGCACCACATCACTCCCACTCGCATCCAACATCGTCATCTCCAACTGTCCCCCTGTCCCTCCAGCCACATCCGCATAATACGCCACCACATACTGCGTCGACCCGTCCATCCCAACCACATCCCTCATGTCCGATCGTAACGCCCCATTGCTCAACAACATCAACGTCCCATCACTCCCAAACCGATAAAAATACTGGCGCCCTCGCGTCGATACCCCATCCGTTCCCTGACTCACCGCCAATAAGTTCCCACTCAACGCCATCCGCGACCCGTAATATTGACCAGTCGCCACCGGACTGCCCGCTTGCGTCGCCACTCCCACCGGCGTCCCAGGATTGCTCATCACATACGTGTACGCACGCCCATCCCCACCAAACGTCACCCCAGCATCCGGATGCCCCAACGCCAACGTCGTCCCCATCAACACCCCACTCACCCCAAACCGCTTGTTCCCACTCCCTGCCACAGGCGACTCCACCACCCCCAAACGCACCGGCAACTCCACTCGGCTCCGATCATAATAATGCACACGCCCGTTCCCAGCGCTCTGCTGCACGAGCAACTTGTTCCCCCACAAACCCACCCCATACCCAAACCCGCCTCCCGCACTCTGCCCTTCCGGCACGATCTCCGCCACCTCGCTCACCTTGCTCCACACCACACTCTGCACCCCCTGCATACCCCCCCTGATCCCAACCTTCGCCACCCGACTCGTCGCGCTCCCCTGCGCGTTGTTCACCACCACATCGTATGACCCAGCATCCCCACTCGAAACATTGCTCAACGTCAACGTGCCACTCCCCCCAGACCCGCTGATCGTCCCACTCGCACCCGCGATGTTCACCCCGCCCTTCCTCCACTGATACGTGAACGGCGCCGTCCCCGTCACCACAACCCCAAGCTTCACCTCGCTCATCGCATCCGCCATCACCGACGAAGGCTGCATCGCAATCGTCGGCGGTAACACCACCGTCACCGTCGCCGCCGTCGAGGTAAAGGTCCGCCCCATCCCGCTGACTTCCACCGTGAATATACCCCCATCCCCTACCGTCTGTGGACGATACGTGTACGTCGGTCCCGTCGCCCCAGGAATCGCCAACCCACTCTTCTTCCACACGTACGACAGCGTCCCACTCCCCCGCGCCAACACCGACAACGTCGCATCCGTCCCACTCAACACCGTCACATTTTCCGGACTCTTCACCAACTCCGGATACCCCAACGGCCGGAAAACCGGGTCGTTCGACCCGTTCCCCAACTGCCCATACATGTTGTCACCCCACGCCCACAGGCTGCCATCCGTCTTCACCCCAACGGAATGGTTCGTACCCGCAGAAATATCCGCCCAATCGTTATCCGTGCCCACCCGGGTCGGGTTGTAGATGTAGGTGGACGCTGGATAAATCCCGCACTTGCCGTTCGCGTTATGGCCCCACGCCCAGAGCGATCCATCTGCGCGCAACGCCAAAACGTGGGACTGCGACTGTCCCTGGGACGCGCTCACCTTCACCCACGTGTTGGCCGTACCAAGTTGGACCGGATTCAGTTTGTTCCCCCCCGTCCCATCACCGATCTGGTAATAGTTGTTATCACCCCAAGCCCAGAGCGTCCCATCCGAACGGATCGCCACCGTGAAAGGATACCCGGTCGTCCCACCCATGCTCACCATCTTCCACATCGCCGGCTTCTGCACGAACGAGATGGTCGGCGCGCTGGCATAACCCGATCCCCCGCCCGTGATCGTGATCCCTGAGATCTGCCCCTGAGCCGAAATCTGCGCCGTCGCCGTCGCCCCCGCCCCACCACCGCCCGTGAACACAACATCCGGTGCGACAATCCATCCCGATCCACCCGCCGTCACCGTCGCGCCCGTCACCGCTCCCGCCGCTACCGTGGCCGTCGCTGCCGCCACCTGAGCCTCAAAAGAGACCGTTGGCGCGGAGACGTATCCGGTGCCCTGACTCGTGACCGTGATGCTCGAGATCGCACCCGTCGTGGGATTCAGGTTGGCAACCGCTGTCGCTCCCGAGCCCACCCCCGTGATTGTCACCTTCGGCGCGATCATCCAGTTCAAGCCGCCCGTCCCCACCGCGATAGAGGTCACTTTCCCCGCCGAGATGGACGCCGTGGCCGTCGGTGTGGTGTACGCCACCGCTGAACCAGACCCTCGCGTGACCTGCCTCGGCGTCGTGTACAACGTCGTGTCCCCCGTGCCAAGGACTCCCGCCGTGTTGGCCGTTCCCCACATCCAAAGCGTCCCATCCGCCTTGATCAACCCGAAGTAACCTGGCCCTCCCACCAAGTCCTTCGCCCCCGAATAGCCGCTCCCGACCATCCCCCCAGGCCATTGCCACAAAAACCCGTACGCATCCACCGCCGCCGTCACGTTCCCACCCGAAGCTGCCGCTAACGACCATGGCAACCCCGTCGCGACCGCCTGCGGCGCAAACCGGGCTCCGATCTCCACCGTCCCTGCAGAACTCGTGTTCCCCCATGTGTGGATTGTCCCATCCACCTTCGAACCAACCAGATACGAGCTCGATGCACTGTTGATCCTGCTCCATCCGCTGCCCTCGATCTTCACCGGGACCGATCGGACCAACATCGTCCCATCTCCCAACTCACCCGCACGGTTATCTCCCCACGCCCAGAGCGTCCCGTCCTGCTTCAACGCATGCACCCGGTTCCCATAGGCCGACACCCCCTTCCAATCCACAGCCGTACCCACACGCTGGATCGCCGTGGAGGCCAAGGTCGGATTGTTCCCCACCACCGCTGACAAATTCATCCCCCACACACGAACCGCCCCCTCCTCCGTCAAGCCGATCGCCGAACTCCCCCCCACCTCCACCTGTTGCCACTTCGCGCCCCCAGAAATGTTCACCGGCGCCCACTGCGACAACAACGAACCATCCCCCAACTGCCCGCTGGTGTTGTCACCCCACGCCCACAAACTCCCATCCGTCCGGATCGCAAACGAGGAGTTCGCCCCCGCATGCACACTCCTCCATCCCGTCAACGTGCCAACCCGGAGGGGACGCGACTCGCTGGTCGTGGAGGCGTCCCCACGCTGTCCCGTGTTGTTCCGCCCCCAAGCCCACAACGACCCATCCGATTTCACCGCCAACGAATGCGACGCCCCTGCCGCCGCCATCACCCAGTTCGAATCCGTCCCCACCTGCACAGGAGCCGGTCGCGTCACGAACGACCCATCCCCGATGTTTCCATAAGAATTTGACCCCCAAGCCCAAAGCGTCCCGTTCGTCTTCAACGCCAGAACATGGTTCGACCCCGCCCAGATCGACGCCCAGTCCGTGTCCGTCCCGATCTGGAGCGGCGTCGTCTGGTTCACGAAAACCCCGTGCCCCACCTGCCCGGTCGTCCCCAAACCCCATGCCCACAGCGTCCCATTCTCCTTCAACGCGTACGTCGTGTAATTCGCGCCCGCCACCATTTTCCAATCCGTCGCCGTACCCACCCGCGTCGCCGTGTACACCGCCGCCGGAGGCACCCCCGTGCCAGCATTTCCGTAATCGTTGTATCCCCAGACCCATAACTGACCATCCGTACGGACACCCACAGAAAGATACGCCTCCGAGGCGAAAGACTTCCACTGCCCCGTCGGCATCGAGGTCGGAGCGACCGTCGGCACACCGAAAATCCCTCCCGAACCCGCCCCCGTCACCTCCGCATACGTGTTGGAACCCCAGACGAACAACGCGCCATCCTTACGGATCATCGCCATCCGCGAACCGGCCGAGGAGAAAACCGACCTGAATCCCGACGTCGTTGGCAACGTCGCCTTGTTCCCGATCACCGACACCCTTCCCACCGCAGATTCCACGGACTCCGTGTCCGACCTCACCGTCACCGTGTAACGCGCCGCATCGCTCACGCTGACCACGGGTACCACGTACGCCGATGCCGAGGCACCGGGGATGGCCACCCCATCCTTCTTCCACTGGTAACTCAGCGTCCCGACCCCAGACGCGCCCACCGAGATCACCCCCTCCGCCCCCTCGATCCACGTCTCGTCAAAAGGCTGTTCCGTGATGGTCAATGGCGTTCCCAACGTCACCGCCGCCGCACTCGTGCGCACCCATGCGATGCCGTCGGAGATATCGCAATCATAACTCCCAACATCCAACGCCCCCATCACTGGGATCGCGTAACTCGCCGAGTTCGCACCTGGAATCGGAACGGACCCCTTCCGCCACTGGTACAAGGGAGCCGTCGCACCATCCACCACCACCGACATCGTGAACGCATCGCCCGGCCGCACCCTGCCCCCTAACGGCTGCGTCACCACGTCGATCAAAGGACGCGGCACCTCCGTAACATTCGTGCTCAAAGGGATCCCCAACTGGCCCGACCCCGCGAAACCCCACCCCCACAATTCCCCATCCGTCTTCACCCCAACCCCGAACGTCTGCCCCAAAGCCATCTGCGAGAACCGGTCCCCTTCCGCACCCACCCGCCCAAAGGTCAACCGCGTCACCGACGACTGCGCCTCCGACTGCGCGAACAACGTCCCCGTCCCCCACAACGAACCATCCGCCTTCAATGCCAAGGTCGCATGCTGTGCCGACGGAGCGCTAACCGAACTGCTCGCCGCCACCGAGACCCAATCGTTGTCAGGACTCAACCGGTACGGCTCCGTCACCAAGCTCACCGTCGGCCCCAAGCCCAGCTGCCCGCTCGAGTTCAATCCCCATCCCCAGATCGATCCATCACGCTTCAAACCGACAAAATGCATCGACCCCGCATCCAACATCACCCAGTCACTATCCGTTCCCACCCGCTCGACCGTTGCCGCGCGCGCAGAATCACCCGCCGAAGGGATGACCTTCCACAGCGTGCCATCATCCTTGATCGCGTAGATCGGCGCCATCCCCGATGCGACCGCTCCAGAACCCCCACCCCCGCTGAATATCACCGAGACCGTCGAGTAATAACCCATCCCAGGATTTGTCACCGTCACCGAATCCACGCAGAGGCCGCCCAAACCATCATCCACCATGTTCGCAACCCCCGTCGCTCCCGTCCCCGTCCCTGAGATCGTCACCGTCGGAGCCGAAGTGTACCCCGACCCCGATCGCGATACAGCGATCGCAACCACCGGGCCGCCTCCCACCGTCGCGTTTCCGTAAGTCGCTGACCCCGCCCTCATCACCACATCCTTCCACCCACCTCCAGTCCCCACCTGCGTCGGCATCTGCATAAAACCCACGTAAGCCGAAGAGTTCGAGGCCGCTGAGATCGTGGGCTTATCGATCGTCACGTTGTTCCCGGACACGCTCACGACCTTGGTGTCCGTCGCCGCGAACACCCCAGCAATCGTGGCGCCCGGCAAGAACGGCGTCATGTTCGTGCCTCCCGCAAAACTCACCGTCGTCGATCCAGATGTCGCGTTCGCTGAACCATACGACGTGGTGTACCTCCCCCCCCATAACCACATCGACCCATCATTCTTGATCGCCGCGGAATACGCGTTCCCCGCATACGCTGTCCTCCAATCCGTCGCCGTCCCCAACCGCCCAGGTGCCGTCTTCGAAAGATAGATGGAATCCCCCATCTGCGCAGATGATACCGCCGTCCCCCACGTCCAAAGCGTTCCATCCTTCCTCGTCGCCACCGCATGCGCGACCCCACCCACCGTGGCGGATCCCACGAACGCCACCGAGCTCCAGACCGGGTCGACGTTGAACGCCGGCACCACCGCCGCTGTAGCCACCGAGGAGTTGCCCCGCGCCAGGTTCATCAACTCACCCCACGTGTACAGAACGCCGTCTTTCGAGACGACAAACCCCCCGTTCGCAGAAGGCGACGTGGCAATCTGCGCCGTCTGCCCTGTCGCCAACCTCTGATAAACCCCAGGTCGCACCAGCCGCGGTTGCGGCAGCCACACCGCCACCCGCACCGCCGGAGCGCTCAACGCATAGTTCGCATTCGTCGCCGTCGCCGTCGCATTCCCGGACATCCCTAACTTTGTGCTGTTCACCACCGACGTCACCGTCCCCCCCGACAGATAACCCGGGCCCGTCAACGTCGCCCCCACCGGAAAACCGCTCGTCGTCCATGCCACCCCGCCCACCGTCCCCATCGTGATCTGGTTCGACCCGCTCGCCGATGTCGCCACCAACGTCGTGTCCCCAGCCCATCCCACCACCGGCCGGTTCAACGTCAGATCCTCAGGTCCATCCACGCTCTCGACCTGCGTTCCCGCCGTGAATCCCCACCCATGCACCGCCGACCCCTTCACAATCCCCGCCGTGCTAGACACCTTGATCTGCCGGCTCCCGAACTGCATCCGCGTCACCATCACCGTCGGCGTGCGCGCCACCACCCACGTGGCCGCCGGATTCGTCGCATTAGCTGCCGTCGATACGGTCACTGTCGACGCCCCCGCATCCACCGAGACGATGTAGATGTTCGGCTGCACCGATACCGAGTTCACCGTGCTCGAAGGCATCCCGCCCGCGCTCACCACCATCATCCCAGGCTCCAACCCCTCCGTGCTCGGAACCGTCACCACCGCACTCCCGTTCGTCGTCCCCACCGGACTCAACGTCACCTGATTCAACGGTCGGATCGTCTGCACCGTCGCATCACCCAACTGGCCGTCCCCATTCGCACCCCACGAATACACCGTCCCATCCGTCTTCACCGCCACCGCATGCGTCCTCGACACACTCACCGACTCCCAATCCGTGTCCGTCCCGATCTGCACCGGAACCGCATACGTGAACCCCGTCGGACCCCCAAAAATCGTGCCCTGCTGAGCTTCCTTCCCCCAGATCCATAACGTCCCGTCCGTCCTCACCCCAGCCGCCAGATCCCACGTGATCGCCACATCCACCATCTTCCAGGTCCCCGAGAAAACCTGGCGCGGATGGAACACCTGCAAATCCACCAAGGCACCCTGCGATGCCCCGGGCGGGGCCGTCGACGAGACCGGCACCGACTTGGTCCCCGGGTCATAACTGCCTGACACGTATTGATAACCCGCAGCAAATCCGAGGATCAGGTTGTCCTGGGTGAACACCTCCGGATGCGACACGTTCAATAACGTCGAAGCCCCCACAGAATCCACCATCACCGAATGCGGAACGCCCAGGATCCCCGAACTGATCGCTCCCCAACCCCACAACGTCCCATCCGCCTTCAACCCCAAAGACGCGTTCAACCCAGGCAACCCCTCCTTCCAATCACTGTCCGTGTCGATCCGCGTCGGCACAGACCGGATCGTCGTGTAAAGCGGCATCGCCGTCATCGTCCTTCCCGCATTCCCGCCCATCGTGACAACGCCCGTGCCCACCGAGGAGACGCCCAACGTCGTGGTCATGCTTGGCCCGAAGATCGTCTGACCGGATCCCGCAAAGAATGAGGCTGTGCTGGTCACCGATTGAAGCTGGTTGCTCGCACTCGTCGTGTTCGCCGTCGCCCCCAACATCCCCAACCTTGCCGACGTCGCATCCCCCATCCCCCACAACGACCCGTCCTGCTTCACCGCCAAGGCGTTCCCGTTCCCGCCCCGTACCAACCTCCAGTCGTTCCCTGAACCCACACGCTCCGGGACCGCCTTGGACAACACCATCGACCCGTCCCCCAAACGGAACTGTAAAATGCTCAAGGATCCATGGTTATAACCCCATGACCATAGGCTCCCATCCTCCTTCACCCCATAAGAAGTGCTGTTCCCCGTGGTGACATCCACCCAATCGGAATCCTCTCCCACCCGATATGGCACGTAACGCACCGATCCGCTCCCGTCCCCCAACTGCCCATTCCACCCCGCTCCCCACGCCCAAAGACTGCCATCATCCCGGATGGCCATCGTATGACCCTCCTTCGCAGAGACATGCGTCCAGACAAAACCCGGTGCCGCCACCGAGCTCGGATAGCTCAGAGCGACGTTGTTGTTGTCATTCCCGATCTGCCCGTACGTGTCATACCCCCAAGTGGTCAACCCTCCAGTCTTGGTCAGCACCCCAGAGTACGAACCCGTATACGTGATCAACCAACTCGCGAACACCCGATTGCCCACGGGGTTCGCATCCGCTGACCCCAACGCCTGATACTTCTTGACCGAGGCGTTCACCAAACTGGTCGAGCGCCCAGAGGTGTTACCCCAGATCCGCAGCATCCCGTCAACCCCCACCCCAACACTGTATGAACCCGCGCCGTAAACAGCCCCCCAATTCACCCCTTCACCCACCTGCACCGGAGTCGGCGAGTTCGCCACCAGACCGTTCCCTAACTGTCCGCTCGAGTTCAATCCCCAAGACCACAAAGAACCATCCGTCTTCACCGCCAACACATGGCTCGAACCCGTCGAGACATTCGTCCAATCCGTCCCCGTCCCAACGCGGACTGGATTGTCTCGCTTGCTGAAATAGGTGCCATCCCCCAACTGACCACTCCCGTTGTTGCCCCACGCCCACAACGAGCCGTCAGACTTCCGCGCCACCGTGAAATAATGCCCCCCCGACGCGCTCGCCCAACCCACTTCTGTCCCCACCCGAGTCGGAACCCGAAGCGTGCGAGTGACCGATGACATGACGGCACTGGTTCCGCTCGGGTTGGATGCCGTCGTCGCCGTCAGCGGATTCGCCAAAGTCAAACTCGCCGTGGCTACAACCCCATTCGACAAATTGCCCCCCAACAACACCCCAGGATTCATCGCATACCCAGAACCTCCCCCAGTCAGGTACACGCTTTCCACCATCCCCTGACCCGTCGTGCCACCACTCGCCGCTCCACTTCCCGAAGTCACCGTAACCGCAGGCGCAGAGAGGTACCCCGAGCCGCCGCTGGAAACGACGTACCCCGTCACCTTGCCCGTCCCATCAATGGTCGCCGTGGCCACCGCTCCCGATCCTCCGCCTCCCGCAAAAATGACTTTCGGTGGATCCAGATACCCCGAACCCGCACTTCCCACGTTCACCGCCGTCACGACCCCCCCAGAAACCGTTGCCGTCGCCGTCGCACCCGACCCCACCGACGTGAAAGTCACCGTGACGTTGTTCCCCCCATAATACCCAGTGCTGCCATTCGTGATCGTCACCCCGGTGACCGCCCCGCCTGATACCACCGCTGTCCCCGTCGCTACCGCACCCGACACCGCGGTCAGGTTCAGCCCCGTTCCGTTGGCGGTCGCAGGCGCACTCATCGTCAGCAATGCAGAAAAGGTGTAGTTCCTCGCGTTCTGCGTGGACGAAGCCGCCTGATCGACCACGAACTGCGTGCCATTCGTGATGGAAGTGATGACCGCATTCGACGGAAGTCCCGAGGCCGTCACCACCATCCCAACCACCAACCCTGTGGTGGACCCCACCTTCACCGTCGTGGATCCACTCGTCACAGAAAGACCGCCATACGTCAACGTGCCACCCGTCCCATTCGAAGTCGCCGCCGCACTCATCACGAACTTCGTCGCATCCGTGATCGATACCACCGTCGCCCCATTCGCGATCCCCGTCCCCGACAAAGGCATCCCCGCAGCAAGCCCCGCCGTGCTCGTGACCGTCACCGTCGTGCTCCCCACCGTCGTCGCCAATCCTCCCACCGTCGGATTCGCAACCGCTCCGCCATAACTCGGGATCCCAGAGATCGTCGCTCCCGCAGGGATCCCCGTGCCAGAAATCCCCAAACCCGTCGGCATCTCGTCCAGGTTCGTCACCGCAACGTTCGCGCTACCCGACTTCGTCACGCCCGACGTCAATGTCCGCTGCGGTGCAGCAAATGTCACCACTGGCGCCGTCGTATAATTCGATCCCACGTTTCCCATGATGACCGATCGAAGTTTTCCCACCCGCGTCTTCGCCGACGCCCCAGCACCCCCGCCATAAACCGTCACCGTAGGCGCGGAGGTGTACCCTGAACCGCTGTTCGTGACGCTGAAACTCGTCACCGCACCCGAAGCCACCACCGCAAGCGCGGTCGCGCGATTCATGAACCCGCCCCCGTCCAACGAGACCAACGGAGGCAAAGACGGATTCGCGTACCCTGAACCCGCACTCGAAAGCGTCACCGACGAGACACGCCCACCCAACACGTTCGCCACCCCCGCCGCTCCCGTTCCAGGCGCGAAGGTGACCAATGGCGGAGACGAGTAGTTAGCACCAGGGTCCATCACGCCAATGTCCGTCACGACGCCACTCTCAACCCCCGTCGATACCGCTGTCACATAGTTCAACGAGGCCAAGCCCCCAGGACCCACAATGTGATCCCCCACACCAACCATCGAAAAGTTGTGCCCATAAACCTTCGAGGATCCCACCAACCCTCCCGCGTAGACCGATTGCGCCGGCAGATCCGCACCCCAAACCCACAGACTCCCATCCGCCTTGATCCCGATCGAATGGTACGAACCAACGCTGATGTCCACCCAATCCGTGTCCGTCCCCACCTGACCCGGCGTCAACCGGTCCGTCACCGTCCCATCCCCCAGCTGACCGAACGTGTTCGTCCCCCAACTCCAGAGAGTCCCATTCGTCTTCAAAGCGATCACGTGCCGATCCCCGACACAAACCTTCTTCCAATTCTTGTCCGTCCCCACCGGTAAAAGGCTGGAGGAAATCCGCGTGGTGTATGTATCGCCCAACTGCCCGAAAACTCCCCACCCACTGGTCCACAAACTCCCATCCTCCTTGATTGCCGCCATCATCGGGTTCCCCGAACTGACCCCCCCGTTCACCGATACATACTTCCAATCACGGGCCGTCCCGACCTGGGTCCCGTTCGACCCGCCCGTGCCGATCCACAACGAACCGTCCGTCCGGATCGCCGCCATGTTGACGTACGAGGCGCTCCCCATCGCGAACCCGTTCGCCACCATCTTGAACTTGCGCTCCGGCAACACCTGCACGATCCGCGTCGCCTCCGCCGGCAGATAATCCAAGCTCCCCGACTGGATCGCCTTCAACGTCAACTGTCCCGCCGCTCCCGTCAGCGTCACCACGTTCCCGCTCAACGTCCCAACCTCGCTCCCTCCCACCAACGCATAACTCACCGCCAATCCCGACGACGACACCCCGCTCAACGTGAACGGCGCTGAATCTGGCTTCTTATCCCCCACCGCCGCAAACGTCACCGTCTGCGCCAACCGCTCCACCCGCAACACCCCACCCGCACTCACCGTCGTCCCAAACGCGTTCGTCACCCCCACCGTGTACGTCCCATCGTGCACCCCTCCAACACTCCCGATCGTGTAACTCGAACCCGTCGCCCCAACAATCACCTCCCCATCCTTGTACCACTGATACGTCATCGGCACCCCGCTCGTCGCCACAACGCTCAGCGTCGCACTCCCTCCCACCCCAACCGACAAACTCGCCGGCGCCGTCCCGATCACAGGCGCGACCGCCGCCCCCACAAACCCATACCCCCCAGCCACATTCACGCTCCCGCCCACATTCGACAACACCCCCGTGTACGTCCCGCTATCCCCACTCACCGCTCCCGCAATCACCAACGTCCCATCCGCCTCCACCGTCACGTACCGCC
>CAZAZT010000062.1:0-22020 GCA_964489645.1 uncultured Chthoniobacteraceae bacterium | reverse complement strand
GCGTCTCTGTCAGATCTTGCCAAAGAACTGAACGCTTCAGAATCCGACATCGCGAACGCCATCACCGCTCTGGAATCCGCCGGAACCATCCTAGGATACCAGGCCATCGTCGACCCCTCCAAACTGCCCTCTCAAAAAGTTGTCGCAGTCATAGAGGTCAAGATCACCCCCGAACGCGGCGGCGGATTCGATCGACTCGCCCAACGCATCTCAAAGTTCAACGAAGTCCAAGGGTGCTACCTCATGTCCGGTGGTTACGACCTCATGGTGATCGTTCAGGGTGCCAACCTCCAAGAGGTCGCCGCCTTTGTGTCCGAAAAACTCAGCACCATCCGCGGCGTCATCTCCACCGCAACCCACTTCCGACTCAAAGCCTACAAAGAGAACGACGTCGTCCTCGTGCGCGACCAAGCACCACAACGACTGATCGTTTCACCATAACAGCACACGCTTCAACCGTCTCCCCTCCAACATCTTTTCTCCAACGCGCTTCCATGCAGTCCTTCATCGCTCACCACGTCCGCACCATCCCGAAATCTGGTATCCGGGACTTTTTCGAGATCGTTCAATCGATGCCGAACGTCATCTCTCTCGGCATCGGCGAACCCGATTTCCACACCCCTTGGCACATCCGCGAAGCCGCTATCTACGGGCTTGAACGAGGTCACACGGGGTACACTTCTAATCTCGGTCTGCCCGACCTGCGCACGGAGATCGCCAAATACGTCAACCGACACTTCAAGGTCGGATACGACGCGAAAACCGAGATCATTGTGACCGTAGGCGTCTCGGAAGCCATCGACCTCGCCCTCCGCGCCATCATCAACCCAGGCGACGAAGTCCTGTACCATGAACCCTGTTACGTTTCCTACAATCCCAGCATCACGCTGGCTCATGGAGTCCCCGTTGCAGTGCCCACGTTCGCCGCTGACAACTTCCGTTTGACAGCAGAACAACTTCAAAAATGCATCACTCCGCGCTCAAGAGCGCTCATGATGAACTTCCCCTGCAATCCCACGGGCGCCACCCAGACCCGAGAAGAACTCGAGCGCATCGCCGCCCTGTGTATCAAACACGACCTGGTCGTGCTCACCGATGAGATCTACTCGGAACTGACCTACGACGATGCAGAGCACGTGTCCATCGCGTCACTCCCCGGGATGCGGGAGCGCACCATTTTCCTGCACGGCTTCTCCAAAGCCTTTGCAATGACAGGCTTCCGCATCGGTTACGCCTGTGCACCCGCCCCTCTCACCGATGCCATGATGAAAGTGCATCAGTACGCCATTCTCTGCGCGAACACGATGGCGCAAGACGCCGCAATCGAGGCGCTGCAACACGGGGAGCCTGACGTACTCTCGATGCGACGGGAGTACGAGCTGCGGCGGAACTTTATCGTCCGTAGCTTCAATGACATGGGCTTACCCTGCTTCAAACCGCTCGGAGCCTTCTACGTTTTCCCCAACATCTCCAGCACGGGGCTCACCAGCTCCGAGTTCTCCCTCAAACTTTTGCACGAAGAGAAGGTCGCCTGCGTGCCCGGCCCAGCCTTCGGCCCAAGTGGCGAAGGCTTTGTCCGCTGCTCCTACTCCACTTCGCTGGAACAGATCCGTACCGCCATGGAGCGGATCGCCAGCTTCGTGGAATGTAACCGAAAGGGATAGCAAATCGCAACGGGTCACAATCCCGTCCCATCACGGACTGACCCAAATCAGCGGGACGTTGACGTCACTCAACGGCCCAGTAAACGCGCGGATTCCGGTACGCCTAGCTCGCTCTCGAGGCGCCCAAGCTCGCGGATCAACGTCGGTTTGCGGTTGTCCTCATCCTCCAGATACAGACGACGCAAGTTCGTGTAAGCCTCGCGCTCTCGTCCGCGGACCTTCGCGAGTTGGAAGTAGGCGAATCGTTCCACAAACCGGAATGCGCCCGGCCGATGCGAAGCTTCCAAGTAATACTCAAAAGCTTTTTCAGGTTGCCGGTACTTGTTCGCGTACAACTCCGCCAAGGCCGTCCATAACTCCGGACTCCCCGGATTGTAACCCAACCCACGACGCAAAAAATCTTCTCCCGAACGCTGATACTCCCGCTCCGCTCGACGCTGCGCCGCCGCCGACAATCCGTCGTCCAACAACATCGCTCCCGCCGCATTGTGGGTCATGTGCCATGCAGAACTCGTCCAGAACAAGACGCATCGCGGCTGTAACCGCGTCACTGAATCCAACTGCACCTTAAGCCGCACCCACTCACGCCGACTCCACGCCGTCCACGCCTCCAACCAGATCATGTCCGCCACCAAGGCCCGAAATCCACTCAACGCCCCAATGAAACCCGCTTGACCAAGACGCTCCCTCAAATCCAGACGCACATCCGCAAGGTGAAAACCCGCAGACCGCGCACGTTCGCGAACTCTCCCCTCTGCGGTCGCTCGAAACCATCCGACCAACAGGATCAAGCACACCACACCCAATATCGTTCGCTTCTTCCTGACCATTCCCTCATCACGGTAGACCACCCCTCAATCATATCAACCCGATCAATCTCAACTCACCACGTCCGCCGGATCATTGTCGCCGAGATCCAACTCCGCGGCCGGCGCCGAGCGGCGCACCATGCTGAAGATCAACGGAACAAAAAATAGCGTGGCTGCCGTCGCGAGCGTCAATCCACCAATGACCGCGCGCGCCAAAGGGGCGTTCTGCTCACCCCCCTCTCCGAAACCGAGACTCATCGGGACCATTCCCACAACCATCGCAATCGCTGTCATCACCACCGCCCTCAAACGCGTACTTCCAGCGGACAACATCGCCGTAACACTGTCCGCGCCACGCTGCATCTCCTCCCGAGCAAAACTCACCATCAAGACCGAGTTCGCCGTCGCAACACCCAGGGACATGATCGCCCCCATCAACGCTGGTACGCTCAACGGCGTCCGCGTCAGGAAAAGTCCCCACGCAACCCCAGCAATCGCGCCAGGCAAAGCCATCAGGATGATGAACGGATCCCGCCAACTCTGGAAGTTCACCACCAACAGCAGGTAGATCAGTACAACAGCACCGATCAACCCATAGCCCAATCCCTGATAGCCCGTCCGCATCGTCTCGACCTGTCCCCGAACCTCAATGAACGATCCCCGGGGCAGCTTCGCGCGGTAACGGTCAATGATCGGGTAAATGTCCGACATCACTCCTCCAAGATCCCGCCCACTCACCCCCCCGTAGATATTGATCACCGGCAAAATGTTGTAATGACTCACCACTGGGATCCCCTGGGTTCGAGAAATGGCCGCCACATTCGAGAGGATCTGACCATCCCCCGCACCCGCCTTGGCAGCAGCCACCGGCATCGTCTCAAGGGCGCGCACCGAGTCCAGTTGATGCTCCGGCGCACGGAAATTCACCAAATACTGCACACCCATTTTCGGATTCAGCCAAAACACCGGCTGCACTTGCGCGCTGCCGCTCAATCCTAAAAGCACCGCCCCAGCAACGTCCCGCTCCGTAACGCCCATCAACGCCGCTCGATCACGATCCACATCCAACTTCAAGCGAGGCAGATCCATCGGCTGTTGAATCCGGACATCCACAGCACCCCGAACCGCACGGATCTCACGCAACATCTCCACCGCAATCACGCGGTTCTCCTCCGTGTTCCGTCCACGTATCTGGATGTCAAACGGAGCGGGCAACCCGAAGTTCAACGTCTGTGAAACGATATCCGCCGGCAGGAAGTAGAACATCACCCCGGGGAACTCGATCCCCAAACGCAAGCGAAGACGACGCACATACTCCTCCGTAGGCCGATGATCACGGTTCAGCGACACCAACACATCGCCATCCCCGGTTCCAATCAAACCGTTGTTCGAATAACTCAAACTGATGCCAGACGTGGGTATCCCCGTATTGTCCAACACCCCAGCCAGCTCCCGTTCAGGGATCTCCTCCCGGATCACCCGCTCCACCCGCTCGGCGATCATCACCGCCTCCTCCAACCTCAGGCCCGTCGGAGCACGGAAGTGCAACCGGAACTGCCCCGAATCCACGGTCGGAAAAAAATCACGTCCAAGCCCCGGAACCAATCCAATAGACATCGCGATACCGGCCAGCATCAACAACAAGGACACCCATCGATACCGCAGCACCGCCGCCAAAACAGCCACATACCCCGCACGCACCCGCTCAAAACCCGCTTCAAACATCCCCTGCATCCATACGAACGGAAGGAACCACCCCTTGGCCGCAGAAACCTCGGCTGCGCCATGTCCTCCTTGATAAGAAGACCCTCGGTAGAACCAATGCACCATGGTCGGTATCAACGTTCGCGAGAGGAAATAACTCGCCAACATGGCGAAAATCACCGCCTCAGCGAGCGGCACGAACAGATGTCTCGCCACACCCGGCAAAAAGAACATCGGAACAAAAACGATGCAGATACACAGTGTCGACACAAAAGCCGGCAAAGCGATCTCTTGCGCACCATCCAAAATAGCCCGGATCAACGGCTTCCCCATCGACATCTGCCGGTGAACATTCTCGATCTCCACCGTCGCATCATCCACCAAAATACCCACCGCCAAGGACAACCCACCCAGCGTCATCAAGTTGATCGTCTCCCCCAGAGCGCTCAAAACCAGAAGCGAACTCAACACAGCCAACGGGATCGATACCGCGATGATCACCGTGCTCCGCCATGAACCGATGAACAAAAGGATCATCAATGCGGTCAACCCCGCAGCGATCACCCCCTCCTTTAACACCCCTTCAATCGCGTGCTTCACGAAGATCGATTGATCCGAGAACTCCCGCACGTGCAGGTCCTTAGTCACCGTGGCCAACGCCTTCGGCATCTCTTGCTTGATCCCGCGCACCACATCCATCGTGGAGGCCATCCCGCTCTTCAAGATGGTCAACAGAACCCCACGCTCCCCATCCCTCCGAACCACATTCGTTTGCGGCTGGGCTCCGTCTCGTACCTGCGCAACATCTTTCAACCGCACCACCGCCCCTTTCACCGTCCGGATCGGCAACTCATTCAAATCCTCGATGACTTTCGGGCTCCCATTCACCTCAACGTCATACTCCGTCCCCCCAATCTTGGCCGTTCCCGTCGGCAGGATGAGATTCTGAGCCGATACCGCATCCACCACATCCTGCGCGTTCATCCCCATCGCCTTCAAAGCCGTCAAATCAAGGTCAACCGAGACCACACGCTGCTTACCCCCATACGGCCACGGGATCTGAGCGCCTTTGACGGTCGCAACCGAAGTGCGAATCTGGTTCAGCGTCACGTCATAGATCTCCCCCTCGGACATCCGATCGCTCGTGATGCTGTACTGCAAAATCGGCACCGTGGACGCATTGTATCGGATGATCAGCGGGGGCGTCTGGCCCGGAGGTAACAATCGCAGAATGGTCTGCGCAATCGCCGTAAGCTGAGCCACCCCCCCATCAACAGAGGCGCCTTCTCTCAGGAACACCTTGATGATCCCAACCCCGTTGTAGCTGTTGGACTCCACATGATCGATGTCGTTGACCGTCGCACTCAACGACCGTTCATGCGCATAGATGATCCGCTGTTCGATCTCCTGAGCGCTCAAACCCGAGTACTGCCAAATCACCGAAATGACCGGGATATTGATCGACGGAAAGATGTCCGTCGGTGTCCGTAAAACCACCAACGGAGCCAGCAACAACAGAGCAAGCGCCATCACCACGAAGGTGTATGGTCGCCTCAATGCGAGACGAACAATCCACATACCCTTTACGACCCCGAAAAGCGCCTTCTCTGAGTCACCGAGACCCTTCCCGTTTCGATGACAACTGGAATCACTTCACCAACTCCTCCATGCGAGGATCTCGCTGAGCTCCAAGTTCCGTAGCCCGACGATAAGCCTTCCTCGCAGCATCTTTGTCCGCCGGTTTTTGCGTCGCACAAACAACCGCCAAGTTGAAAAACGCGTCCGCATAGTTCGGATCCAAAGTCGTCGCCGTCTCAAGTTCCTTGCGCGCCGCATCCTGCCACCCTTTCCGGCTCGCAACGATTCCCAAGTAATTGTGGGCAACCGGGCTGTTCTGGTTGATCACCAACGATTGCGACAACTCCTCGACCGCCTGATCCAACTTGTCTTGCGAATAATAAACGATCCCCAAGGTCGAACGGGCGAAGGCGTCATCCGGTGACAACTCCAAAGCTTTTCGCAGGGACGACTCCGCATCGCCCAGCCGCCCCAACCGGAACTGCGTCACCCCCAAGTTCGTCAAAGCGAATGCGTTCTCAGGATTCGCCGAGATCACCTTCCGGTAAAGCTCCTCTGCTCCATTGAAATCCCCTTTCTCGAACCGTTCATTCGCTTGCGCAGCCAACGTCCGAGCTTCATCCGACATCGGCGCTCCCTTGCCCTTGCCGCCACCAGCCTGAGGCACCTTCTTCCCCCCAGAACCGCTGGCCGTATCCGAACCCTTCGCCGGTTCACCAGTGTTCTTGGCTCCAGCATCTTTCATCGGCGCAGACTCCCCTTTCTTCGGACCCGTCTTGATAGCGGAAATAGAAATCCCGTCATCGTCGATCTCGACCACGGGCTGCTTGAACAAACCCTTCTCCTGCTCCGTCAACTGCACAATCGGCTCACCCAATAATGCCATCTGTTTGAGCATGATCTCCGATTTGATCGCCAACCGATCCGCCTCCTTGACCAACTCCTGCCGAACACTCTCACGCTCCGCCTGCTCCTTCAACGACCGACGTACAATCGCCTCCAGCGCAGCCCGCTCCTGCTTCAGTCTTTCCTTGTCCGCCCCCGCCTCAGCCCCCTCCTTCTTTGCCGCCTCAAGCCGCGCTAACGCATCGTCCATCCCCTTCTGCAACTCCTTGCTCCGAGCTTCCGCGTCATCCGCCCTTTTCCGAGCATCCGCTAACTGCTTCTTCGCTTCGTTCACCGCAGCCGTCATCTCCGTCATCCGCGAACTGCCCCCCTTGCCATCCTCACGCGCCTGCTCCAAATCCTTGGAGATCTTCGCCAACTTCGCAGCCGCCTCACGGTTCTCCGCCTCCAAACGCTCCACCGTCCCTCGGGCGTCCTTCAGCTTGTCCGCCATCGCCAACGCAGCATCCCGTTCGCCCGTCAACTTCGTCAATGCATCCGAAACACGCTTTGCCTCCTCCTTCGCCTTGGTCGCCTCCGCCATCGCAGCCTCATTGCGCGTCTTCTCCTCGGCGGCCAACTTCTCTGCGCGGTCCTTCTCCCGCAACGCCAAAGCGGCATTCACCTCCGCCTTCGCAAGTTTGTCCGATTGCCCCTGCAACGCCTTCACAATCGCTGCCTCGCGCTCAGCAAGGACCTTGGCTACAGCCTCATCCTTTTCCTTCTGCGCCTCAGCAAGCAACCGAGCCTTCTCCTGCTCCACCTTCGACGAATCCATCCCAGGCTTCACCTTCGTCAAAGCCGTCTTCGCTGCATCGCGCTCATCCGTGACCCGTTTCAACTCCGACTCCGTGGAATCCTTCGCGACCTTCAGTTTCGCGTAAGCAGCATCCTTTTCCTTTAACGCCGCAGCGACCGCCGCCTCGCGCTCCTTCAGTGCGTCCGCCTGAACCTTTGCCTTCTCACGCTCCATCTGCGCCGCCAATCGCTCGGTTTCCGAAGCACTGCTCTTCATGGCCGCCTCCGCCTTCGCCAACGCCTTCTGCGCCACATCCCGCTCCGAGACAACCTTTTTAAGATCCTCTGCTGCCGTGTCTCGCTCAGCCCGAACTTTGGTGAGTTCACCCACAGAGGTCTTCAACTCGGACTCAGCAGCCTCCTTCGCCGACTTCAGCTTGTTGTAAGCGTCATCCTTCTCCTTCACCGCCGCCGCCACCGCCGACTCTTTCTCCTTCAACGCATCCGCCAACGCCTTCGCCTTGTCCCGCTCAGCCTGCGCAACCATCTTCACCGCCTCCGACGAACTGCTCTTCATCGCCTCCTCCGCCTTCACCAACGCGCGCTGAACCCCATCCCTCTCCGCCGACACCTTCTTCAAATCCGCAGCCACCGCATCGCGATCGTCCTTCAACTTCTGGACCTCCCCAGACATCGCCTTCACCTGCGTCTCCGCCTTCACCAAAGAACGTTCCGCCGAATCCTTGTCCGCCACCGCCTTCCGCATCCCTTCCTCAGCCGTCAATCGCCCCTGCTTCTCCGTCACCAACGCCTGGTTCGCCGTCTCCAAATCCTTCCCCGCACGGCTCAACTTACCCTGCAAATCGCTCACATCCTTGATCGCCACCTCCATCTTCTTCGTCGCACTGTCCCGCTCCTCCACCAACGAAAGAATCTTCTCCTGCGCCTGATTCAACCGTCCCGATAACCGCTTCCTCAGCTCATCCGCCGCATCCAACTCCGCCGCAATCTCCCGCCGTTGCTGCCGCAACCGATCACGCTCCGCCTCCAATCCCGCCAAATCCACCGTCCCCTTCGCCGCAGAATCCTTGCTCTCCATCAACGCCTTCTCCGTCACCTGCACCCGCTGCTCCAACATCTTCGCACTCTCCTCCGCCTTGGACCGACGCCCATCCGCCTCGTTCAACTGCTGCAACAGATCCTGCTTGTCCTTCCGCAAACGCGCAGCCTCCTGACTCGACGACTGAAGATCCAACTGCAACTGACTGAACTGCCGCTGGATCTCAGAGAACAGGTTCCTCACACCGCCCGTAGGCCCCGCCCCATCCCCGTCCGCAGGACCCGTGGGCAACATCGAGACATCCCCAGCTTTTGGCTTGTTACGCCCCCCCTCCGTAGCCGCCTGCGGAGGCTCCGCCCTGTCCTGTATCTCCCGAACAGGCGATAACCGATCCAAAGCCTGCCGCGTTAACCGCGTGCGATGCTTCACAATGTCCGGTTCCCACTGAGGAAACTTTTTCGCCAAACTATCCAACCCTTTCAAAACAGCCTCATAAAGGTCCGCAGCCGCCCCCAAGTTCCCCTTCTTCTCAAACGACTCCGCCTTCTGATAATCGCTGAAAAGCCCAACGAACACCTTCTGCCCTTCGTCAGGCACCTGCGCCCGCAAAGGCATCAAGAGCAACCCAACACACCCGGACACGATAAATGGAAATTTTGTCCTCATAAACCGAACAGCGACACCACACACTATCCGCAAAAGATTCACCCGCGCAACGCTGACGAATGCACCACCCCCACTCAAGGCGCCCCTCGCCACACCTCCCCCCCTCCGCAAACCGCACCATCTGGATCACACCTGACCAGTACCGCTCCCTCCTCGCGCAGGGAACCGACGCTTTCCGCATCGCCCACACCCATTCCGGGTGGATCGATCACCTCGGCAGCGACCTCCTCCTCCACCACACCTCCCCAGACGGTCTCGCGGACTTCCGAAACCAACTCCCCGAAATCCTCCCGTCCTTCCCTTTCACCCCAACACGCCTCTTCGAACGCATCTTGCCCAAAAAAAACGAAGAACGATCCAACCCCCTCCTCGTCCAAGGCGATCCCAACCTTCCCCTCCAAACCCACGTCCGAGAGAACGGACTCCTCTTCGAACTGGACTTCACCGCAGGTTACTCAACCGGTCTCTTCCTCGACCAACGCGCGAATCGGCGCTACCTCGAACAAAGCGTTCGCCCGAAACGACTGCTCAACCTCTTTGCGTACACCTGCGCCTTCTCTGTCGCAGCGGCACGGGGCGGAGCCGAAACATGCAGCATCGACCTCTCTAAAAAGTCTCTCGACCGAGGAAAAGCCAACCTTCTCCTGAACGGATTCGCCCCAGAATCCCACCGCTTCTTCGCCGATGATGTGGTGGACGCCCTCCCCCGACTCGAACGCCGGAAAGAACAGTTCGACGCGGTCATCCTCGACCCCCCCACGTTTTCAAGAGGCAACAAAGGCCGCCGCTTCCACGTCGAGGATCACCTCGGCGAAGTGCTCTCCGCCGTCCTTCCCCTCTGCACGCGCAACGCAGCAATCCTCCTCTCAACAAACTGCACGTCGATCAATCAACGCACCCTCGAATCCATCGCATCCACCACCGTGCGAGCCCACCGAAAAGGCGCGTCATTCCATCACGAACCAGACCCCATCGATCTCCGCGGACCCGCCATCTCCACCACCGTCTGGATTCACCTCCGCTGAACCGTTCCCCCAGTCAAACGAAGCATCAGGACATACACCAGGGCCAAACCCACACACCCTCCCACAATCCACACCGTGTCCGCCTTGATCGCGTGAACCAGTGAACTGGGATCCGACAAAAGATCCGGGTGTCTCCTTGCGGCCCGATCGCCAGCCCAAGCCAAGATTGAGCACCAAATCGCCGCGCCCAACGTCGTCACCACGGAAAACCCACCAAACGGCATCCGAACCAATCCCGCCGGAATCGAGATCACATGCCGGACCACCGGCAACAGCCGCGCGATAAAAATACCCGTCAACCCGAACCGAGCCATCAAGACCTCCCCCCGCTCCAACTTCCCCGCATCCAAAAGCACCCAACGGCCCCACCGTTCCAAAAACCCGCGTCCCGCCAAGCGCGCTACCCCGTAGGTCAACGCCGACCCAACCCACGAGCCAATCGTCCCCGCCAACACCACCCCAGACAGATCCATCTCTCCACGGACCGCCAAAAACGCAGCAGGAGGAATGACCACCTCGCTAGGCACCGGAAAGATCGAACTCTCCATCGCCATCAGCACAAGGACCCCCCAGTAACCCCAGTCCTGCACCCATCCAAACCACGTGACCAACAGGTCGTGCATCTCCAAGAAAGCCCACCAAAACCAACACCAACCCAAATCCGCTAATCAAAAAATCTCCGCGTCCTCCGCCAAACCCGAATCCGTGCGAATCGAATCCAACCTCCGCCGCACCCCACTCTCCGACTCCGGCCCGCGCCACACCTTCATCACCGCCCCAACCACCACAGGCACCGCCAAAAGCGCCCCAATCGTCAACAATGTCGTCGCCGTCGTCTTCTGTGTCGGACGCTGCAACTTCCCAGCGATCAACAAACCAATACCGCACCCCACGGCCGTCTGTGTTACCGTCAGCAACCCCGTATTCAAATTCTCCGTCGAACGTTGAGACATATCCCGAACCTAGCCGCCCAGAAGCCCAGAAGCCAATCCCATTCGCACCCCGATCCCCATGCCTCCCCTTCTCAAAAACCGTGACGAAGTCATCGACCTTCTCGAAGCCATCGCCCAAATCCTCGAACTCAAAGGCGAGTCCGTCTTCAAAGTCCGCGCCTACTCCAACGGCGCTCGAACCCTCGAAACCTTCACAGGCGATTTTGACGGACTCATCAACTCCGGCGAACTCGCCAGCCTCCCCGGAATGGGAGAAGCGCTCACCGACAAGATCACCACCTTCGCCACCACCGGATCACTCCCCTATTACGAGGAACTCAAGGCATCCGTGCCTGAGGGACTCTTCGAACTCTTCGAGCTCCAAGGACTCGGTCCAAAAAAGATCAAAGCCCTGTGGGAACAGCTCAACATCACCACCATCTCCACCCTCGAATCCGCAGCAAAAGACGGATCCATCGCCGCGCTCAAAGGCTTCGGTCCAAAAACCGCAGCCAACCTGCTAGAAGCTATCGAATCCAAGAAGCGCTATGCGAACAGCTACCGCTTCACGGATATCGCCCCCATCGCAGAACACCTCCGCGAACAACTGCGCGACCTCGACGAAGTCATCCAAGTCGAAATCGCCGGAAGCTATCGCCGACGAAAGGAGATCGTACGAGACATCGATTTCATCGTGTCCTCCAACCACCCAGACCCCGTGATGCACTTCTTCACCACCCACCCCCAAGTCGAATCCATCATCGTCCACGGCCCGACCAAATCCAGTGTGCGCCTCAAACTGGGCATCCAAGCCGATCTCAGGGTCGTCTCCAACCCCCAATTCCCGTTCGCACTCAACTACTTCACCGGTTCCAAAGAGCACAATATCCTCATCCGCCAACGCGCCCTCCATCGCGGCTGGACACTTAACGAATACCGGTTGGCCCAAGACCCCAAACAATCGGACGCACCGCTCCCCCCTGAAGACATCCACACCGAAGCGGACCTCTACCGCGCACTCGGTCTCGACTTCATCCCGCCGGAACTCCGCGAAGCCTCGGGCGAGATCGAAGCCGCAGAAAAACACGCCCTCCCGCGCCTCGTCGAACTCTCCAACCTCCGTGGCACCTTCCACTGCCACACCACCGCAAGCGATGGTCGATCATCTCTCCGGGAAATGGTCGACGCCGCTCTCGACCACGGACTTCAATACCTCGGCATCTCGGACCATTCAAAAAGCTCGGTCCAAGCTCGCGGTCTGTCGGAAACCCAGTTGCTTCAACAGATTCACGAGATCCACCAACTGAACGCAGAACTCGGCCCAGCTTTCCGGATCTTCACCGGAGTCGAATGTGACATCTTGAAAGATGGTTCCCTCGACTATCCCGACGAAATTCTGGCCCAGTTGGACTACGTGGTCGCCTCCGTACACAACGCATTCGAGATGAAAGAAAGCGACATGACCGAACGGATCATCCGCGCCATGGAAAATCCCCATGTGACCATGCTCGGCCACGTTTCAGGCCGCCTCCTGCTCACCCGCGAAGCCTATGCAGTGGACATTCCACGAATCATCGACGCGGCAGCCCGTACCCACACCTGGATCGAACTGAACGGCAACGGACGGCGCCTCGATATGGATTGGCGCCTCTGGCCGCTCGCAAAAAGTCGCGGGGTCCGATGCGTCATCAACCCCGATGCACATCACGTCAATCAGTTCCAAAACCTCCAGTTCGGAACCAACAGCGCCCGAAAAGGTGGGTTGACCAAGGAAGATGTCATGAACTGCCTGCCAATCCTCTCCATCGAACACGAGCTTCAACGCAAGCGTGTGCTCGCAGGCATCAAGCCTCCCCGCGCCTGATACCCAAATCCCCCAACACGAACGATGAAAACCAAGCGCTTCGCCCGCTGCATCGCCCTCCTCGTAGCTGCAATATTCCAAGCAGACACCCACTCCGCAGAGCTTCCTCCCGACCATGCTGAACGCATGAATCGAGGTCTGCTCCTCTATCGAGAAAAAGTTGCACCCCTCCTCAAAGAACACTGCCTCGACTGCCACGGTGGGAAGAAAACCAAAGCAGATCTCGACCTTGCCACGCGCGAGGCACTCCTCAAAGGCGGCACCGAAGGCCCTGCAATCGTTCCCTTCGACCACAGGAACAGCCTCCTGATGAAGCTCGTACGACACGAGTCCGACCCAGCGATGCCTGACGAAAAACCCAAACTGCCCGCGGAAGCCATCCGGATCCTCGAGGACTGGATCTCCGCAGGCGCTCCATACGACCAACCCCTCGTCGCTGGAAAGGCAGGTCCCAAAGACCGAAGCACGGTGACAGAGCAGGATCGCAACTGGTGGTCATTCCGCCCCCTCGCAAAGGTCGCCCCGCCCATTTCAAACCCGCAACAACACCCCATCGACGCGTTCCTCAACGCATCGAGAGATCGCAAATCCGTCACGGCATCCTCTCCAGCAAGCCCCCAAAATCTGGTCCGCCGCCTCTTCCTCGATGTCACTGGACTTCCTCCAACCCCCGAGGAGGTGAAATCCTTCGTCGCCGATCCCGCCCCCGACAGATGGGAAAAACTCGTGGATCAACAACTTGCTTCGAACGCCTACGGTGAACGATGGGCGCGTCATTGGTTGGACGTCGCACGCTTCGCTGAAAGCAGCGGGTTCGAACACGACTACGATCGTCCTTACGCTTTCCATTACAGGGACTTCGTCATTCGAGCCCTCAATGCGGACATGCCGTTCTTCACCTTCGCCAAATGGCAGATCGCAGGGGATGAGATCGAACCATCCAAACCAGATGCAATGATGGCAACCGGCTTCCTTGGAGCAGGCGTCTTCCCCACTCAAATCACTGCCAATGAGGTAGAAAGAACACGCTACGACGCGATGGACGACATGCTCTCGACAACCGCCAGTGCCTTCCTCGGCCTCACCGTCGGGTGCGCCCGCTGCCATGACCATAAGTTCGACCCAATACCCTCCGAGGACTACTACCGCATGCTCTCGACCTTCACGACGACCGTGCGATCCAATGTGGATCTCGTCCTCGACAAACAAGCACATGAACGCGCGCTCGAAGCGCACCGGACCAAACGAGAACAACTCGAGGGCCGAGTCAAGGAGGTCGAGAAAACGCTTTTGGCCAGAGATTTCCAGACCTGGCTCCAAGCAGCAGAACCTCCAAAAAGCGCCCTGACACCGCTGCAAGTCCACAGCCTTAAATCAAAAGGAGGAGCCTCCTTCCGGCCCCTCCAAGACGGATCGTTCCTCGCAGAGGGACCCAACCCCCGCATCGACACTTACACCGTCCAATGCGCGGCGCCTTCCGGACAAATCACCGGGATCAAGCTGGATGCGCTCATCGACACAGAATCGAAAAACAAAGGCCCCGGACGGGCGGCCAACGGCAACTTCGCTCTCAGCAAAATCTCCCTCGAGATCCACCGCCAAGGAACTGCGCCTCGCAAGTTGGCCTTCCACTCCGCGCAAGCGACCCATCAACAGAACACCGGCAGCCTTTCGGTCGCATCGGCCCTCGACGACAACCCGTCAACCGGATGGGCAGTCGATGCTGGTGGCATCGGAAAAGATCAGAGCGCAGTCTTCACCCTCGCAGAACCCACTGATCTCAAGGGCGATGAACAGATCGTGATCACCCTCGATTTCTCCGTGAACACCGGCCACAACATCGCTCGCCCTCGGTTCGCCGCTTTCGTAGGAGGCATCCCCTCCCTCGAGCAAAAACCGGTCGACCCGAAGCTCAAGCAACTCCTCCTCGAACGAAAAAGCCGCCCGCTCACCAACGATGAAGAGTCCCTCGTGTTCGCCGCTTGGAAAAAGGACAACCTCCTCTGGAAAACGGCAGCCGACCAACTCGCTGCTCACGAGCAGTCTGCACCAAAGGCCGGCGAGCCCGTGCTGGTATGCGCCGAAGGCTTCAAACCCATCGTCATGCATTCGCAGGGAGCGCCTTTCCTGAAAGAGACACACCTCCTGAAACGCGGCGATGCCAATCAGAAGGTCAAGGTGGTCGATCAGGGCTTTCTGCAGGTGCTCAGCCGAGTCGATTCCAACCCGAGTCGCTGGCAAACCAAGGTCCCTGAAGGTTCTCCATTCTCAGGCCGACGCACCGCTCTGGCGAACTGGTTGACCGACACCCAATCCGGTGCAGGTGCGCTCGCCGCTCGCGTGATGGTCAATCGCATCTGGCAACACCATTTCGGACGAGGCATCGTGCCAACACCCAACGACTTCGGCAAAACAGGAGCGCCACCCGCTCACCCCGAACTGCTGGATTGGCTGGCCAACCAGTTGTTGATCAATCAGGGAAGCTTGAAAGCGATCCATCGTCTCATCCTCACCAGCGCAGCCTATCGGCAATCCACACATCCCGCCGAAAACGCCCTCGATCGGGATCCCGATAACACTCTCCTCTCACGTTACCCCATGCGCCGACTCGAAGCGGAAATCGTCAGGGATGCCGCCCTGAAAGTCTCCCGAAGCCTCGACCCTCGGCCATTTGGACCGGGGACGCTCGATGAAGCATCCTCCCGCCGCAGCATCTATTTCACCATCAAACGGAGTCGCCTCGTTCCCAGCATGGTTGCATTCGATGCGCCCGAACCTCTCTCAAGCCAAGGTAGCCGTCCCTCAACGGTGGTCGCGCCCCAAGCGCTGTTCCAGATGAATAGTCCGCACGCACGCCGCTGGGCACAGTCCCTCGCCACGCACGTGCAAAAGTCACTCGGACCGGCCGCATCGGCTGCCGAACTCGTGATGGCCGCCTACCAAGAGACCCTCACGCGCAATCCGTCACCGAACGAACTCGAGATCGCCACCACCTTCGTCAAGGAATCCGCCGATGCCCATGTCAGCTTGGTCGACCTTTGTCAGAACCTCCTTGCCCTCAACGAATTCGTTTACATCCCCTAGAAAACCATGGATCCCCGAACCACCCCTTGGAACCGACGCGATCTCCTGCAGCTAGCCGGCGCCGGATTCGGAGCACTCGCCGCAAACGCGCTCCTTCAAACTGAATCCGCAGCCGCTCAACCCCTCGGCCAACGCCAACCCCACCACAAAGCCAAAGCCCGCTCCATCATCTGGCTCTTCATGAACGGCGGCCAAAGCCAGGTCGATACGTGGGACTACAAACCCGAACTCATCAAAAGGGACGGACAAACCCTCGATGGATTCGACCCAAAAACCGGGTTTTTCCCCGGCTCCGTCGGACCACTCATGCGGTCCCCCTTCGATTGGATGCAACACGGCCAAAGCGGAAGTTGGGCTTCAAGCCTCTTTCCCAACCTCGCAAAGCAGGTCGACCGGATGTCCTTTATCCATTCGATGCACACCGAATCGAACAACCATTCCCCCGCTCTCTTCATGATGAACACCGGAGTCACACGCATGGGAAATCCCAGCGTCGGTTCCTGGATCAACTACGGGCTCGGATCCGGGAGCGCAGACCTCCCAGCCTTCATCGTCATGAGCGACCCAAAAGATCGCGGTCTTCCAAAAGGCAATGCGAGCAACTGGACCGCAGGCTTTCTTCCAGCCGTCTATCAAGGCACATGGCTCAACCCAAAGGGTGAGGCCATCGCAAACCTCAAACCCAACAAGGAGATGACGCCCGATCGTCAACGCCGCCAGTTGGACCTGTTCGCTCGACTCAATCAGGCTTCCTCGAACAACTTACCCCACTCTCCAGAACTGGATGCCCGCCTTCAGAGCTTCGAGCTAGCGTTCCGAATGCAATCCGCTGCTCCAGAAGCATTTGATCTCTCGCAAGAACCGAAGCATATCCGCGACCTCTACGGACTCGACGACCCAGCATGCGCCCACATCGCAAGCCAGTGCCTCACCGCAAGGCGCCTCGTCGAACGCGGCACACGGTTCATCCAGATCTACAGCGGCGGGATGGACAACCAGCTTTCGTGGGATTGTCACCGTGACCTCGTCGGAAATCATTCCGGCTTTGCCAAGGAAACCGACCAACCCTTCGCAGCGCTTCTCCAGGATCTCCACCAACGCGGTCTGCTCGAGGAAACCCTCGTCGTCTGTGGCGGCGAGTTCGGGCGTCTCCCCATCTCACAAAAAGGCGATAAACCCGGACGCGATCACAACCCTCACGCCTTCACCGTGTGGCTCGCCGGAGGAGGCATCAAAGGCGGCACACACTACGGCGAAACCGATGAACTCGGTAACCGAGCCGCAATCAACAAGGTCAGCATCCGGGACTTCCACGCCACCCTGCTCCATGCACTCGGTCTAGACCACGAACAACTGGTCTTCCCCTTCCAAGGCCTCGATCAACGCCTCACCGGTGTCGAAAAAGCCCGCATCATCCGCGACATCTTCATCTGACCCCCTGCCCCCGTAGTCACTCAATCGTCACCGATACCCCCTCCGTCACCATCTCAACAAGTCTCACCGCATCCCAGTTCGCCAAACGGATGCATCCGTGACTCGCAGAACGTCCGATGGTCTGCGGACTGCTGGTTCCGTGAATGCCTATCCCACTGCGATTCAATCCGATCCAAACCACCCCCACCGGATTATTCGGTCCGGGCGGTAACATGAAAAAGGTCTCGGTGCGCACCCCGTGATTCAGCACCCCCTCGTCCCAGCGAAAAACCGGACGGCTGCTGCGTCCTTGGATCTTCCATTTCCCGACCGGAGTCGGCGTCGAACTGCTTCCCGTCGTGACGGGAAAACTCGCGATCAATCGATCCCCCTCACTCACTTCCAACACCCGCTCTTTCACTGAAACAAGGATGCTACGTCCTAGATGGCCTCGGATCTCTGGATAATTCCCTTGAGGAGGCACCTCCTCGATGAGAAATGGTTGTACGGCAGGGACTACCACAATATCTCCCAACTTGATCCGCTCGAGTGCCATCGTGGGGTTCAGCGAGGACAAAAGCTCAGGAGAGCAATGGTACCGTTCCGTCAGATACTCCAGCACCGATCCGTAGGGCAAAGCCTTCGCCTTGGACTGCGCTTCGGGCTCGGACGACAATGCTCCAACATGCTCAAAATCCTGCTTTACAACGTGATGCGCGGTATAGGTTCCCCTCTCCGACGGCAAAGACAGATCGGATACCGACACCGCTCCATCCCCCGGATGCCCGCGCAAATATCTGATCACCGCCTTATCCATGAACTCCCCCGGAACCCCATCCAATTTGCCCGGAGCAAATCCGGCTTCGTCCAAAAAGATTTGCAACCGCACCACCTGATCCCGCTCCGCAGACGTCATCCGCATCAACGATTTGGGTCGCGTTTCAGAGGGTGCCAACAACTGGGCGCGAGTTCGCGTGGCGCCATCCGTTTGGGCGAACCCCGCCGCCCCAACCAACGAAGCCGTTAATAAACAACTCAAGTACAAGCAACTAAAAGCCCTCACAGCCTCGAAGCGTCTATTCGCCCCCCCTCTTTTTCGAGGAAAATCTGCAGGGTAACACCCTCTGCGCCGCTCGGGTCGCCGCGCCCTGATCACCGACCTGCCGAAAAGATCGAGAGGATCTCCTCCCGCCCATGTGCTTGGGCCAAGCGGTCACGGACCATCCTGTCGTTCAAAAATTTGGCAATCGCGGCCAAAGTCCTCAAGTGCGCCTGGAACTGGTTCCGCGGGACCACGAACATCACAACGAAACGGACCAACCCTCCATCCAAAGCTCCAAAATCGATCCCTCCCGCAGAGCGACCGAACACCGCCACCACCTCACTCACATGCTCCGATGAAGCGTGCGGGATCGCCACCCCAAATCCGATGCCAGTGCTCATCGTCTCCTCTCGCATCCGTAATGCCGCCAGAACAGCCCCACGATTCGCCACCTCCACCTTTCCCTCCTCCACTAAAACATCCACCAACTCCTCCAGAACACCCCAGCGATCACCCGACACAAGGTCAGGAACAATCCGGCGAGTGGTTAAGAGGTTTCCAAGCGTCATCTCGAATCAATTGATTGGTTGTGTGCCGTTCAAACCCCACTTCCCTACCCGCCTGAACGTGACTGGCAAGCGTTTGTTTGCCGCACCACCATCCACGCTTCAACTCACGCGTGGATGTGCTACCGTTTTGGTCACCCCTGTGTGCCCCACCTCCCCGCTTCACAGAACCACACAAATGGCGGAGTCAAGAGAGACCAAAAAATAATCACTTTCTCTCCCTAGACAGTGTCCGTCCACTTGACTGCAGACGGCTTGAAACCACTATATCTTGTGCCTGCCACCTTCAGGACCACTCTATGGTGTGGTTTTGCCGGACGGCGGCATATTTGCTCGCTGGAAACGATGTCCCTCACCTGTCAACTCGCAAATGCTCCAAAAAATGAGCCAGATCAGCCCCTCGCTGAGGCCAAGCTGAAGGCTCGTTCGAGGGCGCCCCTGCAGCCCTCCCCCACCCCATCTCGCAACCCCCTCGCAACCCCATAACCAGCGGTGCCCTATCGTCCCAAAGTCCAGTGAAAGACCGCTAAATATTAGTCAAAACGCATTCCCAACCAACTCAGTCTACCTCCCGCCAACAACCATCCGCCCCTCCTCTCTGTATGTCCGCATCCGTCCTCGAATCGCCAACCGCTCCTTCCACCCCCGAACTGGATCCCCTGAACTTCTGCACCCCCGACGGCGAGATTTCCGCCAAGGAGGACGGAAACCTGGTGGTCTACCAGTTCCGCAACAAGACGTTCCGCCTCGACAAAACCAAGGCGCGTGAGCGCGTCGCCGGCAAGCGCGTCATCAACGGCCACCGTTCCGCCGAACTGAATGTCCTGCCCCTCAAATACCACGAAGCCTACCGCATCTATAAACAGATGAAGGCAAACCACTGGGAGCCCGACGTCATCGATATGTCCAAGGACTCGCTCCAGTGGAACACGGGCGCGCTCAGCGCGAAAGAACGGTGGATCATCGAGATGGGTGTCGGTTACTTCTCCGCCGCCGAGGGGATTGTCGGCGATAGCGTGCTCCACGTCATCGAGGACAACCTCACCGCAGCAGAACTGAAACACGCGTCGCTTCGCCACATCGCCGAGGAATCCATCCACATGGACTCCCTGCTACACATCATCGGAAGCCTCAACATCGACCTCGACGAGGTCACCGCCAAGTTCAACGACATTCCGTCCATCAAGGCCAAAAACGCGTTCATCACCCGGCACATCCCCTCCCTGAAAATGGGGATCGATCTCACGATCACCGCGAACAAGCAGAAGTTCGCCAAAGCGATCTTCGGCATCACCCAAGTGATGGAAGGGACCCAGTTCTATGCCCTTTTCGCGATGATCCTTTCCCTGCATCGCCAGAACAAGATGACCGGGATCGGACAGATGTTCCAATACACCCTTCGCGACGAATCTAACCACATCGCCCTCGGACGATTCATCCTCTCCCAACTGATCGAGGAAAACCCTGATATCTGGACGCCCGAGTTCCAGAAAGAGTTGGTCGAATTCATGAGAGAAGGCGTCTCCCTCGAAAAGGATTTCGTCAGAGATTGTCTCCCCGAGGACACCGCAGGAATGCAACAGAACGAGTTCCTGGATTACGTCGACTTCAACGCCGATCGTCGCCTCAACTCCCTTGGCCTCCCCAGCCTGTCGCAAGTCCGCGACAATCCTTTCCTATGGCTCGATGAAGTGATCTTCCTCCGAAAAGAGAAGAACTTCTTCGAAACACGTGTCACCGAATACCAGACGAGCGGAAGCGTCAAAAACTCGAGTGAAGACGATCTGATCTGATCCGTCCCTCCCCCCCCGTTCCTTCCCCAAGAACAACATCGCCCATTTCCCAATCCTCCACCCTTCCGTAGCCCAACCCCATGTCTTCCGTCTTCTCGCTTCATAACGAGCCACAACAACTCCTCGACTCCGAAGGATTCCCAAAAGTCATCCGCCGAGACACACCGGAATCCCTCAACCGAAAACCCCACATCGTGCCGTGGATCGGACACAAGATCGATCGCGCCGTCTCGGCCGCATGCGCCGTCGTCGGGGCCGAAGAATCCATCGGTCGCCAGATCCGCGCAGAGATCGAGTTCCGGATGAAGAAAGAGCGGCCTCTCTTCGTTCACATCGAACAACTCCAAGACATGGTCGAGGAACTTCTCCTCGAACTCGGTCACAGCCGCGTCGCACTCGCCTACGGAAAATACAGGGCCAAACGCGCAGCCCAACGCGAAATCGAGCACTCCCAGACGCATTCACACGACGCTGAACAGCTCGAACTGGCATCCATCGAACAACTTCAGGATATCCGGCAGCGCGTCTCCTTCGCCAAGATCGGGCTCGCCACGCGTCTCACCGACAATGAACTCGTCGGACGACTCCTCCGCTCCACATCCATCTCGCTCAGCCCAGACGAGCGCCGCGAAACCATCATCCTCAACGCGAAAAATCTCCTCGACGTCGATGCGGATTCACGTCTTTTCGCCGGTCGTATCCTGTTGACCTACATCTACGAAGAGACGCTTGACTGGAAAATCTCGGATGGCCCGCAAGCCCTCAAAGACGCTCACCGCCGCGCCTTCCTTGCCTACATACCCGCGGGCGTTGAACTTGGTCGCCTCGACCCTCGCTTGGCCGAAATGGATCTCAAGAAGATCGCCGATGCACTCGATCCCTTCGCCGACCTGCAGTTCGATTTCCTCGGCATCCAGACCCTCTACGATCGTTACCTGATTCTCAACCGGGACACCACCACCGGTAAAAAGCGCCGCCTAGAAGCCCCTCAAATCTTCTGGATGCGCGTTTCAATGGGCCTAGCAATTCTTGAAAAAGACCGCGAATCGCGTGCCGTCGAGTTCTACTCCCTGTACAAAACCCGCCGCGCCTGCTCGTCCACTCCCACGCTCTTCAACTCAGGCACCCCTCGCTCCCAGCTCTCGAGCTGCTACCTGCTTTATTGCGGTGATTCCATCGAGGACATCACGGAAACCT
>CAZAZT010000061.1:20974-22350 GCA_964489645.1 uncultured Chthoniobacteraceae bacterium | reverse complement strand
ACCGTTCCTCATCCATCGACGAAATATCCACCCCATCCACCTCAACCCGACCAGAGTCCGCTCGGAAGAGACCGATGAAATGCTTCAACAAAACACTCTTACCACACCCCGAACGCCCTAACACAACCGTCGTTCCTCCCCGCGGCACCTCCATATCCACCCCTCGCAACACCCACTGATCGCCAAAGCGCTTCTTCAAACCGCACACCCGAACCATCACGTCAGCACCAGCTTTCATGCAGGAAAAATGATGTTCAATGCAAACGACAAAAAGAAGTTCGCGACCAAAACGACCAGCGAGGAAATCACAACCGCCTCCGTTGGCGCACGCCCCACGCCCGCAGCCCCGTTCCTCGCGCGCAACCCCTGATCACACGCGATAAAACCGATCACCAACGCAAACGCAAACCCCTTCACAAGAGCCATCTTGATGTCCCGCCCCGTCGTGAACTTCAGCATGTTCGTCACATAATAAGCGTGCGAAACACCCAAGACCCTTACCGCAACCAGATACCCCGCAGTCACGGCAACCCCAACACATTCCGCCACCAAGATGGGCGCTGAAGAGATGAGCGCCGCAACCCGCGGAACCACAAGGTAGTCCACCGGATCAACCCCCATCGCCCGAAGCGCATCCACTTGCTCGGTCACCTTCATCGTCCCAATCTCAGCCGCAATCGCTGCCCCCACCCGCCCACTCAACATCAGCGCCGTCAACACAGGCCCCAACTCTCTGAACATCGAAACCGAAACCACTGCGCCAACCGCAGAATCCATCCCCAAACGGTGGAACTGAAAAAAGGTCTGCGCCGCAAACACCGCTCCCGTAAAGGCTCCCGTGACCAACACCACCAACTGGGATCGGGCCCCGATCTCCACGATTTGCATCAAATACAGATCTCGCCGGAAGGGCCGTCTCCAAAAGCTCACCAAGGTGTCTCGCGCCAACAAAACGAGCCTCCCGAAGTACTCGGAAACGCTCAAAACCGTCCCTCCAACACCCGTGAACATGAGCCGGATTGCACCGCGAACCGACCACCAAATCAAGCACCCCGAATCCTTAGGCGGCAGAAATGCTTAGGAATAGAAAGTCCGCACCAAGGGAAATCGTCCGTTGCGACAACTCGTTTCCGGTGTTAGAAATCCTTCAAAGCACCCCTCCATATGGCCTCATCCCCTTCATTCGCACTCCTCGGAAACTTCGCCGGCCCTGATATGCTGATCATCTTCATCGTCATCCTCCTCCTGTTCGGTGCCAAAAAACTGCCCGAACTAGCTCGCGGAATGGGTCAAGCCGTCAAAGAGTTCTCCCGAGCGAAAGACTCGCTGCACGATGAACTCAATCGCCCAGCAGTGCCCGACACCTCACACAACTA
>CAZAZT010000061.1:905-20874 GCA_964489645.1 uncultured Chthoniobacteraceae bacterium | reverse complement strand
AATCGCCCTCCTCGTTTTCGCGCGCATCGGATCATCCCAAGAATCCGTCACTTTCACCGCCTACAATGTCCACAACTACGAAATCGAAGAGGCTCCCAAACGCCCAATAAAACCCAACTCCTCCATCGAAGCTCTCGTCCACTCCCTCGCGCAGATCAAACCCGACATCCTCGGCATTTGCGAAATGGGATCCCAGGCCGCACTGAAAGATCTCCAATCTCGCCTGCACGACGCAGGAATCCCTCTTGACCACTCGGAATGGATCAACGGCCCAGACCCCGACCGACACCTCGCCCTTCTCTCAAAGTTCCCACTCATCGCCAAAGTCGACCTCTCACAGCGAGAACTCCTGATCGGCAAACAAACCCTCGCCGTCCGACGAGGATTCCTCGACGTAACCGTCCAAATCAACCCGAGCTACCGACTCCGCCTCATCGGCGCTCACCTGAAATCCAAACTTCCAGTGCCCGAGGATGAAGCCGTCGTCCGTCGCCACGAAGCAGCAAACCTCCGCGAACACATCGACCAAGTCCTCGAGCAATCGCCAGAAACCAACCTTCTCGTCTACGGCGACATGAATGACACTCGAGAATCTCCCCCCATTCGCGATATCATCCGGTTTCGCGGGAAGAACGCCCTCTTCGATCTTCCCGCCACCGATCCCCTCGGCGATCGATGGACGCACTATTGGAAAACCGCAGATACCTACGCCCGAATCGACTATCTGTTCGCCAACCTCGCACTGCTTCCAGAAATACCGGAAAAACGCGCGCGAATCCTCAGAGCCGATCAGTGGCTTCTCGCCAGCGACCATCGCCCCGTCAGCGTCACGATCATCCCCGTCGAAACCGCCGCAAAACGCTCATCCAAAAGATAGTCGACCACTCGACAAACGAAGCGACCCGAGCATTCCAACCTATCGACCGGGCACCAACTCGAACACGAATCCCTTCAAATATTCGCTCTCAGGAATCGTCGGCAACACAGGGTGATCCGCACCGTGTCCCAAAATCTCACGCTGCCGCACAGTCCGTTTGGAATCCACACACGCCTCGACCACCGACCCCAAGAACTGCTCACGAGAGACATGATGCGAGCAACAAAATGTCGCTAAAATCCCCTCAGGTTTCAGCAACTTGAGCGCGCGTAAGTGGATCTCTTTGTAACCACGCAAAGCGTCCTCCACCCGGCCCTTGCTCTTGGTGAAAGAGGGCGGATCCAAAACGATCAAATCATACGTCGCACCACGCTCTTCCTCCGCCTTGAGGTGATCGAACACATTCTCCGCTTTCGCATCCACCGTGAACCCGTTCGCCGCTGCATTCAGGCGAATCGATTCCACCGCCGACTCGCTGATCTCAACCGCGGTCACAGAAGCAGCCCCCGCCTGCAAACACGCCAACCCAAACGCGCCTTGATTCGCGAAACAATCCAATACCCTCCGGCCATTCGCATAGCGCGCCACCGCACGATATGCCTCCCGCTGATCCAGATAAAATCCCGTCTTCTGCCCGCACATCAAGTCCACCTTGTACCGCAGCCCATCCATCACCACGTCTTTCAACCCAGGATCCGGACCAAACAGCACCCCCGATCTCAATTCCATACCCTCGGCTTTCCTGACAGGCGCGTCATTCCTTTCCACAATCGTGGCGGGCTGACACTCCTTCCTCAAAGCGTTCACCAAAAGCTCCCTCCGCAAATCCATCGCAAGCGTCAACGTCTGGAAAACCACCACGTCCCCATAAACATCCACCACGACACCCGGTAACCCATCGCTCTCAGCCCACACCAATCGGCACAGCCCCATATCCACCCCCCAGCGTTTGCGATCCGCAATGGCCATCCGGATCCGACGATCAAAAAAATCCTGGTCCAGATCCTGGCGCTGCCGACTGAACCGCCTCGCAACAATCTGCGACTTCGCATTGTAAATCGCGCTCCCCAACATCCGATCTCGCCCGTCTTTCAATGACACGACATCTCCGTCAACGGGGTCCCCGAAAATCTTCAATACCTCACTCGAATAAACCCAGTCGTGCCCGTGAAAGATTCGTGAACGCGGTCGTATGATCAGTCCAGCCATGAGGCGCGCCAACCTAAACACAGCGTCCCGATTGTCAAATGATGCGTCCCCGCAAAGACTGCGCTCTCCCCAACCCAGATTTACCTTTCCAACCCCCCCGCATCCGTCCGATTTTATCGGACAGGCAACCCACTTCCCTAGGGGGAAGCCTGATTCGCACACGTCTGCCAAATAAAAGCTCAATCAGATGAAGATAGCCTTGGATGCCATGGGCGGCGATTTCGCCCCGCAAAACCTCGTGGAGGGTGCGGTCCTTGCCCTCAAGGAATGGGACCGTTCCTGTATCGAAACCCTCTTTCTCGTCGGCGACCAAGACCGAATCCAAGCCGAACTCAAAAAACACCGCTTCGAAGACCCTCGCATCGAAATCGTCCACTCCACCCAAGTCGTCGAGATGTCCGATGCCGCCACGGATTCCGTCCGAAGGAAGCGGGACTCCTCCGTGAGCCGCGCCGTTGATCTGGTCAAAACAGGGAAAGCTGACGCCATCGTCAGTGCCGGGCACACCGGCGCCGCAGTGGCTGCCTCCCACATCAAAATGCGCACGCTCCCAGGCATCGAACGCCCCGCAATCGGAGCCATCATCCCCACAGAAACCAACTACTTCGTCCTCATCGACGCAGGCGCAAATACCGACCCTTCCCCAAGACAACTCGTCCAAAACGCCATCATGGGGGCCGCCTACTCAAGACACGTCCTCGGCTACGCCAACCCCTCCATCGGGCTCATGTCCATCGGCACCGAAGATGAGAAGGGCAACGAGTTCACCCGAGAAGCGTTCGAACTCCTCAAATCCAGCGGACTCAACTTCCGCGGCAACGTCGAAGGTCACGACCTCTTCGAAAATCCCGTCGAAGTGGTCGTCTGCGACGGATTCGTCGGCAACGTGATGCTGAAAACTATCGAGGCCGTCGCCCACGCAATCTTCTCGTGGCTCAAAAGTGAGCTGAAACAGAGCCCCATCAGGATGGCAGGCGCATGGCTCGCCCGCGACGCATTCCGAAGCATCAAGAAAAAGACCAACGCCGAAGAATACGGCGGCATGCCCCTCCTCGGAGTGAACGGAACATGCATCATCGCACATGGCGGCAGTTCGCCACTCGCCGTCAAAAATGCGATCCGCGCCGGCTTCGAAACCGTTCGCCATAGCGTCAACCCCCACATCATCGAGGAGGTCGCACGCTATAACGCCACCAACACCCCAGCAGAACTCCCTCAGCCCGCAACGGTTGACTCGCCATCCGAATAGTCAGCCAGCTCAACCGCTCTCCTCTTCACAACCCTGAACTCCTGAATGTCAGCCTCCTCACCGCTCTCCGCTTCCATCGTCGGCACCGGCTCCTACGTGCCTGAGAAAATCCTGAAAAACGCTGACCTCGAGAGAATGGTGGAGACGTCCAACGAGTGGATCGTCACCCGAACCGGCATCCGCGAACGACGCATCGCCGCAGAAAACGAGACCACCAGCGATATGGCAGCCAATGCCGCACGCGCCGCTCTCGAAAATGCCAACGTGTCCCCAGAAGACGTGGACATGATCATCGTCGCAACCATCACGCCCGACATGTTCTTCCCCTCCACCGCCTGCTTCGTGCAAACGCGGATCGGAGCGTTCAAGGCCGTGTGTTTCGACGTCAGTGCTGCCTGCTCCGGCTTCCTCTATGCCTTGGAAATCGGACGACAATTCATCTCCAGCGGAGCCATGAAAACGGTCCTGGTCATCGGCGCTGAAAAGCTCTCCACCATCGTCAACTGGACTGATCGAAACACCTGCGTCCTGTTCGGAGACGGCGCAGGAGCCGCAGTCCTCCAACATCGCCCCGGATCACGCGGTATCCTGTCCTCGGTCAACGGCAGCGACGGCCGATTTGCCGAGATCCTCCAAATCCCAGGAGGCGGATGCAAGATCCCCGTCACGGCCGAAAACGCAGCCCAGCGCCTTAACACCATCCAAATGAACGGGAAGGAGACCTACAAGCAGGCCGTGACCGCCATGCTCAATGCAGGCCAAACCGCGCTCTCCCTCGCCGGCGTATCCGTCGAAAATGTCGCCTGCTTCATCCCTCACCAAGCCAACCTTCGTATCATCGAAGCCATCGCCTCGCGCATGAACGTTTCCATGGACCGCTTCATGATCAACCTCGACCGCTTCGGCAACACCAGCGCCGCAGCTGTCGCCATCGCGCTCGACGAAGCCGCGCGAACCGGCCGCATGAACCGCGGGGATCACATCCTCATGGTCGTCTTCGGAGGTGGACTCACCTGGGCCTCCACCGTCGTCGAGTGGTGACCATCCATGTTGATCGATACGCACGCCCATCTCGATTTCGACCGCTTCGCGAACGATCTGGACTCCGTCCTCACGCAAGCCGCCGAAGCAAAAGTCGATCGCATGATCCAGATCTCCACCTCCGTGGAAGGATCCCATCGATCGGTCGCTTACTCCGAAAAATATCCTCAACTCAAAGCGACCGTAGGGATCCATCCGTGCTACGTCCCTGACGAACCAGACGGAGCACCCGCGCTCCTCACTCCGCTTCTCAACCATCCGAACGTCGTGGCAATCGGTGAATGTGGCCTCGATTATCACCGCGAATCACACCTCTCCCCTGCCGAGGTCACCCGCACACGCGAACGCCAGTCGGCTTTTTTCATCCAGCAACTCGAATTGGCCGTTCAACATCAAAAAAATGTCGTTGTGCACCAGCGAGATGCGTGGGAGGACACCCTGAACCTTCTCGCCCCCTTCACAGGCAAACTGCGAGCCGTCTTTCACTGCTTCGGAGGCTCGTTCGAACAAGCCTCGCATCTCATCACTCTCGGACACGCCGTCTCATTCACAGGAATCGTCACCTTCAAAACTGCAGTGGCAGCGCAGGATGCCGCACGTCGGCTCCCAAAAGGATCCTTCTTCCTCGAGACCGACTGCCCGTTCCTCGCTCCCATTCCTTTCCGAGGACAACGGTGCGAACCCTCGCATCTGCGACTCACCGCCGAGCATATCGCCGCCCTCCGCTCGGAATCCCTGGAGGAACTAGCCACACACACATCCCGCGCAGCAGAAACCTTTTTCGGACTCTCCACTCTCGCCTGACCCGCATGCTCCTCTCCGCAGCCCAAGTCCGAACCCTCGAGAAACAGGTCTTCGCGAACGGTGAATCGCCTGAATCCCTCATGGAAGAGGCTGGCTCAGGCATCGCACGCATCCTTTTCGAATCTTTTCCGACTCCAGGCCACGCCTACGCGGTCTTCGGAAAAGGGCATAATGGCGGAGACGCCCTCGTCGTCGCCCGAGAACTCGCCGTGAACGGTTGGAAAGTCACCCTCGTACCAGCCACTCCCCCAGATGATTGGAGCGCTCTCACCCGCAAGAAGTTCGGAGAAGCAGGCCTCTGCGAACATGCCTCCGTACTCCCCCCTCTCGAAGATCTTCCCCACAGTCGCTGTATCCTTCTCATCGATGGACTCTTGGGAATCGGCTCCGCAGGTCCTCTATCCCCAGAGTACGCCAAGATCACGCGGCAAATGAACCAACTGAGGCACTCTCGAAGAGTCAGAACCGTTGCGTTGGACATTCCGTCAGGCCTGAATCCCGACTCAGGAAACCCCTCTTCTTCAACTGTATACGCCGACATCACCATCACCATTGGATTCCCGAAACCCGGACTCATCGCGGACCAAGCGATCGATCATGTCGGGCGCATCGAACTCGTCCCGCTACGAGCCCTGACCGAACAGTCAACCCGCTCCCTGACCCCCGCGCAAAGCGATACCGCCTCACTCATCACCTCGGATGAAGTCGCGTCACTCATCCCTCGCCCCCCCTTCTCTCAGCACAAAGGCGCAGCAGGCAGAGTTCTCGTTGTCGCCGGATCCAATGGCATGGCTGGAGCAGCAGCCCTCTGCGCCTCAGGCGCACTCAGAAGCGGAGCCGGACTGGTCACCCTCTTCGTCCCCGAAGACGTTTGGTCTGTCACCGCATCCATGACGCCAGCTCCCATCATGGTCCGCCCCCTTCGCTCCCTCACGGATGCCCTCGAAGTCCGCGCCGACGCGTTGGTCGTTGGCCCCGGTCTGGGTAGACGACAATCCCACGAGCTCAATGCGTTGCTCCACGGGTACGCTGGACCGCTTGTCCTCGATGCCGACGCACTCAACGGCCTTTCCGTCCACGCCATCCGCAACGTATCTGAGAACCGGGAGACCTTGCTGACTCCTCATCCCGGCGAACTGCAGCGCCTTCTCCCTCAACCTCCTGATTTTGACCGCCGTTCCGCAGCCCTCGCGCTTGTCGATCAAACCCACGCCACCGTCCTGCTCAAAGGTTCACGAACCATCATCGCCGCGCCAAACGGCGCCGTACGATTCAACACCACCGGATGCCCCGGAATGGCTACCGCAGGAATGGGCGATGTCCTGAGCGGCGTGGCAGCAGCATTCCTTGCGCGCAAAGTCTCTGCGTTCAATGCGGCTTCAGCAGCCGCCTGGTTATGCGGGAAAACCGCGCAAATCATCACCTCGTCAGGACATCCCTCCGGCCTGACGGACGAGTCCCTGACAGCGTCCGACATCATCCAGCACCTCGGCCTCGCGTTCCAATCACTGCCGTGAAAACACGAACTGTACGTATCGTTGCGTTCTCCATCGCCAAACAGTGGTTGCCAACCGGCGAGCAAATCGTTGAGGCAGCATCCAACGACACCGTGGAAACCATCGTCAAACGCGTCATGCCCGGCATCCAGACCCTCTCCGTCAGAGTGGCCTTGGACCTTGAGTATGTGCAGTGGGATACCACGCTCGGCGATGCAAAAGAGATCGCCATCATCCCCCCAGTGAGCGGCGGCTAAACCATAAGCGAAAGGCGGATATGCAACTCTCGATCCACATCAGCGCCATCCCACTCGACCCCGCCCCCCTCAGACCCGACCGCCGCGCGGACGCGGGTGCCGTGGTGGAGTTCTCGGGCGTCGTCCGTTCCCTCGAGAACGGGCATCCAATCTCAGGCATCGATTACGAAGCCTACCTTCCAATGGCTGACCGAGAGATCCGTCGGATCGCCAAGACCCTTCACCAAGATCACCCCATCCTCGAAATAGCCTTCTTCCATCGGACAGGTTTTGTTGCCGTATCCGAGACATCCCTCTACATCCGCATCCACAGTGAACGTAGGATCAATGCGTTCCGGTTCCTCGAACGGTTCATCGACCTTCTCAAACAGGATGTTCCCATCTGGAAACGCGTGATACCAAACCCTCCCGCCAACGCGCCTCTCAGCGGACAATCTGACGAAAAAAAAGGTCCAGCGGTTTGATCCACTGGACCGTCTCCATTACCTCTTGCTCGCGGTCTTCACGAACACAAGAGACCCAGTCAATAAAGCCCATCAAGGCTGGGATTTATGCGTGCAGACAAGATCGGTGCCCGGATCGATGCTCCAACGACGCGCCACGTCCAGTAAGTCCGCACTCAGTGACCACCGATCCGCCATAGGATCCCCCTCATACGCCGGATTACCGCCCTTCAAATCCATGCAGCCCTTGTTGTTACCAATGGACGCAATCTCCTCCACCTCCTCCACAGAGAGACCGATGTCAGGCAATGACGCGAGATCATCCACCTTGTCCTCAATCGATTTGCAGCCCACGCCAATCTCCTGGATCAACGTCGGAACCACACTCCGAACCGGTTCATGGGACAGGTTCCAAAGACACGCCAACTGCAACAAAGAGATGCCGTACTTGTCCGCGATTGGCTGCATCCTCGCAATCTTCTCAGACCCTGATTCCACCCATCCAGCGGGCCGGTAGATCCGGTGATCGTACTTCGCAAACTCGTGTCCAGGACGCACATCGCCATGGAACAAACCACCATGATCCACAACGCGAGTGGTCAACTTCACCCCATGCTTCACAGCGGCATCCAGACACATCCGACCCGGCCAAGGCTCCAAGGGATTCAGGATCACCATGCCCCAATCCACCAAGGCCCCGAAACGCTCAAAACAAAGGATCAGATCCAGCGTGAATCCATTCGCAGGCCCAGGCGCAACCCCCAATAACTCCGTCAACTTCTTGTCCTGCAGCGATTGCATCGCCTTCCAGACCGAGTCCTCGCTGTACCCGATCGAATCCGGATTGTGCAACATCACGCAGTCAAACCGGTCCGCCCGACAACGCTCGAGCGACCGAGTCACTGCCATCTCAAGATAATCCGCATAGTCTTGGGCCTTCCTCAACACAGGATCCGTGAACCTCGGAAACCCCTTCGACCCATTGCGCTCCCCTTTGTAAAAATCGTGCCCAACCAACCCCACCAAACAGTACGTGTCCCGCGGGATCCCCGAGAGCGCCTCGCCCAACATCGAATCCGCTGCACCATTCCCATAGACATCCGACGTGATGAAAGTCCGCACACCTTTCTCGTAAGCCCTTCTGATGCTTGCACAAAAGCGCGCATCATCAATCGGTTCGCCAAAGTGCATGAACCGTCCCCCATTCCAAGTTCCGTAGGCAGTGCGTGTCAGTTCCATATCAATGTGAATAACCCGTCGATCGGGCTCACGAGAAGGGTCATTTTGTCGCGCAGCCTCGTCAACATCCCCTTTCATCCGCCCTTCACCTCGCTCTTGCCCTCACCCGTCCAGAAACCCCACATTTACCCATGCCTAGTTTCCGAGACGCCGTCCTCGCTGAAGCGGAACGAGACCTCATGCACCATCATGGCCTCGACAAAGACCGGCTCCTGCCCATCTACAAATCCTTCCTCACCAACCAGAACGAAAGGCTGCTAACCCTGCATAAGGAAGGGCGACCCGGTGTCGATATCTGCCACCAAAGGGCCGCTGTGCTGGATGTCATCCTCCAACACCTCATCCGAACCGCTCCCGAAATCGGCATTCCTGTGGACGGAAAGAAGTTCCGCTTCGCACTCAGCGCCATCGGCGGATACGGAAGGGCAGAACTCAACCCCTTCTCTGATATCGACATCATGTTTCTTCATGACGGCCCAAAACCCGTCATCGAATCCCACCTAGGCCCCTTGGTTGAGCTCGTCCTCTACACCCTGTGGGACCTCGGACTCAAAGTCGGGCATTCCTCGCGAACCATCGACGAGGCCATCGAACAGGCAAATGCCGACATGCTCTCAAAAACCTCCCTTTTGGAGACACGCCTTGTCGTCGGCGATCAAAAGCTTTTCGAGAACTTTCGAAAACAGTTCATCGAACGCTGCGTGAAAGGGTTCGAGAACGAATACATCACGCAACGCGTTCAAAACCAAACAGAACGCCACGGGAAGTTCGGCAAAACGGTGTACATGCAGGAGCCCAATATCAAGAACGGCTGCGGCGGACTTCGTGATTACCAAAACCTTCTCTGGATCAGCTTCTTTAAGGACCGCATCCAGTCCACCCGCGAACTCGTTGAACATAAACTCATCAACGACTCCGAACGCAAACAACTGGATGAAGCCTATGATTTCCTGCTGCGGATCAGGAATGAACTCCATTACCTCAACAACCGCCCCTCCGACGTCATTCTCATCAACCAGCAACTGCGTATAGCGAACACCTTCGCTTACTCCCAGAAAAGCATCATCCGACGCACAGAAGCTCTGATGCGCGACTACTACCAGCACGCACGCAACATCTACAACCTGACCGAACTCATGTCCGAACGGATGTCCGTGCTCCCCAAACGCATCCCGAAGCGCACCCGCCTCCTCCGGCTCTTCGGGATCAAACGGAAAGCACGGCGCGAGACGTTCGATGGCCTGTACAGCGAGGATGGGGAACTCTTCGCGGAGTCTCGCGCAATCTACACCCAGGACCCTGCACGGCTCATGCGCACCTTCCAAACCGCCCAAAAGCGTGGAGAGCCCCTCAGCGCGGAGTTGAAGCACCTCATCCGGAGACGCATCCATCTGGTCGACAGAGCCTTCCAGTATGGGAAAATCCAACGCGAGATCTTCCTGGAGATGATCTCGCGCAAAGGAGAAGTCGGGCATGTCCTGCGTGCCATGCACGAGGTGGATCTCCTCGGCAAATACATCCCCGAGTTCGGCGAACTCACCTGCCTCGTCCAACACGAGTTCTTCCACCGCTACACAGCAGACGAACACACCCTCGTGTGCATCGAGAAACTCGACGAACTCATCGACACCGACCAACCGCGTCTGCGCGACTACAAGAACCTGTTCCAACGGCTCGAGGACCCTTCCATCCTCTACCTGGCCATCCTCTTGCACGACACCGGTAAATCAGCGAACTCCCGTAATCACTCCGATCAGAGCGCAATCGCAGCCCAGCGTGTCGCGGCCCGGCTGCAACTCACCTCGCCACAACGCAAACGCCTGATCTTCCTCGTCGACCATCATATCACCCTGTCCCACACCGCCCAGCGACGGAATCTCGAGGACCCTTCCACCATCGCCGAGTTCGCGGAACTGGTGGGCAGCCAGACAAACCTCGACAACCTCATGCTACTCACCCTCGTCGACGGACAAGGGATCGGAGAGGAGACGTGGTCCGACTGGAAAGAGTCCCTCGTATGGCAACTCTACCGACACGCGAGTCTCTACCTGGCCGATAATGACGCCTTCTACCGGAACCGTCGTATTGAGCGGGACACCGTGATCGAGGCGATTTCTAAGCTCCTCCCGAACGACTATCAGGAAGAGATCGAGGCTCATTTCCAGTCGATGCCCGAACGCTACCTTCTGGCTTACACACCCGCCCAAATTGCTGACCACATCAAGCTGTTCCGAGAGTTCTTAGCGCAGCGGGAATCGTTCGCGCCAACCCCAGCGTCCGCCGCAAAGATCGACTGGATCGCAAAGGAAGGAACTGGCGCCTCGGAACACTCAATCCATGCCTTCGGCTTCAGTGGTCGATGGATCGCCCACCCGAACAAGGGCCACTCCGAGTTCTGGTTCTGTGGCTGGGACAGACATCAGCTCCTTGCAAAGATCGCAGGCTCCTTGTCCGCAGCCGAACTCAACATCCTCGGAGCAGACGCATTCACTCGCGGCGACAGTTTGGTGATCGATATCTTTCGGGTCTGTGACGCGGACCTCCAAGCGGTGACGAATCCCAAGAGCATCGCCAAAGCCTCCGAAACACTGAAACTCGCCCTGGATGTGGAATCTTTCGATTTCCGCGGCCTGATGGATAAATCATTGACCAAGAGGGGATTCCAGCTCTCCGATGAAGTCGAGTTCCCGACACGGATCGTCATCGATACCAGTTCGCACCCCGCCTACACGATCGTCGACCTGCAGACGCCAGACCGACTCGGCCTTTTGCACGTCGTGCTGGATTCCATCAGCCGCCTCGATCTTGAGATCGCCCTTTCACGGATCGCCACAGAAAAAGGGGCCGCCATCGACACCTTCTACCTCACAGACAAATCCGGTGAGAAAGTGACCTCAGAGGAAAGCCTTCGAGCCCTTCGAGACGCAATCCTCAACGCCATCGAGCAACTCAAACCCATCCCAACACTCTCCTGAAAACGCAGTCGCCGTTTTGCAAGTAGAACCGTCAGTTCCTTGCCTAAACCTGCAAGATTCCCACTGCTCCGCATCCTCCGATCCCGACAATCCCGGCATCCCCTCCAAGGGGTCACAACATTTACTCCGCTAATACGCCGATGCCTGCAGGCATCGCTCTTCGAAAGCCTCTCTCATGAACTCCACCCGCCGCAGATTCCTCCGAAACGCCGGTTCACTGATCGCCCTCCCCTTCATGGAATCCCTGCGCGGTTCCACCCCGACGCCACCGGCAAACACCGCTCGTAATCTCGTCTGTATCGGCGCATACCTCGGCCTCCACACTCCCGCCCTCTACCCCACTGCTCACGGAAAAGCCTACGAAATCACGCCAACCCTCGAACCGCTCGCCCCATACCGTAACGCATTCACCCTCCTCTCCGGTCTCGACCACCGCGCCGGTGGCGGACACGGCAACTGGCCAAACTACCTCTGCGGCAAAAAAATCGGTGATATCTCACTCGATCAACGCGTCGCAGCAACTCTTGGGGACTCGACCCGATTCCCCTCCCTCGTCCTCAGTGCAGGTTCCGGGTCACCAAACATGTCCTTCATGCTCGGTAATATCCCCATACCCGCCATCGAACGCCCCAGCGTCCTCTACCGGAAACTCTTCGCATCCGAAGCCGATCGGCGCCGCACGGAATACCTTCTCCAATCAGGTAAAAGCGCTCTCGACTTTGTCCTCTCCGATGCAAAGTCAATCGCAGCCAACGTTAACACCAACGACCGAGCCAAGCTGGACGAATACTTCACCTCGATCCGAGAAGTCGAAAACCGCATCGGCAAACAACTCGCCCGAACCAACGACCCCGTTCCAGAAGTCGCCTATAAACTCCCCGCCGCAGATCCCATCGCCCCCAATCTCATGATCGAATGCGAGTCCGTCATGCTCGATCTCATGGCCCTCGCTCTCCAGAGCAACTCCACCCGCGTGCTCTCCCTCGTCCTGCCCGGGGGCGGACAGGTCTTCACCCTCGATGGTAAAATGCTCAAAAACGGGTACCACGCCCTCTCCCATCACGGGAATGATCCCGAAAAAATTGCGGAACTGGTCCAAATCGACCGCGAAAATCTGCAGTGCCTCGCCCGGTTCATCGAGAAGCTCCAATCCTTTCCTGACCAAAACGGCAAATCCCTCCTCGACAACACGATCGTCATGTTTGGCACCGGCATGGGCGACGCCAGCCGCCACTCCAACGATGATCTCCCAACCCTCATCGCTGGCGGCGGTTTCAAACACGGCCAACATCTCGCCCTCTCCAGCAACCCTGCGGCCCAAGACCAGCGCCTCCTCGGAGACCTGTTCATCTCGATCGAGCGTCGTCTAGGGATCGAATCAACCAGCTTCTCCAACGCCACCAAAGGTCTCGACGACCTGCTCGCCTGAAGCTCATCCCGCCTCCCTGCTCCATGTACGCCCCACCTCCGAGGTGCATCGCTCGTGCGCGCACGCTCATCACTGCCCTCCTCCTCGCTGCCTCTGCCTGCTCACCAATCCTCGCAAAACCCGTCCCTGAGACCCTCCCACCTGTCGTGCGTGAAGCCTTTTCCGCGCACTGCACAAGTTGCCACGATGCCGACGAATCCAAAGGGGACGTAAATCTCGACTTCACCTCCCTCGACCTCGCATCGCCAAAAGCGACCCGCCTCCTCGAGGAGATCCACCGCGTGCTGTCCGCCGATGAAATGCCGCCAAAACGGAAACCTCGCCCTTCGTCCGCGGAATCCAGCGCGATCCTTCACTGGATCGATGAAGCACTCTCCGAACGAGCCCCGCAGCATCACACCACGCTCCGCCGCCTGAACCGGACAGAATACGCCCGCACCATCAGCCAGATCTTCGGCATCCCCTTCCGCCTTCCAGCAGGATTCCCTGAGGACGCCCTCGAGCATGGGTTCGATAACGTCGCGGAAGCGCTCCACCTCTCGCCCCCGCTACTCGAGGCCTACACCGACGTCGCCATATCCGTCGCAGACCAGATCTTCCCCCAACCTCAAGAGGCAATCCCTCCCTCGCAAAAGTTCGTCATCCCCCCGTCCGACCTCTCAAGTGCCGACGGATACGGACCGTCCAGCCTCCTCGTCGATGGGAAAATGCGGCTCGTTTTCCGGAACTACCATTCCTCAACCAGTAAATTCGTGGCCAGTGCCTCAGGAAAATACCGCGTCCGCTTCAAAGCATCCGCCTTCAAACCCGTCGACAGCACGCCGCTCACGGTGACCGTGAACAACAAAGATTTCACCATCCCCACAACCGGAAACTCCGAACACGAGTTCACCCTCGTCCTCCATCTCGGCGAATCCGTCGGCTTCCAACACAAGTCCGCTGCCTTCTCCCGTATCGACGCAAACTTCCCGTACAAAGGCATCGAAGACGATCTTCGGAAGCATCTCGCTCACCACCCACGGCACGTCGCAGCGTGGCTCGCCCTCCATGAGCCTGTACCCGACTCTCCAAACCAAGCGATTCGCCTTAAACCTTTCGTCTCAAAAAGTTACGAAATCAGGAAGAAAATGGTTCAGCGTGCTTTTGAAGAGACGGTGGAACAACTCCCCCCTTCAGCGCCGAACCTCTCATCATCCGACATCCAACACCTCATCGACGCCATGCTCGTGGACAAAAATCCCAGCGGAGTCGGAGGAAACGAGATGCACTTCTATGTCATCCCGATGGTCTGGAAACTTTACTCCGACGGACCCGCACTCGACATCCATGAACTCGAGATTGAAGGTCCACTCGAAGCCGTTGAACACTACCGCTACGGCCGCGCAAGAGGACTCCAAACCTCCCTCGTCGGCACTCCCCTCAACCGGATCAGCACGCCCGATCAAAGAAGCGCGGCCATTCAGCGCATGCTTCAAAAACTGTTCCGCCGGAGCCCGACGGCAATCGAATCCGAGCGCTACGCGGCCCTCATCCGTGAGCACACCGAACATGGCGCGGCGCTGGAAGACGCATTCCACCTAGCCCTGCGCACCGCAATGATCTCCCCACAGTTCCTTTACCGCAACGGAACCGGCGAACAACTCACCCCCCACGAACTCGCAAGCCGTCTCAGCTACTTCCTCACCCTGTCACCTCCAGACCCAGCCCTGATCGAAGCAGCAAACAATCGCAAGCTCGACTCCCCCGAGGCCCTCGTCGTTCACACAGACAGACTCCTCGAATCAAGACTTCACACTGATTTTGTCGAAAACTTTGTCGCTCAGTGGCTTGGAACCCGACAGATCCCTTTGATCATGCCTGACCCATCTCTCGGACGATTCGGCACGGATCACCAACGCGCGGTCATCAAAGAGCCCGAACTCGTTTTCAACGAGATCCTTGAAAAAAACCTGCCGGTCATCGACTTGATAGATCCAGGCTTCACCCACACTCACCCAACCGTCGGACGCCAAATGTACGGCCTCGACTTGCCCCCTCACAATGCCAAGCAACCTTTCGCCCTCACCCGATTCGACCTCCCGCGAGGTTCCCGCTCAGGCGGCATCCTCTCAATGGCCGGGGTCATGATGGCGACAGCAAACGGGGTCGATACGCAACCGGTCATCCGCGGCAAATGGTTCCTTGAAACCGTCCTCGGCGACCCGCCCCCACCGCCACCCGAATCAGTGCCCGCTCTCACCCCTGACACCCGTGGCGCAGCAACCATCCGCGACCTGATGAAAGCCCATACGAGCGACGAACGCTGCGCGAGGTGTCACACCAAAATCGACCCCTACGGATTCCTGTTCGAGAACTTCGACGCCATCGGCCAATGGCGCGAAGCCTATCCCGTTGCCAACGCAAAAAAGGACCAGTGGCCTCGGATAGAACCTGCCTCCATCCTACCCAACGGCACCACGCTTGACGACATTGTCGCCCTCAAACAACACCTCCTCGCCGATCCCCGCCCCTTCGTTCGATGCCTCACTCGAAAACTCTTCACCTACGCCATCGGACGCGCACCGGATTATGCGGAAAGCAAAACATTGAATGCCCTCGCAGACTCCCATCTCAACGAGCAAAGGGGACTGAAGGATCTCATCCGCGACCTCGTTCTCCATGAGTGCTTCCGCACACGCTGACTCATCACTTTTCCGAATCGCCCTCCGCTCCAAGTATCATATCAATAAAGCCATGCTCCCCTCCCGACGTCACTTTCTCGCAACTTCAGGATCGCTCCTCGCCCTCCCGGTTCTGGAATCCATCGGTCTCCAAGCGAACGATTCCAAATCCCCATCCGAGAACGCAGAGGCAAAGGCAAAACGCCTCGTCTGCATCGGTGCCTACCTAGGCCTCCACACCCCCGTTCTTTACCCAACCACGACCGGTCCCCAATTCGAAACCACGCGCACCCTCCAACCGCTCGAACCGCTTCGCGGAAAGTTTACCCTCTTCTCGGGACTCGACCATCGTGCCGCTGGGGGACATGGCAACTGGCCGAACTACCTCTGCGGTAAGACCCCCGGTGACGTATCCCTCGATCAACGGGTCGCAGCAAAGATCGGCACCGCCACCCGCCACCCGTCCCTGACGCTCAACGCTGGCGCTGATGACGGTCCCCCCATGAGCTATGCCCAGAAAGGCGTCGGCCTACCTGCTATCGACCGCCCCAGCGTCGTGTATCGCAAACTCTTCGTGGCCGAATCTCCCGTGGAACGCCAGCGATCCGAATACCTGCTCAAGAGCGGTCGCAGCATCCTTGACCTCGCTCTCGACGAAGCAAAATCGTTGCGCGCAGCAGCCAATCCGGCGGACCGCGACAAACTGGACGAATACCTCACCTCCGTTCGCGAAGTCGAACAGCGCATCCACCGCCAAATCTCGCGGGTCCACGACCCGATACCCTCCACAGAATACCGCATCCCCGACTCCGACCCTCTCGCAACTCACCTCATGCTCGAGTGCGAATCCATCATGTTCGACCTGATGGCACTCGCGCTTCAAACCGACTCGACCCGGGTGGTCACCCTGCGACTCGCCGGGCTCGGACAGCTCTTCACCATCAACGGCAAACCGTTGAAGTTCAACTATCACTCACTCTCCCATCACGGCAAAGCCCCAGACAAGATCGAGGAACTTGTCCAGATCGATGTCGAACACATGCGACTGCTGGCTCGCTTCCTCGAACAGCTCCGCTCCAAAACCGATGCGCATGGACGCCCCCTCCTCGACGAGACCATCGTGATGTGGGGAACCGGCATGGGCGATGCAAGTCGACACTCAAACGACGACCTACCCACCATCGTCGCCGGAGGTAACTTCAAGCACCAAGGACACCTCGCGTTCCGGTCCGAAAACCCAAGCCAAAAGGAAACGCTCCTCGGCGACCTCTTCATCACGCTCCAGCGTCAACTGGGCATTCCTTGCGACCAGTTCTCCAACGCAAAAAGCGGGATCGACTCCCTCCTCAGCTAAGGCCCCGAACCGCGCACACGGTCCATGACCAGACACCCCTCCACAAAGGGTCTATCTCTCCTTGTCGCTGGAGTGCTCTCCGCCGTTCCCGCCCAGCCAACGGCCAATGCCGAGCCGCTTCCCGCCCCCTTCAAGGAACTCCTCGACGCCCACTGCACAGACTGCCACGACAAAACCACCAAAAAGGGCGGCGTTGATCTCGAGTTTGACGCGGTGCAATGGGACGATCCCACCCAAACCTCGCTGTTGGAGCGGGTCCACGCAGCGCTCCAAAAAGGCTCGATGCCCCCTCCGAAAAAAGAGCGTCCAAAAGCCGAGCTCGCAAACTTCACACGCGACTGGATCGATTCGGGGCTCACTCTCAAAAAACCGAAGAACGCGACCCCGTACCGCCGTCTGAACCGCGCCGAATATCTTCAAACCATCAAAAGACTCTTCGACGGAGGATTTCAACTGCCATCAGGATTTCCAGAGGACACGCGCTCACACGGCTTCGATAACGTCGCAGAGTCCTTGGCCTTCTCCCCTCCGCTCCTCGAATCGTACGCAGAGAGCGCGACCCTCGTTGCAAACCGCGTTTTCAGGCTCCCTCGCAACGTCGAAAGCGAGACGCGCTCCGTCGCAGCCAAAGATTTTTCGACCACCGAACGAGACCTCGGCGGCCCAACCACCCTGCCAATGGCCAACGCGATGCGATTGGCCCTCTCAGGAGAAAAAACCTCCCCGAACGACCTCCGCATCCACGCGTCCGGCACCTATCGGATCAAGATCAAAGCCGCCGCGAACAACGCCAATCTCGATACCCCACCGAAACTTCGCATCCGCTCCGGCGCCAGCGAGACAGAGATACCCATACCAAGCAGTCAACCAACCGTTTACGCTGCCGAGTTGATCATCCACGAAGGCGCAAAACTGCTCTTCGAGCACTCCAACGCACCGCACACCCACTTGGTTCGCGGCAACTTCAAGAAGCAACTCGACCAAGTCAAAGAGCGCCTCAAGGCGAATCCCAATCTTTTCTCAAATTGGCTTTCTTTTCATGAAGAGAAAATTGATTCCAACAAGAAAATAAGCCTCGTTCGAAAAGCAGAATACGCGTCGGTTGATGACGTCGCTCTCAGTGACATTTTCACCAAAGCGTTCGCCCAACTCCCCACAGAAACTCCTCACGATCCGCAACTTCCTGAATCCTCGCTCGACCTGCTCGTGGAATGCATGGCGCGGTCGTCGGAGTTCTACGTCCGACCGTGGAACTGGTTGGCCTTCCACCGAGGCCCTTCAATCGATCTTCTCGAACTGACCATCGAAGGCCCTATCACCCGGGTTGAAGACGCCGAAGACCGGATGTCCAAACAGCTACAACAAAATCTGATCGGAACCCCACCCCTAGCCGCCGGTTCCCCAGAATGGATAGAGCACTGCACACGCAAGATCCTTGAGCGAGCATTCCGACGCCCCCCTTCGCCTAGCGAAACCCAATCCTACGGCGCTCTAGTAAAAAACCATCTCGATGCCGGACACTCTCCCCTCGAGAGCCTGCATCACCTGCTGCGTGGCACCCTTCTCTCACCCCACTTCCTCTACCGCGAATCCCGACGCGATGGAGCCCCACTACCCATCGACCAACTCGCAGGACGATTGTCCTACATGCTCACGCAAGGCCCACCCGACCCGGCCCTTCTCGCAGCCGTTCAAGACAGATCTTTTCTAGAAAAAGAAATATTTCTCACCCACGCGCGACGCCTCTTGGAGGCTGCGCCCGCCGAATCTTTTGCAAAGAACTTTGTGGAACAATGGCTCGGCACGCGCGTCATCAACCAGATCACGCCCTCCCCTCAACTCGGTGTATTCGATGGACGCCACTACAATGCGCTCGCCCAAGAACCCTACCTTCTCTTCCACGAAGTCCTGAAAGAAAAGCGCCCCCTCTCCGATTTGATCGACCCGGACTTCACCTTCACCAACTTCATCGTAGCGAAGCAGATCTATCGCATGGATCCTCCTCCAACCGAAAAAGGCGACGCGGATCCGAAACTGATCCGGATCCCCCTCCCAAGAGGCGGTCGCCACGGAGGATTCCTCGGCATGGCCGGTACCATGATGGCAACCGCCAATGGCGTGGACACTCAACCAGTCTCCCGAGGCAAATGGGTCCTCGAGAATATCCTGAACGATCCCCCACCTCCGCCTCCCCCGTCCGTCCCCGCGATCACTCCCGATACGCGCGGCGCAAAAACCATCCGGGATCTGATGGCAGCTCACACCCAAGAAGAAAGCTGCGCAGGCTGTCACCGCAAACTGGATCCCCCGGGATTTGTCCTGGAGAACTTTGACGCCATCGGCGCATGGCGAGACCACTACCCCATCCACTCAACCGACGGAAAAGGGAAGCCAGTCACCACCGCAGGGCCTCCCGTCATCGCAGAGGCAACGCTCCACGACGGAACGCAAATCAATAACGTTCAAGATCTTAAAAAATATATCACCTCCCATTTGGAGGACTTCGGGACATGTGTCGCAACCAAGCTGTTCATCCACGGCACCGGGCGCATCCCTGATCATGCCGAAAGGAAGATGCTCGCCTCCTTGACCCGCCAAAACCTCCAGGAAAGCGGGAGCCTCACCGACCTCCTCCTCGCCGTTCTAGCCACCGACGAGTTCCGAACCCGCTGACCGCCATACCACCCGCGTCGGCAACTCTGCTCCCGCGACACGCACCCCGATCTGAGAGGTGGATCGGGTAGCAGAGAGAAAAGAGGCGTTTTTCAGTAAGAATCTGCGGTTGCCTCGAAGAAGGCGAGTCAAGGCCGCTACGCATCGAGGAGGGGCTACGCGCGACCTGCATTTAGCGCTTCATTCCATTCGTCCTACGGACTCCTTGCGTTGCGCACTCGATGCAGGCAAAAAAGGAATGCATCTTAGCGCGCCCCGCGACA
>CAZAZT010000061.1:0-895 GCA_964489645.1 uncultured Chthoniobacteraceae bacterium | reverse complement strand
CGGGCTGCGCAAACAGGGGGAAAAGCATTTTTTCCAATACTGCCACTCCGCAATCATTTTTTACGGCTTGCAGCGATCGCGAAGGACCGCTTACGCAGCTCCTCCAACATCTGGAGCTTTTCGGCGATTGGCCGCGCTGCCAACTGCGCTCGGTAGGCCTGTTTACTTTTGATGATCTGGGCGATTTCAAATGTCATGTCTCAAGGAATTGTTGCTCAAATTTCCTCCAACTACCAGCGAGTGCGTGCTCTTTCAGAATATTCTGGAATCGATCGGTAGACATCGTTCCCGACTCTAGAAATTGCAGAAGACGCGCTTTGTCTTTTGGACGGCCCGTTTGGAGGGCGATAGCGGCAAGATGTTCGGCCGTAAAAACTCGAGTTTTGACTTCCTCAACATCAACTTCCACGGCCTCGGCAAGCGCCTCCTCTACCAACGGTCCTGTAGGGGGCAGAAATTGAACCGGCCAATCCGCAATGATCAGGTATTCGCCCTCAACTCGCGCCCCACGCTGGGTGAGATATTTAAACACAGGCTCAGGGCTGATTAGTAAACTCCCAGGTTGTGCCTGAAATGAGATAAAAATGTCCACGTCAAGCGTGGCAACAGGTTCGAGGTAAAACGTCGCCCCAACGGCACCCCCAATGGCGTAACGGTCAACAATACCGTCCGCCTCCATAGCGTTTATTTCTAGGAGTACCGTTTTTAAATTCATCTCAGACTTCAGCTTAGTCTGATCAGGCAGTCATTGCAATGCATGGGAGTGCTCCACTCTGAACACTGACCGATTCCGCTATCCGCAAGGGTTCCACTAGCTCGACCAAAGGGTTCTTTCCAGTCTTGTTCCGCGTCACGGTAATCGCGGGGGATTTTTCCATGATAATCAGCGGTAAAT
>CAZAZT010000060.1:0-22525 GCA_964489645.1 uncultured Chthoniobacteraceae bacterium | reverse complement strand
CCGTAAATCCAACGAAGACCGAACCGCCACACACACACCACCCCTGCAATCACGATCAGTCCAACACTCACCTTCACCCCCACCTCCGAGAGCCAACCCTCCATGCCCGTGAAAAGCACCAAAGCTAACGCCCCAAAAACCGTGCTCCGCGAAACCACAAACTCCAGCGTAAGAGGCGTCCATTCCAACTCCACCCGACCTTCACGCACCGAAACATCCAACCAGTGGCACTCCCGTCCGGGGTCTCCCCCACATTTCAACACCTCCGCCACCCGCATCGCCCGCTGGCTACAATCCTCAAACCGCTCACACTTCCAAATCTCCAACCCTGTCACCTTCCCCTTGCCCGTGATTGCCACCGCTTGATACTCCCAAGCCCCCGTGCCTGGCCCCCCTCCCCCAACACGTCGCCCCCTTACAGTGACCCATTCCACACCCAAAAACTGATCCTTCCATTTCTTCACCTGAATCGCAAACACTCGATGCTCGGACGCAATCCGTTCAATCGACTTCCCCCCCCTCAGCGCCTCCACCGCGACAAGCGCTTTGAACTCCGGCGGACAGTTCAAGCGCTTGCTTTCAGGATTCTCGTAAAAATCTCGCATCCAGAGTTCAGACAACCCCGCTCACCGCAAAATCCGCTCCATCAGCCGATCTTTTCGCCCCCTCCCTCCCCGCACTCCGCGCAAAACCATCCCCTCGATGCATCGCTGCTCCCTGCGACGGACAGCCCACCCCTCAGCGTCTACTCGTTGCGACGATTCAAGAACTGACGACTCATCACCACGGCCTCGATCGCATCGCCAAAGGTACCCTCCCCACCCTTCAGTTTCCCAACGATCTCGCGGATCAGCGGCTCATCACTCGGCATCACCTTCCGCCCCAACGCATAACCGATGAGCTTCCTCGAGAAGAGCCGATAGAACTCATCCTCTCGCTCCAGAAGGTAATCGCGAAGCCCAGCAAGCCCTCGGAACTTCCGACCATCCTTCGTCTCCGAAACCACGTCGAGCTGTCCCCCCGTGTCGTCCTTATCCCGCTCACGCCCCAACGGATCAAACCCCTCAAGAGCGAACCCCAGCGGATCAATGCGATCGTGACAGACCGAACACGCCTTGTCCTGCCGATGCCGAGCCAACCGCTCACGCACGGTCGCCGGATTCGCACCGCTCTCGTCCAACGGTGGCACATTCGCTGGCGGCGGCGGAACCGGCGTCCCTAACACATTGTGCAGGATCCAGTTCCCGCGTAACACCGGACTCGTCCGCTGCGGATACGACGTCCTGATCATCATCGCGCCCATCCCAAGCACGCCCCCTCGGCCTCCTCGCTCCATCGTCACTCGCCGGAACTCTCCTCCCTCCACCCCCGCCACCCCATAATGTCGAGCCAACCTCTCGTTCAAGAACGAGTGCTTCGCCGACAGAATTTCGCGAACCGGCCGGTTCTCACGGATCAGTTCGGAGAAAAACAACACCGCCTCACGCTTCAGATCCGACCGAAGCTCCGCAGTGAATGCAGGGAACTTCGCCGCATCGATCTTCGTGAATGCCTCCAGATCCCGGAACTCGAACCACTGTCCCATGAACTCCTCCGCCAAACCAGCCGCACGTCCGTCTCTCAGCATCCGCCGAACATCTCCCCGCAAAACCTCGGGCTCGCCCAATCGCCCAGACGCAGCACGCTCCGCCAAAACCTCATCCGGCATAGTCGACCAAAGAAAATAGCTGAGCCGCGAGGCCAGTTGAACCGGCGTCACCGGAACAACCCCAGAGGCGCCCTCCCCAGACTCCATCCGGAACAGGAACTCCGGAGACACCAAGGTCTCCACCAAAACTTCCCTCGCCGCACTCTCCCGATCCAACTCCTTCGTGATCGCACCAAGATACACCGACTTCACCCGCTCCCGATCCTCCGCTGAAATGGGGCGCCGTAGCGCCCTCGAAACAAACGCTTCAAGGTGCACCAAAACCTTTGCGTCCCACTCCTCGATCAGTTGCTTCGACGGCTTCGTGTTCCAGACAAACCTCCAGTTCATTTGCGATGCTTTCAACCACCGCTGCTCAGAGTCGGTGAGAAGGGGAAGCAGCTGCTCATTGCTAAAGTAGTACACCCCAATCGGATTCGGACGCAGATGATAGTTCCTCGCGATCTCCTCAAGCCGACGTTCAAACGAATCAGGGAACGCGCGCTTCATCGCCTCGAACTCGAATGCCGCCGCCTTCTGAGCCGTCGAACCACGCTTCCACACCGTTAGCACCCCGGGGATCACCGCATCCGGACGCGGCGGATTTTCCGCAACCAAGGTCCACTGCGCCGTAGCATGGTCGATCTCGGGTCCATCAAGGTTCAGCAAGCCAGGCACCTTCAACCGCTGACCGTCCGTCGGAACAGGAAGCTCCACCACCATCGGCGCCTGGAGCCCCATCGCATCCACCCCGATGTCCCTACCGAGCGGATGCTTACCAAACAATGAAAGCGCTTTGGAAAGTCTCTCGTGATGCCGCTCCGCATGCGAAACATCCCCTCCCGCCGCACGCCCCTTCTCCAACGCCATCAGCGCCTCATTCGTCATCTTTCGAAGCCATCCCACATACCCAGTCTTCACGCCGCCCTTCAAAGTCAGCTCCAGATCGAGAAAGGTGACAACATCGCCACGATTCCCATCCCCCGTATCCCCAAGAACAAGGAACAGTCGGTCCTTCCCCTCAATGTCGGCATGAACCGGATAACGTCGAATGCCATCCGAGTCCTGCTGCATCCGTTGCACGCCCGCCCATCCACCCTGCGTCCGCTCAAACCACGAACGCCGCTGTGTCTGGATCGACTCAAGACGCTTCCGAACCTCTGGCGGAACCTGCTTCGGCTGAATCGGATCGGGGCCAGGCAACTCCCGCCACGCCACCCGCGTCAGGTCCAGGTAACGCGACTTCGGCTCGACGGTTTGGAGCATGTCCCACCAGTTCGAAAGAAAAGCCGGATTCAGACGGTACTCGCGAGCCAACGCCGCCAAATCCACAGCACCTGTGGTCGCTTTATGCCGGAACTTCCAGCAGGCCTCCATGTAATCCGCCTCACGCAAATCATCGCCATCTTTCGGGATATGAGGGGTCGCAACCTTCTGATACCAAATATACAAGCCACGCTCGACCATGGACTTCCATTGGTCAGGCCCCCGCAAACCCACCCTCTCCGCGCCGAACTGGACACCGCTCCCCGGAAGAATGGACGCATGTTCAGCGAGCTTCCTCGCAGCCCCGATGTACCGCTCAAGCTGCGCCGGAGTCAGGTACAAAGCGTCGCCGATATTCGAAAACCCCTCCCCACCTCCACCGTCCGGCACAAAACCACGCGCAACGTCAAACGCCACACCCGTCAGATCGCGAACCGTCCGCTCGTACTCCCCATTGGTCAAACGTCGCAAGGTCACCGGACCCGGATCTCCCGCATTCTGCTCCACCGCCCGACGCCGCCCCTCCCCGATCCACCGAAGCAAAGCCGCTCGATCCTCCTCTCCAACGGCCTTGCCATCGTCCGGCGGCATCTCTCCCGACTTCACCGCGTCGGCGACTTTACCCCAGACCTCGAAATCCTCGAAAAAATCCGCGCGTTTCACCAACTCACGCGCATTGAATCCCCCCTTGATCTTCTTCCCACCGTGGCACTCCTCACAGTGATCCCCGATGACCCGATGCATTCCCGCGGAAACTCCATCAGCAGCCTCACCGTGCAACCCGATGCTCAACCCAGCCCACCCAATCCAACAAAACCCAACCGCAACGGAAAAACCTGCATCCAGAAAAAAACTGCCTCTTCGAGAACCCATCCCGTCAAGCTACCGAAACGGGGCCTCCATATCGATGCGGAGATGATAAGGAAAATCATCTCCGCACCACGCTCGGTCGCGGATCCCTCTTTCAATCGCCCCTCTCAGCGTGGCGCACCCTCCGCCAACTCACGACACGCCTTCAGATCGAGTTTGCCGCTCGCCAGCAGCGGCACCGAATCGATCCGCAGCCAGCGACGAGGCATCCAGAGATTCGGAGTTCCCGCCTCGGCCAAGCGGCGTTGAACGTCAGGAAGATCCAGGTCTCGCGTGCTCAGCAAGATCAACGACTCGCCCTTGCTCACATCCGCCACTCCCGTCACAACCAAGATCCGCTCATCCGTCGGCAGCTCCAGCACCTCAACCAAACGCGCCTCCAACGTCTCGTGAGGAACCATTTCTCCGCCAATCTTCGAGAATCGGGTCAAACGACCTTCAATGTACAAGAAGCCGTCTTCATCCATCCGCCCCAAGTCTCCCGTGCGAATCCACCCCTCCGAAAGCATGGCAGCCGTCTGCTCAGGGTTCTTCAGGTAGCCAGGGAAAATGTTGACCCCTCGAAACCAAAGCATCCCCGTTTGCGTGTGCGGCAACAAAACCCCTGTCTCCGGATCCCGAACCTCCACCGCAACCCCTGGCGCAGGCTTGCCAACCGAACCCTTGCGGCTCACCGCCTGCGCAATCACCTCCCCCTCCACTCCATACATGCTAGGGAGATTCACGCTCACCACCGGGGACGTCTCCGTCAGCCCGTACCCCTGCAACACCTCCACACCAAACCGCCGCTCAAACGCCTCCGCCAAATCCATCGGAAGTTTCTCTGCTCCCGTCACAACAAACTTCAATGACACAAAATCACTCGCCTCAGCCTTCCTCAGGAATCCGCGCAAAAAGGTCGGCGTCGAACACATCAGCGACAACCCATGCTTCCTGACCAACTCCGCCAACTTCCCGTGCTCCATCGGACTTGGGAACGAGACCACTCGCAACCCCTCCAAGATCGGGTACCACAAGGTCACCGTTGACCCAAAGGAATGGAAAATCGGTAAACAACCCAGGATCCCTTCGCCACGCCCCAAACAAAGCATGTCAGAGAACTGCCTCACATTTCCGAGGAGATTTGCTTGGGTCAAGATCACCCCTTTCGGCGCGCCAGAGCTTCCCGACGTGAACAACAACACCGTCTCCGCCTGCGCATCGCGCCGCGCCCCACCCATCCAACGAGCAATCCACGAAGAGGGAAGCACCGCACACACCAATCGGCGCGCGAGCACCCCGAACTTCAACCCAGGCATCACCCGATCCAACTCCATCCTCTGCAAACCCGCACTCTCCCACGGGAAGTCGCTGATCCGCTGCTGGAACGACGACGCCGTGATCAAAAGATCGACCTCCGCGATTCGCAATGCCTCCGCATTCGAAGCCCGCCCTGCCGTGAAGTTCAGATTCACAGGAACCTTTCCCGCAAGGACAACCGCAAGATTCGCGATCAACGCCCCCTTGCCCGGTGGCAGGACAATGGCCACACGACCTGCCGAAGTCTGCGCTCGAACCAATCGGGAGAGCGCCCATCCCGCCGCCAACGCCATCCCACGCGAAATCCTCGATCCATCCAAACCATCCACCAGCAAACACTCACCCGCCCCTCGCAATAATCCCCGAACAACCTTCCCCGCAAACGGCTCAGCCCACTCCGGCCTCAGCCCAAAAGCGTCCGCTGAAAGACCAAGCAACCTGCGCCGCAACTCCGCCGGGTCGCACGCGGCACCCGTCAAAGCCGCCCCGAACGACACGCGCACCGGAAACCGGATCTTCGAGGGCAACTTGAAGAAAAAGCGGCGCCCCTTGAACGAGAAAATCGATCCCCAAACACCGTCCAACCAGACGGGCAACACAGGACACCCCGACTCCTTCGCCATCAGTTGGTAACCTCGCTGGATCTTCATCAGCAAACCCGCCCTAGAGATCTCACCCTCCGGAAAGATGCACACCACCTCTCCCCGACGCAGCGCGCTGACCGCAGTCCTCAACGCCTCCTTCGCACGCACCGGAGACACCGGCAATGCGCCAATCGCCCGAAACAAACTCCGGAACGGTCCACGATGATAGATCTCTTCGTAGATGAGGAAGCGGATCGGCCGATCAAATACTCCCTGCAACAACAGCGCATCGATCCAAGAGAGATGGTTCGGCGCAAGCAAAACCCCTCCAACAGGTAACACCGGAAGACCATCCACACGCACCCGATAGAAGAGCCGGATCAACGCCCAAAGCACCCATCGGAAAACGTAGTACAACCGGAACTGATCTGCCTCGCGCGCATTCATACCGATTGTCTACCCCCAATTCCCTCCCAGGGAAACCACTCCCACGTCGTCAACAAATCTCAAACGCCGGCCAAAACAACTCCCGCAGCGCGTGTGGCAGACCCATCGTGCCGAGCCAGAACCGAGCGCCCAGCAGCGACCATCCTCGCCCTCCTCGCCGAGTCCGACAGCAACCCGCACAACGCCTCCTCAACACCAGAAACGCTCTCCACCTGCAAGACCCCACCAGCCGATACCAACTCGCGCGTGATCTCCGTGAAGTTCTCCATGAATGGACCAACCACAGCAGCAGTACCCGCCATCAACGGCTCCGCAGGGTTTTGTCCGCCCCGCGCCAAAAAACTTCGCCCAATCAACGCCACCGTCGCGATGCCGTACCACGAACGGAGCTCCCCCGTCGAATCGACAAGCACCACCGTCTCCTGATCCACACGCACACCGACCATCGCGGAGGAACGTCGTACGGAAAACCCGCATCGATTCAGCGTCACCTCAATCTCCGCACACCGTTCAACATGACGAGGCACCAGAACCAAACGCAACCCCGGCAGCCGCACCCGAAGAGAACGCCAGAGCCCCGCAATCCAGACCTCCTCAGGGTCATGGGTACTTCCCGCCACTAGCAGCGGCCCCTGCCCAAACCCAGACAACCGCTTGCCCGACCCATCCACCTCATGCTGAGACGCTTGTCCATCTCCTATTCCCTCCGAATCAAACTTCAGATTCCCGGTGATCATCCCTTGTGCCATGCCGCACGAGATGACCCGCCAACGCTCAAGAGATTCCTCATCAGACACTTGAACGGAAGCAAAGCACGCGAACAACGGAGATAGCCACTCTCGGACGCAGGCATACCGCGCCGCAGAGCGCGGAGAAAGACGCGCATTCACCAGATGCAACGGGATGCCTCGCAAGAATGCCGATCCTGTCAGGTTCGGCCAGAAATCCCCTTCAACAAAACAGATCGCACACGGCTCGGTCGCACCAAGAAACCGATCCACCGCAAAACGGAAGTCCAGAGGGTTGAAGAAGACCCGCACACCCAACCGAAGCGCCTCATCCTCCGCAACCGCAACCCCCGTGGATGTCGTTGCCGTCAATACAACGGGGCCCGTCCATCCCGCCCGCCGTAGAGCCCGAACAAACCGGAGCGCAACCAACGTTTCACCCACACTGATCGACCTTACCCAAATGCATCCCTCGAGCCCCGATTGACCACTTCCAGAGCCGATGTCCCCGAAGCGCTCACGCCAACGTCCCTTGTTGCCCCCACGCCGGAACGCCCTCCACAAGGCGCCCGGTAAAAGGCAGATGAAGATCAATGGAGCGAACAAACGGTACACCCACAGCAACCTCCCAAACCCCACCGGCAATCTCGTTTGTCCGCCCATCTCCCCAAAGAAGAACCCCTGAACTCAACGCAACCCCACCGCAGCACGAACACGCTCCATCGTGCGCCGAGCCACAACCCGAGCACGCTCTGCCCCTTCCTTCAATACGCGTTCCGCAACACCAGGCTCCGCCTCCAACGCCGCACGACGCACCCGGAACTCCGCCGTGTACTCCAAGATCGCTCCAAGAAGACGCTTCTTGAAATCCCCGTAACCGATCCCGCCAGCCCGAAAATCCGACTCCATCGCCGCCACATCCGATGACGAAGCGAACAGCTTATACAGCGCAACAATCGACGAGTTCGTCGGATCCTTCGGTGCCTCGACCGGACTCGAATCCGTGATGATGCCCATCACCTTCTTCTTCAACGCCTTCTCCTCCTCAAAGAGCGCAATCGTGTTCCCGTAACTCTTGCTCATCTTCCGACCGTCCAATCCCGTGACCACCGCAACCTCCTCCCGAATGCTCGGCGCCGGAACCGTGAACACTTCACCGAACATCCGGTTCATCTTCTCCGCCAAATCACGCGTCACCTCCACATGCTGCTTCTGGTCACGCCCCACAGGCACGATGTCACTATCGTAGATCAAGATGTCAGCCGCCATCAGCACCGGGTACGCAAACAGCCCATGCGAAGGCACCTTCTCCTTGGCCACGTGATCCTTGTAAGCATGACAATTCTCCAACATCGGCATCGGAGTCACACAGCTCAGGATCCAAGCCAACTCCGTCACCTCAGGCACATCGCTCTGCAAAAAAAGCACCGCCCGCGCAGGATCCAATCCGCACGCCAAAAAATCCAGTACCACACCCCTCGAATACTCCCGCATCGCTCCAGGCTCATGCACCGTCGTCAACGCATGATAGTCCGCCACAAAGTAATACGCCTCCCCCTTCTCCTGCAGCCCAATCGCAGGCTGCATCATCCCGAAATAGTTCCCGAAATGCGGGCGTCCCGTCGGCTTGATGCCGGAAAGTATCCTTGGGGTCTTCATACAAACCATCACTGCTAAACCATCCCCCCCCGCACTCCCACCCAAAAGCGAACAGCCGGCCCAGCACAAAACTGGGACGGCTGTGAATCTGGATCCCGAAGTTGACCTTATTTGTCCTTCTTTTTGGCCACAGGGAAAGCTTCGTCCTTGGTCAAGGAACCGTCTCCGTTCTTGTCCAACTTCTTGAAACGCTCCTCGGCCACTGAGGGGTCCTTCCTGCCCGTCTTGAACTCCTCGAGCGAAACCTTCCCGTCCCCGTTCGCATCCATCTTCTTGAACGCCTCATCCGGATCCACGGCCTTCCTCTCCCCCTTCTTCGCTGGCTTGCCTGCCTCCGCCGCAGCTGGCTTGGCAGCCTCCGCCGGCTTCGCTTCGTCCTTCTTCTCATCCGCCGCGAATCCGGACACTCCGAACCCCAGCGCCAACAGAACACTCATCAGGTTTTTCATCGTTTTATGCAGGTTACTCGTGGGCAGCCCCCTTTGAACAGAAGCCGTCCACACAGGGACATTGAACACCACTCCCCATCAAAGGTTGCTACCGCCCCCCAAACTTTCCTGTGTGATCCGTTGCAACAACGCGGAGAAGTGGCGCTCCGTCCCTCCTTTCGTATGAAAATTGCAGGAGTTGCCCGAAGAAAATCGCCACCCCTCTCCCTCACAGTCCCCCTCCCATGTCGAATCGCCGTCTGCTTCCACTCCTTTCCACCGCCTCCGTTCTCGCCCTTCCTCCAACCGCCTCAGCAAAACCCGACTACAACTTCGAGGTCCGTCCCATCCTCTCCGACAACTGCTTCGCGTGCCATGGACCCGATCGCGAAAATCTCAAAGGTGGACTTCGCCTCGATCTTCCCGAAGCCGCCCTCGCCCCAGCAAAATCAGGAGAACGCGCCATCATTCCCGGTAAACCTGACTCCAGCACGCTCATCCAGCGCATCCTCAACTCCGACCCGGACGAGGTCATGCCCCCGCCAAAATCCCATAAAAAGCTCACCGCATCGCAGATCGAGACCCTGCGCCAATGGATCACCGCGGGTGCCGAATACCAACCTCACTGGGCTTTCATCCCCCCAAAAAGTCACACCCCTCCAGCCCTTCCCGCACCCTACACCACCCCCAACCCCATCGACGCCTTCGTCCGGCATCGATCCCTCCTCGCCGGCCTCCGTCCCTCGCCCGAAGCGCCACGCCACACCCTCTTGCGTCGAGCCGCACTCGACCTGACCGGTCTCCCTCCAACCCCCGAGCAGACCGCTGCCTTCCTCAACGACCCTCAGCCTGATTCCTTCGAACGCGCCGTCGATCGCCTCCTAGCATCCCCCCACTTCGGAGAACGCATGGCCGTTGACTGGCTCGACGCGGCTCGATTCGCCGACTCAAACGGCTACCAGGTCGACCGCGACCGTGAACTTTGGCCGTGGCGAGATTGGGTGATCAACGCCTTCAACCAGAACATGCCGTTCGATCAGTTCACCCTCGAGCAGATCGCCGGTGACCTCCTCCCCAACCCGACGCTCCAACAACGCATCGCAACCGGTTTCCATCGCAACCACATGCTCAACGAGGAAGGGGGCGTGCTCGCAGACGAGTTCCTAGCCGAATACACCGCCGATCGGGTCGAAACCACCGCCGCCGTGTGGCTCGGCCAAACCTTCAACTGCGCACGGTGTCACGACCACAAATATGACCCCTTCACCCAGAAGGACTTCTACTCGCTGAAAGCCTTCTTCCACAACGTCCCCGAAAACGGTGTCGGACAGTACGGCAACAATATCCGGGTGAATGCGCCCCCCTTTGTCCGTCTGCCCCGACCCGAAATCGAGGCGAGAATTGCGACCCTCAAGGAATCCGCAAAACAGGTCGGTGAACAGATCAACGCGCTCAAGGCAAATGCAGCTCGGGAGACCCTGAGTTGGGCTCAGCGTCTGACAACTGCATCCGTCGAATGGATCCAAATCCCCTCCGCCACCTCCTCCTCAGACCCAACCCTCCATCTTGATCCAACCCAGCCCAACTCGCTCAAGCGCAGCGTAAAAATCGCCCCTCAGCCCACAGCACACACCGCCTTTCGCATCCAACTCACCGCATCCGGTGATCGAACGGTCACTGTAGAAAATCTGCTGGTGCGCCTGATCCACCACGAAAAATCGAGCGGTAAGCCCGCCCCGCTCGCGCTGAAGGGAGCCAGTGCGCCAGACGCAATCCCCGCCCCAGAGGCTGAAAAGGCCGTTTCCACCGCACAAAAAGCCAAGCTTTCGCTGACACTCGCCCCACAAACCCCAAACACCCTCGTCGTTGAACCTGAAACACCAATCCCTCAGGACAAACTCGGTTCCCTCGAGATCGAGATCACCGTCCTCAAACCCTCTTCACCCCTCACGGTCACCCTCGCATCGACCATCGCCGACCCGCGTCTTCTCGTCGCGCGTGAAGTCATCGACAGCGCCCATGTCCCTGAACCCAAACGCACTGCCAAAGATCGCCAACTGCTCGAAAGCACGTTCCTGAACCGTTCAATCGAGAACAGAACCCTGACCGCCGAATCCGAGCGGCTCCGTAAGCAGATCAACGACACAGAACTCGAGATCCCCACCACCCTGGTGATGGAGGAGATGAAGCAACCGCGCCCAACGCACATCCTTCTGCGCGGTGCCTACGATCGCAAAGGCAATCCCGTGACCGCAGCCACTCCCGCCATCCTGCCCCCACTCCCCGCTGACGCCCCAAAAGATCGGCTCGGACTCGCACGATGGCTCGTCGACCCGTCCAATCCGCTCACCGCTCGCGTCATCGTTAACCGATTCTGGCAGATGCTCTTCGGAAACGGCATCGTGCGTTCGAGTGAAGATTTCGGCGCCCAAGGCGACCTCCCTTCCCATCCCCAACTCCTCGATTGGCTCGCTCAGGATTTCATGAATTCGGGATGGAACGTCAAACGGTTGCTGCGGCAGATCGTCACCAGCGCGACCTATCGCCAATCCTCTGTCATTCCAACAGATGCCGCTGAAAAAGATCCCGAGAACCGACTTCTTTCCCGAGCACCGAGAATCCGGCTTCCAGCCGAATCCATTCGCGATCAAGCGCTTGCCGTGAGCGGGTCCTTGGTCAGAACACTCGGGGGACCATCCGTGAAACCCTATCATCCCCAAGGGTTGTACGAGCAGATCACCGCAGGAAATGGGTACAACAAGTACACCGCAGGCAAGGGATCCGAGCTCTATCGCAGAAGCCTTTACACCTATTGGAAACGCTCGGTCCCAAACCCTGCCATGCTCGTGTTCGACGCGCCTTTCCGCGAAACCTGTACCCTGCGCCGCCCTCGGACCAATACCCCGCTCCAAGCGCTCAATCTCATGAACGATCCCACGTTCGTCGAAGCCTCACGGATGTTAGGACAACGGATGATCCTCGAGGGCGGTCCCGACCCAGCGCACCGCATCTCCCACGGGTTCAAACAACTCCTCATCCGCGAACCACGGCCCCCTGAGCTCGAACGCCTCGCCCAATCCCTCGAGAAGTACCTCGCACACTTCGCCAACGATCCCGCCGCCGCAAAGGCGCTCCTCGACGTCGGCGACACCCGACCCGCCCCCGAAATCGATCCCGTCCAACTCGCCGCATACACCGCGCTGGCCAACATCCTTCTCACGCTCGACGAAACCATCACCCGCCAATGAGCCCCTTCCCTGCCCCACACACGGTCAATCGACGCCACTTCCTCTCACGAACCGGCTACGCCGCTGGCAGCGCAGTGCTCGCGTCATTGATCCATCGTGACGCCCACTCCGCCCCCGCAACCGCCACCCATTTCAGCCCAAAAGTCAAACGCGTCATCTGGCTCACCCAAGCCGGCGCTCCGTCACAGCTCGAACTTCTGGACCCCAAACCCCACCTGACCAACCAGTTCGATAAAGACCTCCCGGATTCCATCCGGAATGGTCAACGCCTCACCGGCATGACCGCAGGACAGAAGCGGTTCCCCATCGCGCCTTCCGCATACGCCTTCAAACGCCACGGCCAATCCGGAACTCTCTTCAGCGAACTACTGCCACACATCGCTCGCCATGCCGACGATCTCTGCGTGATCCGATCGCTCCACACGGAAGCCATCAATCACGACCCCGCAATGACTCTTCTGCAAACCGGACACCAAATCGGAGGTAGACCGTCGTTCGGATCATGGATCTCCTACGGTCTGGGGACCGAGAACAGCGACCTGCCCGCATTTGTCGCGATGATTTCGCGCCCGAGCGGTCCCACAAACGCCCAACCGCTCCACGAACGGATGTGGGGCTCAGGATTCCTCCCGTCCCGCTACCAAGGTGTCCGCTTCAGCTCAGGAAAGGATCCCGTCCTTTTCCTCTCCAACCCGCCCGGCATCTCAACCGACCTCCGCAGGTCGATGCTGGACGATGTGAGCGCAATCAATCGTCTCAATGAAAAGGACTTTCACGATCCAGAAATCGGCGCGCGGATCGACCAGTACGAGATGGCGTTCCGGATGCAAACGGCGGTGCCCGACCTCGCGGACCTCTCCACAGAGCCCGAATCCGTCTATGAACGCTACGGGCCAGAATCCAAAAAGCCGGGTTCGTTCGCAGCGAACTGTATCCTCGCCCGCCGATTGGCAGAACGCGGCGTCCGGTTCATCCAGCTCTACCACCGAGGCTGGGATCAACACAACAACCTGCCCTCCGGCATCAAAAGCCAATGCCACGACACCGACCAACCAACCGGAGCATTGCTGACGGAACTGAAAGAGCGGGGGCTATTCGAGGACACCTTGGTGATTTGGGGGGGCGAGTTCGGCCGGACCGTCTACTCCCAAGGAACCCTGACCCGCGACAACTACGGTCGAGACCATCACCCGAGATGCTTCAGCGTTTTCATGGCCGGAGGCGGCATCCGCGGAGGCCATGTCCACGGCGAAACCGATGATTTCAGCTACAACATCGTCAAGGATCCCGTGCATATCCACGACCTCAATGCCACCGCGATGCATCTCCTCGGTCTCGATCACACACGCCTCACCTACCGCTTCCAAGGGCGTGATTATCGGTTGACCGATATTCACGGCAAAATCATCAGCACACTCCTCGCCTAAGCATTCAGGCCCCACTCCGCCGTTTTCTCCCTGCGTCGGGAGCTTGCCCAACCGAGCTCCCTCAGCGCGAAATGTCCGACTGATGCAGGATGGTGAATCCGTGCGCCGACAGCACCGATGTCGCACACTCGTTGTCCTCGACATGCAATGCCAATGCAGTGCGCCCGCGAGGGCGCGTCAGCAGCGCGTACGAACCGAAAATATTCACCTCTGCAGCGAGCAAGGCAGCCAACAACCGACCGAGCTCCGTCGGCCCCTCCGCCAGCTCCACCACCACCAACTCGCAGGTCGCAAACGGGATCTCATGCTCCGCAAAAATGTCCTGCACCAGCTCCGGATCACTCACCACCACACGAACGATTGCCGTATCCGCTGCATCCTGAACACTTAATGCAACCACATGCACATTGCGTGCATTCAACAACCGTACGACCTCCAACAACGCACCTGCTTTGTGCGAAAGGAAGATCGAGAACTGGTTCACCCGAGGGGCATAACCTTTGTCAGTCGAAGGAAGAGGATCGGTCGGCATGGGAGTGGATCTACAAGAAGGGCGTCATGAAAAATCATGGCAAACGATGCATCGCGCCCCTGAACCCATCACAACTGGTAGTCCAAGTTCACAAAATCCAACACACGCTGCCACATCAACTCGCCAAGAGTAGCACGGCCACAATCAATGCGCACGCGTCCCGTCATCCCTGCACGCAAAAGGGGTTCCGCCTCGTCCGTCTCGATCACCGCATAGTACTGGCGATCCAATGGCACCGCCTTCCGGGCCGGATCATCCATAAAGGCCTCCGTGGTCAGCACATCACCGCCACGCGCCGCCGATAACGCAGGGTGCAACTGCGCCCCCACCGGCTTCAACGGCTCCTGCTTGATCCGACCCGCGAAAACGCGATGCGACATCACCTGGACCCGGAACTCCACCGGCGCATCCTTTCGCACAAAACGCGCCTCCCGCTCATCCAACGGCACCAGAAAGGTCCGCGCCTCCTCAGGAACGATCGTGGTGAGAACCTCGCCCGCCTTCAGGTGATGCCCCACCCGAGATTCCAGTCGCCGAGCACCCACCCTGCCTGTCGTCGCCGCACGAAGCACCAACCCCCCCATCCGCTTGCTCATCAACTCTTCCTGCGCAACCAAAGCAGCGATCTCCGATTGCAAAGCCGCATACCGAACTCCAGGCGACTCCGTCTGCATCCGCCGCAACTCCCCGCGAACCCGATCCTGCTGGATCCGTAACTCCGCCAGCGACCGCGCAATATCAGGATTCTCCATCACCGCCAAAACCTGACCCACCATCACCGGATCCCCTTCCCGAACATGTACCTCCCGCACAAAACCCGCCTCCACCGCTCGCACCACCTGCAACTCCGAAGGCTGCACCACACAAGTGCGCTCCACCTCGCGCCGCCACGGCAAAACCAACCCCGCCCCAATCACAAGCCCACCCAGCCCGATCACCATCAAAGGACGCATCCTCGCCACACTCGGCATTCCCTCGGTCCCTTGCAACCCCAACCGCACCGTCCGAAGGATTGGCATCCCCACCGATGAAACCAACCACACCCCTGCCAAACCATGCGAGAGATACCGTAACCCCAATCCATCAAAAAAGCGGTCCACGTTCCCAAGGATCCCCCACATGACCATCAACAAATACGCCGTCGATAACACCGCGTACGCCACAAAGATCCGTGCACGAAACCCGGTCGAATCTTGCACCAGCGAAACAGGCACCGCCTCCCTCCCAAAGAACAGGCGAACCACCAACCCTTGGATGTACGCCGAAGCCCGGGTCCGAAGGTTCGGCACAGAAAGCACATCGCTCAAAATGTAATACCCGTCGAAGCGCATCAACGGATTCAGGTTCGTCAAAATCGTTCCAACCCCAGAGATGATCACCGCCGACGCCGCAAAATCTCGGATCGACCCCGGTTTCAACAACAACCACATCCACATACACAACGCAGCCGCCCCCAACTCCACATACATTCCAGCCGCCGCAATCACCACGCGCTTCCAACGCTGCGGGATCAACCAACCGTCCGTCACATTCACGTAGAACAACGGGCTGAACAGGAAAAGGAACACGCCCAACTCATGCACCTCCGCCCCGAAATACCGACACGCCACGCCATGACCAACCTCATGCAAAACCTTCAGCAAAAGGAAGATCCCCAGCGACACCCAAAGATGCCCGCCCACCCCAGCAAACAGGTTGCCCACCTGGATCTCCCGATAATGCGACAAAACCATCGCTCCCGTTCCCAACAAGAACAACACGTAGAAGATCTGGAACGCCGGAGTGAAAACCCAACGGAAGCGCCCCGAAAGCCAACGAAAAACTCCATCCGGATCCATCAACGACTTCCGAAAAAACAGGATCCCCATCCCGCGCCCCAACAAACCCACGTCGCGCCGCCGCCGCTCCCGCGCTTCAAAACGTGCCTCGGCCAGTCGCGCATCCTCGTCACACAATCCCAACCCCCTCAACTGCCCCTCAACCTCCACCAGATGCTCCGCCAACCCCCGCGCATCAACAGTCACCCGCATCTCAGGAACCTCCTCCAACACCCACTCCGCCACGTCCCTCGCACTCCGACGACCATCAAATCGGCGCGCCATCTCGTAATCGCGCCAAGGCACCGAGACGTACTGGATGCTCGCAGGATCCCCCACCACCGCCACCCACTCCCCATCGTGCCGCTGCCGACTCACCTTCAGATCGAACCGTAACCGACGCAACGCACGATCAACGTTCACTGCCCCAGAAGGATCTGAACTCGTGGTAGAAGCGGTCATGACCGATCAAAAAACCCAACGCATCCGCAAATAATGCACGAACTTCCGCGTCGCCTTGATCCCAAACCACGTCCGCCCCGTCTCAATACGCGCTCTTCCCGAAAATCCCGGACGCAACCGCCCTGCAAGCTCCTCCGGAACATCAAACCGATTCGCCGTCACAAAAAATACGCTCCCCCCCGCCTGCGCATACGCCATCTGACTCACCTGCTGCAGTCGCTCCAACCGTGTTTTGAGGACCAACCCGCTTCGTGCCTCCAAAACGAATCCAACCGGCAAAGCACGGCCCTCCGACAATCCGCGGTAAACCAACTCAAAATCCGCCTCAGGGATCTGGATGTCCAACTCCCAACCCTCCAACGAAGCCACCTCACACAACAGCGCCCCCACCGCAAGCACCTCACCCTCGCGCTGGGCCAAATCCTTCGTCAACACCACGCCCCGAACCGGCGCCCGCACCTCCGCACGCCCAATCTGCTCCGTCAACAACGCCTCGCGCTTCGTCAAACGCCCCGCCTCCAACGACGCTGAACGGTAAGCCGCCGAATCCCCCGCCGCCTGCGCGGAACGCGCCTCCGCCTCAAGCCGCAACCGCGTCTGCCGAGCCTCCTCACGGGCCGTCTCAAGAGCCGACACATCCACCCGCGCTAACACCTGTCCAGACTCCACCACTTCCCCCTCGCGGACCAAGATCTCGCGCAACCGCCCCTCCGTCTCCACCACTGCCGCACGACGAACGGAAGGCATCACCACGCACTCCCCCTCCGTTCCCTCCTCCACCGGAATCCATCCCGCAAAGAACAGGACCACCAACAGCGTCGTCAACCAGTGCCTCCGGAAAAATGGAGTCCGCTCCCCGCCTAACCGATCCGCGCCCCCGCCAAATAGCCCTCCGAACCATCGCCCCTCCTGCCACCGCAACTCCGCCAACCGTTCCCCCACCTCCTTGGTCAACCGCAGCAAAACCGCCTGAGCCCCCTCGTCCATCCCGTCCACCCCGCCAGCTCCCTCCATCAACACCCCATACCCGATCGGCGTATCCGCCCCGACAGACACCGCATCCCCACTTTTCGAGTTCACGCCTCCCGGACTCATGCCCCTCGGGACACACCCAAACACCCCGTGCCGTTCCGCCTCGGGAACTAACGCCGCCAACTCCTCCAAAGCGTCCCGCTGCACCGCAGGCGTTCCCTCCGGAACACGAGCAAGCGAGGGCACCCGGAACATCGTCTTCGATTCCCCAGCAAACGCAGAGAACACCTTGCGCATCGCCACACACACCTGACTCAACGGCTCAAACCGCTCCGCTCCAGAAACCCCAAGCAACTCCCAACCACCATCCCGCAACCCAAAAACGCCCACACGGTCCACCCCGAACAGATCGCGAAACCCGTTCGCAGCATAAACCACCACCCCCGCCGACCGATTCACCCGCAACAATCCCGACAGAAAATCACGCTCCCGACGCAACCAACCCCGCCCCCCGTCCTCAAGCATCCGCTCCGAAGTCACCATGCGGACCCGCAAATACCGAGCAACCGCCTCCCACACCACCGAAACTCGCCCCGCAGACTCCGGCGCAGCCCCCGAACGCAACATCAAGAGCCCCACCCCCAAAAAACGATCCCGGAACCAAACCGGACTCACCGCCCACAGAAAAACAGTCCCATTCACGACCTCCCCGCTCGCCCGGTACCCCGCCGGCACCACAACCACCGCCTGCTGCCGGATCACCTCGCCAAACAGCTCCAACAACCCGTTCCCCATCCCCGGAGCACGCACCCCAGCCCCCTCCAAACCCGCACCAGCCGCCCCAAAACCCTCCAACCGAAACCCTCGCGCCTGCTTCTCCGGAAACTCGCGAACCGCCCAATAACCCGCAGCCACAACCTCAGCCCGCCCCACCACCCACGTCATCAATCGTTGATGAAAAGTGATCCCATCCACCCCGCCATCCATCGCCAAATCCAGAAGATCCTGCTCCTCTCGCCCCCCTCCCTGCGCCGCCAACATCCGAGCGCCCGGAACCATCTCCCCCCCACTTCCCGCCCCCTTCACTCGACCTTGATCATCCATACGCGACATGTTCGTCAACATTCCCCCGTCTAAAACACCTGTCGCCCCATCACCTCTCGGATCATCCGCTCAAACTGCGGAATCACCCTCGAACAGGAATACCGCGCCTGGATCGTCTCCCTCGCACGAACCCCCATCACCCGCGTCCCCTCACCATCCCTCAAAACCCGTAACACGTTCTCCGCATGACCCTCCACATCATAGAAATCTGCCAGCAATCCGTTGTACCCATGCTCGATCACCTCACGCACCGGAGGCGTAGCCGATGAGATCACCCGGCACCCCGAAGACAGCGCATTGAACAACGACCACGACAACACGAACGGCACCGTGAAATACATGTGCGCATCGCTGATCGCCAATAACCGCGCCAACTCAGGAGTCGGTATCAAGCCCGTGTACAAGAACTTCGTCGGATCCGGCCGCTCCACCGCATCCACATGCTCTTTGAACGACTTTTGCCGGATATACCGCAAATCCCCCCCGTAACAAACCCGGTCACTGCCCACCACCACAAACAACACATCCGGGTACTGCTCGTAAACCCGCTTCGCCGCTCGCACAAAAATGTCGTAACCGCGCGTCGACTCAAACCCGCGCGCCACATACGTCACAATCTTTTTGTCCGCAGGGATCTCATGCCCCGCGATCTTCCTGCCCCCATCCGCCATCGGTCGGAACAACGCATCATCCACCCCATCAAACAACATCCGGATCTTCGGCAGGTACGCGTGAGGGAACTGGTTGCGCTGAAAATGCGTCGGAGTGTACCCCGCATCCGCCGCATCCAGATCCGACAGGATCGCCGCATTCAATACCCGTAACCGCCGCTGGTACTCCGCTTCCATCGGGAACTCTTTCCGATACGCACGCTCATCCGAATGCGGCTGATAATAGAACTCGAAAAGATTGATCACCGGACACTGGAACAACTCCTTCAAGAGAACCGTGCTCCCAAACCCAGAATGACCGATGATCAAGTCAGGCCGATACCCAGAATCCCGCACCGCACGGTAAACCCCCATCGCCGCACGCGCACACGATTCAAAGTTCCGCGCCAAAAAATGCACCTGTGCCGAAACCTGCCCCTCATCCGCGTACCGGATGATCGGGATCGAAACGCCATCCCCCCCCGTCTTACACGCAAACCGGCAATCCCAACCCCGCACCCCCCGCAAATGCATCGCCAACATCCCCAACTGCGCAGGGAAGTTCTGATGAACGAACAAGACATTCATACCGCACACCCCCCTTCCACCGATGCCACCGATGCCACCGATGCCGCCGGCCCCTCCGCCTCCGCTGGCACACCGCTCTCCAACAACCCCGGGTCAGGGATCGGATACCCATCCGTCCGCATCCCACGATGATCGAACTCCAACTCCGCCGCCCGAAAATCAAAATGCTCACGCGCCACCGCAACCAAGCCCGTGAACCGTTCCACCACCCCCGTCCGCCGATGACTCACCCGAGCGCGCCGACGCGCCTCCGCCCGTAACCCCGTCAAGGTCTCAGGAAAGTTCACCGCGCGATGCAACTCCGTCGCCAATCCCACCTCGTTATCCACCGAACAGAGCACGCCATTCTCCCGGTGCCGGATGAACGATCGCGTCGTCCCCTCGTCCGCCCCCATCACAAGCCCCCCTGCCGCCAATGCCTCCACCGCCAACTGCGGAAACCGACCCGAAGTCACCGCCAACACCGCCCGCGCCCGCGCCGCCATACGCCACCACTCCGAACGCGACAAAACGCTCACCGTTTCCAACTCCGCCCCATTCCGCCTCAAATCCGGCAACTCCATCCCCTCTACACCGCCCAACACCCTGACTCGCACCGGCGTCTTCCAAGTGATCAACCGCAAAGCCGACTCCACAAAGCCCCAAGCCACCGCCCCATCCACCGGCCCCAACAAGACCACCAACTCGCGCTCCGATACCGCCGCAGCCTCGATCCCCCCAACCGCCACATCAATGTCCGCCTCGGAAACCGGCGCAGGCAACACCCCCGTCCAACGCCGAAAAGCCTCCGGCACATGGTCCATGTCAGCGTCATTCAGCACAAACGTCGCATCGCTCTGCGCAAGATCCACCAACAACGACGCCCGATCAAAGGTGTGCCGAAAACGACGCGCCTCAGCCACCGAGAACCCCAAACCCTTCGCCTCCTCCTCCCTCAACGGCACCGCATCCACACGGAACCCCGGCGGCACCCAACAGATCAGAGGCACATCAAACCGTTCCCGGATCAACGCAGCCCCGCCAAAACCCGCCTCCGCAACCACCACATCCGGCGTCTCCTTCACATGCGCCGACGCAACCGCCAAGAACCGTTCCGCGCGTCGCACCGTGAACTCAAACCCCCGAGAAACACAGGTCGACCCATCCACCTCCGCCGCCTCCGTATCGCGTAACTGGATGAAATCCACGCCCCCCGTATTGACCCCTCGATCAACGCACAACACCCGACACGCGTACCGCCCTGACGCTGACAAAGCCCGGACAAGATCCCCCAACGCACCGGGAAACGACCGACACAGCACCAAGACCCTTTTAGGACGCTCTTTCTCTTCAGACATGGCTTTGACCTCTCACAACAAGCACTTCCTCTTCCCCCTCAGCGAACGCCCCTTTCCGCACCCGCTCGTCCCAAAGCCGTACCGAACCGGGCATACAACTCACGCCCCGTCCGTCCCGCTTCGAGCAGATCGTCCTCCAAGATCACTCGTCCTGGTTCGAAAAACGTCATCATGTACGACCCTCCAAAGCGGAAGTAACCGCGCTCCGCCCCTTTCTCCACCCGCTCACCCTCACGATACGTCTCCACCACAGACCCCACATTCGTTGCCCCAACCGCGACCATCGCGACTCGCCCGAACCGCTCGCTCTCGACCGTGACCTTCCAACGAACATTTTCCCACAAATACCCAAGATTCAGCCTCAAAGCCACCGGGTTGACCGAGTACAAATACCCCCCCGTCCTCACCGCCTCGGAGGGAATGCCGCCAACCGGAAAATGGAACCGATGATAATCCACCGGACACAACCTGGAGCAGACCAATGCCCCGCCGCGATACCGCTCCGCATCCACCTCCCCAAGCAACGCCACCAGATCAAAACGCTGCCCCTTCACGTAAACACTCTCCGCCGCGCTCGCATCAGCGAAACCCAGATGCCGTCCGTCCGCTGGCAAAACCGCAACCTCCTCGCGGCCATCCACCGGACGCACCTCCCGACGCAACTTGCGGAAGAAGAATTCGTTGAATGACCGGAAGGTCTCCGGCGCATCCAAGAACTCTGCTGGATCCAGCCCGAACTCTCGGATGAACGGACCGATCCGCTGCACGCTGCTCGGCGCATCCATCAGCGCTCCATACAGGACGGAAAAGGCGGCGCGCTTCACCAAGGCATGTAACGCCAACTTCCCTAGGGCCGATCCGTAGATCCACTCCAACCACGCGCCACCGTAAACCTGTTCCTCTTCCTCGCGCCCTGTGTGCCGGTTCCAATACGTGATGCGATTCAAATCCATGCGTGTCTCCAATCAGAAGAAACGACTCTCAACCAAACCCTCGTCACTTGGCCACCCGTCTTTTCAGGAAGATGGAGCTCGCTCTCCAATACCGAACCTCCGGCCTCACCCTCGTCACTTGGCCACCCGTCACTCCAGGAAGATAGAGAGGGCACTCCTCAGCGACCCGCTGACGCCAAATCCGGATGCGCATCCGCCCATGCACGGCGATGGTGCGCCATCAACGAGGTAGCCACGGTTGATCGCGATCGCAACCGCCCCGCGTCCGTCGACAGAAGAACACGCACGCCTCGGTCTATCGCCTTGCGAAGCGCTCGGACTGCGAACATAGTTCGCGACCCATTCGCGAACCTTGTATCCATCAAGGTCGCCCAAAGCCGGTGTGGCGAAATGGCAGACGCAAAGGACTTAAAATCCTTTGGGGAGCAATCCTCGTGCGGGTTCGAGTCCCGCCACCGGCACCAACG